>JBAUMF010000053.1:0-117955 GCA_049578545.1 Thiobacillaceae bacterium
GTCCGGTTCGATGAGGGGGATGTGGAAACGGGGTTATGGTCAGGTTACTTGGGCACCGCCAGACGAAAGGGGCGGAAACAGACATACCAAACCTACGGCTACCGCGCCACATTCCTACTCTACCGACGACCCGTCGCGCTGGCAACCAAAAATGGCTGGCCGGTGTTCTACCTACAGCTGACATCCACTTTCCTAATGCCCGCTTGGCGTTGATCACCTGCCGTTCACCACAATCACTTGCAGGTCGCATCCTCGGCCAGAGCCGCCGGTGGGGTTCTGCGCCAACTTGGTCCGCCACTGCTTACCCGCCACTGAGCCGAGATTCACGCTGAATGGCAGTTTTCCAAACAGCGAACTCGCACTCTCGTCCCAGAACTGCGTGTGGCATGCACGTGGAGCGCCCTTTAGCAGCTAAGAGCGGCCAATTACTTCGAGCCGCCTCACTGCACTATGAAGTTGACCCCTGTGGTTGAAGGGAAAGAACAGGAACATAATTTACCTGCAACCGTTGGTTGCATACGCGGAGCGACCAGCCTCGATATGGGTCGTCGCAAGGGGGATTCACGCCAGCAGCGTAGGCAACGCGCGTTCATTCCGCGCACCCAACCCTCCCCGAAGTGCTGAAGGAAGCGGTGCTGGACCTGGAGAAACGGGCGATACAATATCTGACTGGCAGACGACGCTTAAGTTGTGGGCGGCATTAGACGGCCTTTGGATGGGATTGGTGTTCCGCATCCGTGGCAGCGATATGCGCTCAATCTTGCCGCTTGAAAGAAGGCACGTATTGGAAATACCTATCCCGAAACAGTCCGACGCGAAGCTTTCCGTTTACGCCGCGCTCGCGAGCAATCTCGCTATCGCAGTGACCAAGTTCGTAGCGGCGGTGCTCACGGGTAGCTCGGCAATGCTCAGCGAAGGGGTACATTCGCTCGTCGACACCGCCAACGAGCTGTTGCTATTGTATGGGATGAAGCGCGCGGCTCGGCCTCCCGACACCAGCCATCCATTTGGGCACGGTCGCGAGTTGTACTTCTGGAGCTTCATCGTCGCATTAATGGTTCTCGCGTTGGGCGCCGCGGCGTCCTTCTACGAAGGAATCAATCACGTTCTGCATCCTGAGCCGATGCGGAATCCGGTGCTCAACTATGTAGTGCTCGCCGCATCGTCTGGATTCGAGGGCGTGTCGTGGTGGGTGGGACTCAAAGCATTCCGTGCGACCATGGGCAGCCAGGGCTACCTTGACGCGTTCCGCGACAGCAAGGACCCAACCACATTTACGGTACTCTTTGAGGACACTGCCGCACTGCTTGGCTTGCTGATCGCGGCAGCGGGAATCGCGGCCGCGCACGCACTTAACGCGCCACGGCTCGATGGCGTTGGATCGATCGGCATCGGATTCGTGCTCCTGGTGTCATCGCTGCTGCTGGCGCGCGAGACCAAGGGGCTGCTGATCGGCGAATCGGCACTTCCGCGCGTGCGCGATTCAATCTTGCGCATCGCCTGCGAAGATCCGGGCGTGCGCACCGCCAATGGCGTGCTGACCATACATATGGGCGCGAGTCAGGTTGTCGCAGCGCTGAGTGTCGAGTTCCAAGATGCGCTGAACACCACGCAGATCGAAACGTGCGTCAACCGCATCGAGGCGGCGATCAAGCACGCGCAACCGAACATAACAATGCTGTTCGTCAAGCCGCAGAGCGCCGAAACGTGGCGACGCCGGATCGAGCAATTGGCGGCGGCTTCCGACCACGCCGACGACACTGCGTAATGTCGGATCGTCACCGCGCGGCGTCGCGGGGACGCCCCTGGGACGTGTGGGCCGGCCCGGAGAGATCGCCGAAGCCTTTAGCTCTGCGTTGACCGTCCGAATTAGACGTGTAATGGGATGGCCGCCCCCTCCCAAGAACGGCATCAACGTGCCAAAGTGGAGTTGGATGACAACCACTTGAATGAAAGGGGCGACCGAAAAACTCCTGAAAACCTTACTGGTGGAGTTACGTTGGTGCCCCGCCTATTCGACAGCTGTGCCGTCACTACCAATTTTGATCGGGTTCTAGAACAGGTCTATGTGAACGAAGGCAGGGCATTCGTCGAGAAAGTTACTGGCCGGGGGATGGCAAATGCATTCTTCCGTGCAATCCCCGCCGGCGAACGTTACCTGCTTAAACTCCATGGCAACCTAGACAATGCCGCTGAGCGCGTGTTGAACCAAGCTGAATACAACACCGCATATGGAAATGATCGGAACATTCACTTCGATTTCCCGCTACCCAAGTTGTTAAAGCGTTAATTGATTTCAGAATCCGCACGCATCTGGTTAATTCAAACGGCAGGGACAGGTGAGGTTACAGGCTAGAGTGCTTCGCTTTTAAGACTGCTCCCAGTGTCCGTAGCAGGCCTTCGACCAGATATGCTCCACCGGCCGTTCATGGCCCGACTGCGACCTATGACCATCGCCGCTAACGGTTTTCGGCGGCAACGGCAGCTTCTCTGATTGGCACCATGCCCTTCGCGACCCCAAGTCGTCATCCATCCTTAAGGCAATGAACGACCGGTCCCCCGGCCAAGCGGTCAGTGAATGATCGCTAGTTTGGTGATGACAAGCGCGTCGCCAGACTACTCGGCGCGGAAGCGCACCCTGTCGCCGGTCTTGACCCCATTGAGTAACGCCCTGTCCTGGACCACAAAAGTCACGGTCATGGCCGGCATGCCGAGGTTAAGAAGCGGGCCGTGCGTGATAGCAATGTTTCCGCTGGTCGATATTCGCTTAAGGAGACAGGTCAAATCCGGGGCACCAGCTTGCGCTGTCCCCCAGTCCCCCTCGCACCCCCTTGACGGGCGCTGATGAACTATAGTGAATCGCCATACTGACTGCAACGGAAATCTGTTGACCGCCATCATGCCCTTGGCAGGTTCCCCAATGGGCGCTGGATTACCTTTTTTATGCTATGCATAGATAGTTGAGTTTCGAGAAAGTTAGGCGTCAGATTGGGGGTAATTATGACGTTGGCTGGGGATCGCCTCGTTGCGCAAAAAGGTTCTCGCCTGCAATGACTAGGATGCGGCGCTACGCACGATCTTCCGTCCCGTGGCTTCTCGTAAGCTGGCTGGTGGCGTGGTCCATGCTGCTGGCGCAGCCTTGCTGCTACGCGGTTGCTGCAACCACGCCTGAACCGCCGTCGCACGCCCACTGGGTCGCCGGCCCCGATCGACATGCAGGGCAACCCGATCACGATGGCTGTGACTATGTCGCGCGCAATGCGCTGACCACGCTCGCAATTGACTCGACCGCGCACCACGGCGTGGATCTGCAAGCAGCTGCGCTGCCGTGCCTGATCATAAGCGTTCCGGCAGCAGAAGTCACAGCGGGCACCTTCAAGATCGACCTGCATTCCCAATCGCCACCCGCGCCGCGCGACCTCTATCTCACCACACAAAGGCTGCGCATTTGACCTGCCCTGGTCAAGGCTGGTGAACGCCGGCTGCGCGCTCGCTAGCACCCAGCATCAAATCCTGCCGATTGGCTCTTGGCATTACTTTCCTCTCTTAGAGCGCGCCGCTGACAGCGGATAAGGTTCGCCGGTCCCGCTCTTTCCTCACCACAATGCAAAGGAGTTTTAAATGAACAAGGCAATGCGTTTATTGTTGATTTCATCCGCCACAGCCGTTGCGCTTAGCGCACTGGCTCCGGCCACCATGGCCGCCGAGCCGGCCGCAGCGACACCCACCCCAACCCCTGCGCCAAGCCGGGCCCCCTATGGGCCGGGCTTCGGCTATGGCATGGGTCCCGGCATGATGGGCGGCTACGGCATGGGCCCAGGCATGATGGGTGGCTACGGCATGGGCCCGGGCATGATGGGCGGCAATGGCATGGGTCCGGGCATGATGGGCGAGTTTTGGAGCCAGAAACTCAATCTGACTAATGAACAGCAGGACAAGATTGACAAGATCATGAATGAAACCCGCGGGACCCACTGGGCAATCATGGGTCAGTTCATGGATGATCGGGCCAAGCTCCGTGATCTCTACCTGGCGCCCCAACGGGATGAAGCCGCGATCGAGAGGACCTACCAGGAAATGGCCGGGCTGCGCCAGAAGATAGTCGATACGGCAATGGACGCACACCGGCGCATGGATGCGGTGCTGACGCCAGAGCAGCACAAGCAGGTTGAGGCCATCAGGCGAGGGGTGATGGGTTACTAATATCCTTGCTTCACCTGCTGCCTGGACGCACCCCGCCAAGGCGGGGCGCGTCTTCACTATGACCTAGGATTTGACGGCATACGGGAAAGACCAAGACGCACAGTTAGGAGAACGCTAAAGATGGGCGGATATGGAATGTTCGGGGGTTATGGCGCCGGCTTTGGCTGGCTGTTCATGCTTCTTTGGGGTGTGCTGATTGTCGGGGGAGTTGTCATGCTTGTGAAATGGCTGGGCGGCTCGTCATCCAATCCCAGTTCATCGATACGTGACAGAACAGCCCTGGACATTTTGAAGGAACGCTATGCGCGCGGCGAACTCAAAAGGGAAGAGTTCGAGCAGATGAAACGTGACATCGAGGCGTGAGAATGCGCCGAGAGGCTCATTGCCGGCTAACGGCTAAGGACAGATTCTTGAAGAGATTGACATGGAATTGGATAAAGGCGGCGCACTGAACAAGGCGTTTGCCGTCACGCGCACGATCCCGGTATGCGATGGCGACGCCGGAGTACTGGAGCGGGCGATAGACAACCTTACGCGGATCGAACCCATTGAATACGCGACGGCAGCGGGCAAGAATCGGCTTCGCATTCGCTATGATGCTTCCTGCGTTGGATTCCGTGAGATCGAGCGCCTGCTCGACGAAGCCCACGTTGCACGTCCGAGTAGCCTCTGGTGGCGCCTCAAGTCGGGCTGGTATGCCTTTCTGGATCAGAATGCGCGCAGCAATGCCACGAGCGATGACGGCGCGTGCTGCAGCCGGCCCCCTGGGCTCTCTCGCCGATCCGAGGACTGATAGGTGCGGGCAATCGCAACAGCCCGTGTCGCGCGGCGCCGTGCTGGCTGGAGCGCTTAGGAATGGCTATTTTTAGTCGCTTTCATTTTGACCGTTCAGGAGAAACATCATGCGTCCATTCATCTTGAGCGCAGTGCTTGCACTTGCGTGTTCCACAATCATCTATGCTCATGCCAAGATGCCCACTGCGGGCGGCAGCATGGGCAGCCCAATGCCCACGAACGTGCATGATCCGCGCACGATCGTGCCCCTGACCGAACCGGAAAGGATTCTGGTGCAAGAACGGATGCGGCAGATGCTCACGAGCGTCGAACAGGTAACGGACGGAGTGGCACGCGGTGATGCCAAGGCGGTGTCGGAGGCTGCATCCCGGAGTGGCACCGTCATGATGCAGACGTTACCCATGCAAATTCGCAAGAAATTCCCACCACCCTTCGTGCAGATGGCCAAGACCACGCATCAACTCTTCGACCAGATCGCACATGAGACGAAATCAGTGGAGAGTCCTGGGCCCACTCTTAAGCATCTCGCAGAGGCGATACAGGGCTGCAATGCCTGCCATGCTGCCTACCGATTTGCGCCGGTGAAATAAGACATCACTTGCCCCGAGAGGCGACGGGGCCCGCCCCTAGACGTAACCGAATCCCGGCCGATAGTGTCGTTACGTCCCCTCTATCGGTCTGATTTCCATTATTTCGATGGATGATTGCGGGATTTGCAGATGCGGATGGTTTGCAAACGATTTCGCAGCAGCTTCATGCGATTCAGCCTCTACGATCGAATACAGCATGATGTCATTCCGAGTATCTGAAACGCCAGTTGACGTGACCTGTTTGGTCTTTCCGGCCGCCTCAGTGCTGACAAACATCTTTGAATGAGTGGCCATCCATTCGCCCCACGCAGCCCGCATTTTTTCTTCGGCAACCTTCCTCTTTTCTGGATTGGTCTTTGCCCATTCATCCATAACCGGGGCCGGTATGAGATATAAGACAAGAAACTTTTTCAAGTTTGAGCCGGGCATGATATCTCCTTTAGGTTGGCTGGACCGGTTAGGACCTTCTCCGGACTCTGACTGACTGCTTCAGATTGATATTAGGACATTTCATTGGTCATCTTTACTTGCTGTTATTGGCGCTTTTTTGCCGGCCGTGAAAACTTAATCTTGCCATTAGCGTAAAGAGCCTACCGGCTACGGCTGGTAATCGACACATTGCGGACCTAACTACCTTGCAGTGCCACCGGCCGCTGTGGCGCGACGACCCGTCGCGCTGGCAACCAAAATGGCTGGCCGGTGTTCAACCTACAGCTGACGTCCACCGGCCTAATGCCCGCTTCGCGTCGATCACCCGTCGTTCACTACAATCAGTTGCCGGTCGCATCCTCGGCCTTTGCTGCCGTTCAAGGACTTCTGCAAAACGTCTGAAAATTAAAATTGAGCGGTCAGTCAACGCTCCGATTCAGCGGCGGGCCGCATAGCGGACCGTCCGCTGCTACCGGTTGTTAGGCCGCCCTCACTGACGCACATAGCGTACGTGTGTGGCGGCTGGACCATCAAGAACTCTGTCAATGCGAAACTGCGGCCCGGGCTCACGCAGGTTCTCGAACAGACGCCGTCCGACGCCGAACAACACGGGCACCAAGGCGATTTCCAACTCATCGACGACACCCAGGTTCAGGTACTGCTGGATTACATCCGCGCCACCCGCGATACGAATATCACGATTGCCTGCGGATTCCCGAGCCAGCTCTAGGGCACGCTCCGGCCCGTCATTGATGAAGTTAAATGTCGTCCCACCGGGGCGCGCCCAGGGTTCGCGCTTCTCATTGGTAAGCACGTATACCGGCGTGTGAAACGGAGCCTCCTCTGGCCACGATACCTCACCTTGGTCGAACATTCGCTTCCCCATAATGTTGGCACCGATGCGCTCCACGGTGCTGCGAACCAAGTCATTGACTGGGCCTGTCTCTCCCCCTGGTCCGAATTTCAGGTTCTCGCGGAAGTACTGTTGATTGATGAGCCAGGCCATCAGCGCACCCCACTTGGCACCCCAGTTCTTGTACCCGGGATTCTCCATGGTCATTCCTTCTGGTGCCATGTAGCCATCGAGACTAAGTCCAATGTTGACGAATACTTTGCTCATGATTCTCCTCTTACGCTGTAAATCAGCGTGTTTGATTTGCCGGTTTTCATTAATATCAGCAAGCTGGTATGATCGCACGAGCCGCACAAATACTGCATTGCATCAATGTTGCTGGTAACATCACACGCTGTTTACTGGTAAAAATTGTGTGCTGATTTACAGTCGTCGGGGCAGGGAAGCCCATTTCAAGGACTATCGGGGCTGGACTACGACCCCAAAATCGCGGATGAACGTCGGCCAGTCCTTGTGGTCATCGAGCCGTATGTCATCGAGAACCGATACTTTGGCGGCCGCACAGTCGAACAGCGCAACACAGCTTGCACCGGGATTATTGCGTGAGGGATACACAATTCCGTCGAAAGGAGCACCGCGGGTGGAATTGAGCGTCGCGATCCGGGCCGACAGAGCGCGGGTGCTGGAGTATCGACGCATCGCAAGCTGGGCAGCATTGAGGCCGAAGGCCCGGGCCGCTGCGCCCTCCGATGTCAAATCGCACAAAGTGAGATCGGCGACCACGCTGATAATACGAACCATGCGGCTTTGCACCTCGGACAAGGTGATCTTGCGCTTGGCCCCGATACGCCACCAGCGGTGTTTATGGAACGCCGACTCCATCAGCGCGGTAGAAAGATTGAAGGCGAGGTAGAGCACCCCATAGCCGCCCGCCGGATCGTCGTAGCGATGCTGCTTGCTTTTGCCAAAGTGGAGCGGCGTGCCTCGATAAGTCTCTCGGCTGGAGTGCTGTAGGATTGTTCCGGCCGGGAGTTCTGCTTCGAGTGGGGGCGCAGCCAACAGCTATCCCGCTCAGTCGTGGATATCGAGCTGAGCGAGAAGTGCGGCCAGTACCCTTCCCAGGTTGCCTGCACTGACGATGTCTACCGGCGACTTGCCGGAAAGTGCGTCGCTCGGCTCTGACAAAGCGTAGTAGAGCGTCCACTCATCCACATCGTGCGCTTTCTTCAGCAGCGCCTGAGTGAGTTTCTTCCTGGTTTCGTCGAGCTGCCAGTCGGGAATGCGCTGCCCACGCGCACCGATCGACAGTGCGAGTAAACGCCGCATCTCCACATCCTTGTAAATCTGCTGACGGGACTTGCCGGCAAGCTGCGCGAAATCAGCCACCGGTAGATTAAGTGGCTTGCGGAACTCCTTCAGCATCAGGGCTCGACCCCGTTGCAGGTCCGTGGCGGACGGTTTCCAGCGTTTTTCGGCCCTAAAAGACTGGATGGAAGTATCGGTACGGGGATCCTTCCCATGCAGTTGTTCCAACTTCCGCTCGACCTCCTGGTTGATAACCCTGGAGAGTCGAGCGCTGAATGCGGGCTTGTCCAGGATGGTCGCCACTTCGGCGAACTCGTCCAAAACGCTGTTAGATACGATATTCATGGCATGCCCCTGCGCAGGTTTATCTTATGTCAACATAGCCGCAATTGACAATTATGTCAATTATAACAAGTAGGACAACCGGACAGCTACGCTTCCGGGCGCCCACCCCGGCATCTCCAATCTTGCAAGACAGGGCCGGTGGACATCCTAGCCTCCCTCGCCCTGCGGGCGAAGCCAGAGACGGGTTGGAAACGTTTATGCGGCCTGGGAGACGCCCCGTCAAGGGGTCCGCTTGGGTCGTGTGAACGGGATGACGTTGGCCTGAGGCCGACGCCCGGCCGCTGCCAACATGGCATCAGCGGCCCGTTCCATGGATTCGCGCACGGGATCCAGGGTCATGTGCACATAGATTTCCGTTGCCGCCGCTGTTTTATGCCCGAGCGATTCGCCGATGGTCGGGAGGCTTGCACCCGTGTTGCGCTGCCAGCTGGCATTGGTGCGGCGCAGATCATGCGGGCGCAGATCGGGGAGCCGGGCTCCTGTCGTGTCGATCTGCATCTCGGCGGCCACCCGGCGAGCACGCTGGAGCGTTTGGTTGAAGGTCTCCACCTTGCGGCCGTGATTCCCCGGTCCCAGATCGGGCTCTCGTGGCACGGGCCACTGGAAGTCACCGCCTGCGGCACGAATCCTTTTAGTAAGTTGAGTCAGCTCGTCGCGGTCCAGTATCCGTTTCCATCCACCCTTGAGGTTGGCGATGTGTCCTGTCGCACCTCTGCCCGGAAACACAAACTCTGCCGCCAGCGCGGGTTTGCGCCGCCTGACGCTCTTGAGTCACTTCGACAAACCCCTGGTTGCGGATGAAGCTGAAGCAGAAAACCTGATCGATCGATGTGAGTCGGGATTTGAGATAGACGTTTACTCCCACCTGGTGAAGAAAGGCTACCAGGTCACTCCGCAGGTCAAGACCGGGGCCTACCGCATCGACATGGTCGTGGAGGGCACGAGCGACACGCGGCTCGCCATCGAGTGTGACGGCGATGAATTTCATGGCCCCGATCGTTGGCAGCAGGACATGAACAGGCAGCGCGTTCTGGAACGGGCGGGCTGGACCTTTTGGCGGTGCTTCGCGTCAACCTGGTCGTTGCGAAAGGATGAGGTGTTCGGGGAGCTGCTGGATCAGTTGACGGCCATCGGCATTGAATCTCTTGGAGCGCTGGAGCGGGCGCCGAGCCTAGTGGAGAAACGCGTTTGGGTAATGCCCTCAGCGAGCGGCGAAGAACCGGATGACGTAGCTGAAGTGCTTGAGAGCGCCGTTAACTCGGCGGATGTATGATCAGGCTTATTCGGAGGTGGTTAAGCCTTGACCATGCTGCTGCTTCAGGTGCTTTACATCCCCTTGATTTTCGTCTAGAGTCCATGCCGTAGTCATACGGTAAGTCATACGAAGCGGTTGTGATTACGATTCTTAAGTTATTGATTATTATCAATTAACTTATTGGTGCAAGGCAATCCCCCCCTCTCCGCCAGTCCCCGGCATGATGTCCTGATTTACCGTTTGGGGCCTTGTTTTTCAGTGGTTTTGAAGCGTTTGCTACACATAAGCGCGCTCTAAGCCGCCCTCCCACGAAACCATACCAAGACAGCTCCCTTACCTTCACCGCAGAGGCGATACATTCTTCTTCCGCGTCGCGGTTCCCGCAGGCCTTCCGTCACTTGTTGGCTGCCGTGAAATCACGAAGACCCGCCAGACCAGTCATCCTTGGCCTTTTGGGTTGCAAACGGCAAGCCCGAACTTCGAGGACGCATTTCACGATGCGGGCCAGAGCGGTACACTATCCTTGTTTTCAAAGTGCCCGGTGAAGTCAAGAATCCAAAATGAAGAAACCCGAAACCTTTGATGAGTTCATGGACTTGGTGCATCAGGCGGTCTATGAGGTGGATGAACTGCGCGCCTGTATCGAGGACGACTATGAGGAAATGGCCCGCTACATGCCGTTTCTCGATGGGCTGGATACGGAGTTACGCAAGTTGTTCGATGACATGACAGCGGGGAAATTTGAGGATCTCGGTATGGGCCATGACCTGCCTTACATGCCGATTCTGCTTCGTTTTGAGCGAGATATTCCGTTCCGCGATCTGCTACGAACCATCAACCAGGCCTATCGCGAAGGCTTGTAGTCGCGCTGTTGTTACTTGCTGGGCCTGTTGCGCACGCGGACTATCAGGTCGATGCCTTCTGTTTCCATGCCTTGTGGCAGGGGGGGAAGGCCTTGTATCGAGACCTCCTCGGCATCGATGTCCGTCAAGCGGCCCGAATCGGTATCGTAGAGATGATGGTGCGGCCGTGTGTTGGGATCGTAGAACACCTTGTTGGGATCAACGATGACTTCACGGATCATGCCTTTCTCCAGAAACAGGTTGAGCGTGTTGTAGACCGTCGCTTTTGAGGTTTCCGCATGGCGGTCGTTAACTATAGTCATTACCTGATCGGCGGAGAGGTGTTCTTGTCTGGAGAAAAGAGCATGGGCAATCTCAATCCGCTGATGGGTCGGATTGATGTCATGAAAGCGTAACAACTCTGCCATGTTGTCCCGGGTGTAACGCATCACCTGCTTTGCATTTGTGATCTCCATAATTATTAATGATAATCCAATATTTGGACTCTGTCTAAATGAGCAGATATCAAATTATCGCTAAGTACTGGCATGTTGCTAAAGCATGGTCTGGCCAAAGTTGATCAACGTCTTCCGGGCAAAAGCTTTTATAATCCTGACTTTATTAAGCCAGATCTTCCAGTGATCAAGCCCACGCGCCTCGACAGCAGCCAGCCGGATTTCCTTCCCCGACTTGACCGCCTCTTGCATTTTGACGATGCCATTGATGCTTCGATCGAAACTACGGTGGCGGCCATCCTCGCCGACGTAAAAGCCCACGGTGATGAGGCTGTTGTGCAGTACACCAACAAATTTGATCGCATGTCGGCGACATCGCTGGCTGAGCTTGAGCTCAACCACGCCCGATTGGAACATGCACTAGCGGGCCTGCCTATAGATCGCAGAAAGGCTTTGGAGGAAGCAGCAGAACGGGTGCGCCACTATCATGAAAAACAGGTGCAGGCCTCGTGGACCTACACGGAAGGCGACGGCACGATGCTGGGCCAACAGGTGACTCCGCTGGACCGGGTGGGTCTGTACGTGCCAGGCGGCAAGGCAGCCTATCCTTCCTCCGTGCTGATGAATGCCATTCCGGCCAAGGTGGCAGGCGTAGGAGAACTGGTCATGGTGGTGCCTACGCCCGGTGGCGAGCTGAATGATCTGGTTCTGGCGGCTGCCGCCATTGTCGGCGTGGATCGGGTGTTCACGATCGGCGGCGCACAGGCGGTTGCAGCACTGGCCTATGGTACGCAAACGATTCCTCAGGTGGACAAGATTGTCGGGCCCGGCAATGCCTATGTGGCCGCGGCCAAGCGGCGTGTGTTCGGCACGGTGGGCATCGACATGATTGCCGGCCCGTCGGAAATTCTGGTTATCTGCGATGGCAAAACCAATCCAGACTGGATTGCAATGGACCTGTTCTCCCAGGCAGAGCACGACGAACTGGCTCAGGCAATTCTCCTGTCGCCCGATGCAGCCTTCCTTGATGCTGTCGAAGCGTCCATGCAGAGACTGGCAAAGGAAATGCCACGTAACACGGTAATTGAGACCTCGCTGAACAATCGCGGCGTGCTGGTTAAAACCCTTGATCTCGATGAGTCCGTGGCAATTTCCAATCGTATTGCACCCGAGCATCTGGAATTGTCCGTTGACGACCCGGTCGCATTGTCAAAGAAAATTCGTCATGCCGGCGCCATCTTCATGGGCCGAAACACCTGTGAGGCATTGGGTGACTACTGCGCCGGGCCAAACCATGTATTACCCACCTCGCGCACGGCGCGGTTCTCATCCCCTTTGGGCGTCTATGACTTCCAGAAGCGTTCAAGCCTCATTATGGTCTCGGCTGAAGGCGCACAGACACTTGGACGCATCGCGGCTACGCTGGCGTATGGAGAAGGCTTGCAGGCACACGCCCGTTCGGCTGAATACCGTTTGCATCGCTGAAGAAGGAACGTCTTGAGTCAATACTGGAGCGCGGTGGTGCAAGGCTTGAGCCCCTATGTTCCGGGCGAGCAGCCCAAGTTGGACAAGCTGGTCAAACTCAACACCAATGAGAACCCTTATGGCCCAAGCCCTAGGGTTCTGGAAGCATTGCGCAGGGAGGTTGGCGAAAACTTGAGGCTCTACCCAGACCCGGCCTCCGATAGACTGCGTCATGAGATCGCTACGGTTCATCGAGTAGAGTCTGATCAGGTGTTTGTCGGCAATGGTTCCGACGAGATACTGGCACATGCATTCATGGCGTTGCTCAAGCACGACAAGCCTATTCTGTTTCCGGATGTCACTTACAGTTTTTATCCGGTCTATAGCAAGTTGTATGGTGTGGCCTATCGGGAGGTGCCTCTTACCGAATCATTCGAGATTCGAATTGACGACTATTTTGCCGAGAATGGCGGGATCATCTTTCCCAATCCGAACGCCCCGACAGCACGGTTGCTGGCAGCCTCTGAAATCGAACGCTTGCTTAAAGCCAATACTGATTCCGTGGTGGTGATCGACGAGGCCTATATTGATTTTGGCGGTGAATCTGTGGTGGATCTGGTGGATCACTACCCGCAGCTACTGGTGGTGCACACCCTATCCAAGTCCTATTCCCTCGCCGGTTTGCGCGTGGGTTATGCCATTGGACAGAAGGAATTGGTCGAGGGGCTGGTAAGGGTGAAGGACAGCTTCAATTCCTATCCGCTCGATCGATTAGCCCAGGCCGGGGCGGTTGCGGCCTTGCAGGATCGTGCTTATTTCGAGCAGACACGAAACAGGGTGATTGAAACCCGGGCCCAATTAGACCTTGAATTAATTGCGCTTGGATTTGAGGTTCTGCCTTCCGGCGCAAATTTCGTCTTCGCGCGTCATCCAGAGCGCGATGGATCCGGGTTGATGGCCAGGCTGCGCGAGCGCAGCATTATTGTCAGGCATTTCCGCCGACCTGAGCGCATCGCGCAATTCCTGCGAATCACCGTGGGGACGGATGCCCAGTGTGAGGCGCTTGTCGCCGCCTTGAAGGAAATTCTGCTCTGATATCGACCACGACAGCCGCTCCAAAGCGGGATTAGCGTTTAGAATTCATAAAAACCACCGTTATCGCATCATGCGTACTGCACAAGTTACCCGCAACACCCTGGAAACCCAGATCAACGTGTCAATCAACCTCGATGGCACTGGCAAGGCGAGCCTTAATACCGGTGTGCCGTTTTTCGATCACATGCTCGAGCAGTTTGTTCGGCATGGTCTGATTGACCTAGACATTCATGCCACAGGCGATCTTCACATCGATGCCCACCACATGGTTGAGGATGCAGGTATCACGCTGGGTCAGGCATTTGCCAAAGCATTGGGGGACAAGAAAGGCATTCGCCGTTATGGCCACGCATATGTGCCGCTGGACGAAGCGCTATCCCGAGTGGTGATTGACCTGTCCGGCCGCCCTGGCCTTGAGTACCACGTCGATTACACGCGTGCGCGGATCGGTGAGTTTGATGTAGATCTGTTTCTGGAATTCTTCCGGGGCTTCATCAATCATGCAAGCGTGACCCTGCATATTGATAATCTGCGTGGGATAAATGCACATCACCAGGCTGAAACAATTTTCAAGGCGTTTGGACGTGCATTGCGTATGGCCACTGAGCTCGATGCCCGAATGGGTGACGTGCTGCCTTCAACCAAGGGCTTACTTTGAACGCTGCTGCGGATATTGCCGTTATTGATTACGGCATGGGTAATTTGAGATCGGTTTCCAAGGCGCTGGAGCACGTCGCACCGGCGGCAAACGTTGCAGTCACATCAGATCCAGCCGTTATCCTGGCGGCGGAACGGGTGGTTTTCCCGGGCCAGGGTGCAGCACGCGACTGTATGCGGGAAATCGATCTTCGCGGATTGCGCAACGTGATTATGGAAGCGGCAGAGACCAAACCCTTCCTGGGCATCTGCATGGGCTTGCAGGTGCTATTCGATCACAGTGAAGAAGGAAATACGCCTTGTCTGGGCATTTTCAAAGGTGAGGTTACCCGTTTCCCCAACGAAGCCATGCACGACCAGACCGGTGACAAGCTCAAGGTGCCACACATGGGCTGGAACAACGTATTCCAGGCGGCCCATCATCCCCTGTGGTTGGGTATCGAAGATGGTAGCCGGTTCTATTTCGTTCACAGCTATTTTGTCCAGCCGGCTAGTCGGGAGATCATCGCCGGCTTTGCGCATTATCCCTTTCCATTCACGTGTGCGGTGGCCTCGGACAATATCTTTGCTGTGCAGTTTCATCCCGAGAAGAGCGCTGATGCCGGATTATCCCTCTTGGGCAATTTCATTACCTGGGATCCGTTCAAACGGTCTTCTGCCTGCGCTGGTGCTAATAGTGCTTGTGTCTAAACCCACCCTGCTTTAATCGTCATGCTGATTATTCCTGCGATCGACCTCAAGGACGGCCATTGCGTTCGCCTCGAACAAGGTGAAATGGAGAAGGCCACTGTGTTTTCAGAAGATCCGGCCTCGATGGCCCGCCACTGGTTGGATCAGGGAGGGCGTCGCCTGCATCTGGTGGATCTGAACGGTGCCTTTGCCGGCAAGCCGGTGAACGAAGACGTCATTCAAGCGATCGTGGAAGAAATCGGCGATGAAATTCCGTTGCAACTTGGAGGCGGCATTCGTGACCTGGCCACAATTGAACGCTACCTCGACGATGGCATCCGCTATGTGATTATCGGTACAGCCGCGGTAAAAAATCCGGGCTTTTTGCACGAAGCCTGCGATGCATTTCCCGGCCACGTGATGGTAGGGCTGGATGCCAGGGACGGCAAAGTGGCGGTCGAGGGCTGGTCCAAACTGACCGGCCATGATGTCGTCGATCTTGCCAGGCGTTTTGAAGATTACGGCGTCGAAGCAGTCATCTATACGGATATCGGACGCGACGGAATGCTAACTGGCGTGAATATCGAGGCGACAGTGCGTCTGGCCCAAGCGCTGCATATCCCCGTAATTGCGAGTGGTGGATTGACCGATCTGGATGATGTGCGCAAGCTGAGCGAGGTTGCTGGAGAAGGCATCATGGGCGCAATTACCGGTCGTGCAATATATCAGGGCACCCTCAATTTTTCGGAAGCACAAAAGCTCGCTGATGAATTGGCTGGCAGCGTTTACGGAGAATAATGTGTTGGCCAAACGCATCATTCCCTGCCTTGATGTCACTGCGGGGCGCGTGGTTAAAGGGGTTAATTTTGTCGACCTCAAGGATGCAGGCGACCCGGTTGAAATAGCGAAGCGGTATAACGATGAGGGCGCGGATGAGCTGACCTTTCTTGACATTACCGCAAGCTCCGATAATCGTGACTTGATCCTGCATATTATTGAAGATGTTGCGTCCCAGGTCTTCATCCCTCTGACGGTGGGCGGCGGCGTTCGCACGGTGGAAGACGTGCGCAGGCTGCTAAATGCCGGTGCCGACAAGGTCGGCGTCAATACTGCAGCGGTGGCAAATCCCCAACTGGTGGCTGATGCCACGGGTTATTATGGTTCGCAATGTATCGTCGTGGCGATTGACGCAAAGAGAGTAGGCGACCACTGGGGAGTTTTTACCCATGGGGGCCGTAAGCCAACAACGTTGGACGCTATCGAATGGGCCAAGAAAATGGAAGGCCTGGGGGCAGGTGAACTTCTCTTGACTTCGATGGACCGAGATGGAACAAAAAGCGGATTTGATCTGGAATTAACCAGGAAAATTTCTGATGCGGTGGATATCCCGATCATTGCCAGCGGGGGCGTGGGGAATCTTCAGCATATGGTTGATGGAGTTCAACAGGGCCATGCGGACGCAGTACTGGCAGCCAGTATTTTCCATTTCGCTGAGTACACGGTGAATCAAGCCAAGCTATACATGAAGCAACATGGAATTGAGGTTCGTTTGTGAACGACTGGCTGGATCTGGTTCGCTGGGATGACAAGGGGCTGGTGCCGGCGATAGCGCAAGATGCGGTGAACGGCCGCATCCTGATGGTTGCATGGATGAATCGGGAAGCACTTCTAGCCACTGCAGAAAAGGGTCAGGCGGTATACTGGTCCCGTTCACGCAATAAGCTTTGGCGCAAGGGGGAAGAATCGGGGCACACCCAGCTGGTCAGGGAAATCCGGCTGGATTGCGATGAGGATGTAATTGTGTTGCAGGTTGAACAACGGGGCGGAATAGCTTGTCATACTGGACGGGTCAGCTGTTTTTATCGGGTGCTTAAAGAGGGCGTCTGGGAAATCGTCGATCCGGTTCTAAAGGATCCCAAGGATATTTACCGCAATGACTCGTGACGTTTTGCTGCGTTTGACTGAAACCCTGGAGGCTCGAAAAGGTGCCAGCCCGGATTCATCTTATGTAGCGCGACTCTATGGCAAGGGCCTGGATGCCATATTGAAGAAAATTGGAGAAGAGGCCACTGAAACTGTTATGGCCGCCAAGGATGGTCAGAACGAAAAGATCATCTGCGAAGTTGCAGATTTGTGGTTTCATACCCTTGTACTTTTGGCGCATAAGGGCCTGACTGCTGAGGATGTGTTGAACGAGCTGGCCCGTCGCGAGGGGGTTTCTGGCATAGAGGAAAAGGCGTCTCGTTCGAGTTAGGACCAGAAGCCTCGCGGGAACGGTTAAGATCTTGCACTGCCTGTTATGTCAGGGCAAAAAGCCAAACTCTATGGAGAACGCATGAGTGACTGCATTTTCTGCAAGATTGTGGCGGGCCAGCTGCCAAGCAAGAAGATTTATGAAGATGACGATGTGTTTGTTTTCCACGATATTCATCCCTTTGCGCGAGTGCATTTCATGATTATTCCCAAGGTGCATATCTCATCACTTGCCGAGTGTGGGCCGGAACATGAGAAAATCCTCGGCAGGATGATGGTGCTGGTACCCAAGTTTGCCAAGGATCAAGGGCTGGAATCCGGATTCAAGACCCTGATCAACACCGGGCGCGGGGGAGGGCAGGAGGTGTTTCATATTCACATTCACGTATTTGGCGGCGGTGTTCCCGCCCACAACTGATTAAGGAGACGAAATCATGGGCAGCTTCAGTATTTGGCACTGGCTAATTGTGCTATTGATTGTTTTGCTGATTTTTGGGACGAAAAAACTACGCAATATGGGTTCTGATCTGGGTGGCGCAGTCAAGAACTTCAAGGATGCGGTTAAAGAGGAAAGTACGAAGATTTCCGACAACACTGAATCAGCCGGCCGGACCATTGATGCGGAAGTCAAGGACAAGCACCAGAGCCAGTAGGCAATAAGCGGTAGCCGGCAGCCCGCCAACTTCAGGAGGCCAAGGGTTACACGATATTGACATCAAGCCCAACCATGTTCGACATTGGCTTTTCAGAACTCTTACTCATCGGTGTAGTGGCCTTGATCGTGATCGGCCCCGAACGCCTGCCTAAAGTGGCCCGCACGGCGGGCCATCTGTTTGGCCGTTTTCAGCGGTATGTAAATAGCGTGAAATCTGATATCAGCCGCGAGATGCAACTGGATGAACTGCGCAAGGCAGGTCAAAGTTTCAAGGAATCGGTGGAATCTGCCGCGCGCAATGTTGAGAACAAGGCCGGCGAAACTGAATACACGATACGGGATGAAGTTACGAAGGGCAAGGTGGAAGATGCGCTTGGTCTGAAAGCGGACCAGGCGAACCATGGTCAAGGTCAGGGTGGTGAATCGGCGCGACCCAGTGATTCCGTCCAGAAACCGGCGCCTTCCCTCGATTGGAATCAGCCTTCCGAAATTGCCCATTCTGCGACGAAATCACCCGCTTCACCCGAGAATCAAGAAAAAGCATGAGCAACAACGCTCAAGCCAAAGAAGACTCCTTTATTTCCCATTTGATCGAATTGCGCGACCGCCTGGTTCGCTCTCTACTGGCGATTATCATTGTGTTTGTCTGTTTGTTCCCATGGGCAAAAGAGATCTACTCACTTCTGGCCCAACCTCTTCTGGCAGCCATGCCACATGGGGGGCATCTGATCGCAACCGAAGTAACCGCGCCGTTCTTTGTGCCAGTGAAGGTGACAATGCTGGCCGCTTTCCTGATTGCGCTGCCTTGGGTGCTCTATCAGGCTTGGTCATTCGTTGCGCCTGGCCTCTATGATCATGAGAAGCGCCTGGGAATGCCGATCATTGTCTCAGGTGTGGTGCTGTTCGTTATTGGAATGGCATTTGCCTACTTTGTGGTTTTTCCTGTGGTCTTCGGCGCAATCATTGGTTTTACCCCGGCAGGGGTTGAAGTGGCCACGGACATTGGAAAGTACGTGGATTTTGTCCTGACGATGTTCATGGCGTTCGGAGTTACATTTGAGGTACCCGTAGTTGTGGTGCTCATGGTCAAGTTAGGCTGGGTTTCGATTGAAAAGCTGACTGATATTAGACCCTATGTAATCGTTGGTGCTTTTGTAATCGGTGCCATCTTTACTCCGCCCGATATTATTTCGCAGACCATGCTGGCGATTCCTCTTTGGTTGCTTTATGAAGCTGGCATTCTCGTGGCGCGTTTTGTGTCCAAGCCGGCTTCGGAACAGCCGGTTTCAGAGTCACCTTCTGCGAGTGATTACAAGCCGATGACAGATAAGGAAATGGAAGAAGAACTGGATAAGATCGATACAGAACAAAAAAAAGAACCGGGGGATGCCCATTAAATTGGACCTACGCAGGTTTTCTGCATAAATCAAAGTGCATCTCAGTCAGTCTTTTTAGGCCCTATCAAATTTGAAATAACGTGTTGACGCACTGGGATAGTGCTTGCTTTCTGAATTGCTATTTTATGAGGGGAGATATCGGTGGATGCACTGAAAAATGCCAGCGACGTCTTGTTCGTGTTGTTGGGTGCCATCATGGTGTTGGCCATGCATTCCGGCTTTGCTTTTCTGGAACTGGGTACGGTACGGAAAAAGAACCAAGTTAATGCACTGGTAAAAATACTTACTGACTTTTGCGTTTCGACGATCGCTTATTTCTTTATTGGTTACAGCATTGCTTATGGAGTGGATTTTTTTTCTGGCGCCACCCAACTCACCGCAAGAAATGGCTATGAACTCGTCAAGTTCTTCTTTCTATTGACATTTGCCGCTGCCATCCCAGCTATTGTGTCCGGTGGTATCGCCGAGCGAGCCAAGTTCAACCCCCAGCTTGCAGCAACCTTTTTGTTGGTTGGATTTGTCTACCCGTTTTTTGAGGGGATTGCCTGGAACAATTCCCACGGCATTCAGGACTGGATCAATGCCAGCCTAGGAGCGAAATTCCATGACTTTGCCGGATCAGTGGTTGTCCATGCCATGGGCGGGTGGATCGGACTGGTAGCCGTGATCATGTTGGGGGCACGTACCGGCCGGTATAGGAAAGACGGTGGCATGTCGGCGCATCCGCCCTCCAGCATTCCATTTCTTGCGCTGGGTGCTTGGATTCTGACCGTGGGCTGGTTTGGATTTAACGTCATGTCCGCTCAGTCGATCGAGGGGATCAGCGGTCTGGTCGCAGTGAATTCACTTATGGCCATGGTTGGCGGGACATTGGTCGCGTTGTTTGTTGGCAAGAACGACCCGGGGTTTATCCACAATGGCCCATTGGCAGGGCTTGTGGCAATTTGCGCAGGCTCTGATCTAATGCATCCCATCGGGGCGCTGATCACGGGTGGCGTGGCAGGTGGCTTGTTCGTCTGGATGTTTACCTTGACGCAGAATAATCTAAAGATCGACGACGTGCTCGGCGTTTGGCCGCTGCATGGATTATGCGGAACATGGGGCGGTATCGCCGCGGGTATTTTTGGTGCGCAGAGTCTGGGTGGAAGAGGCGGCGTTACGTTCATGGCTCAATTGGTGGGTACGGCCATGGGTATCGCAGTTGCCTTGATCGGTGGCTTTGTCGTTTACGGTGCGCTTAAGGTCATTGTTGGCCTCAGGCTTGATGCAGAAGAGGAGTTCAATGGTGCGGATCTCTCCATCCACAAAATTACGGCAACGCCGGAACGGGAAACAAACTGGTAGATAAATGCTTTCAGAGCGTCAGTCAGAATCCAATCAGGGTTGTCATGCGAACTTCACATGATTGATGACACTGATTACCAGAAATCTCCGGGTGATGAGGCACGCAGTGCTGGATGGCGGCAGTGTTTTGAATTGAGGACGTCCTTGACCGCGCCGTTTATCAGGCTCAGTTCGGTCACCATGATCTTGGGTTTGCAGGTCTCGCATCTTGCAGGACCGTCAGTCGCATGATGCTGGAGGTTTCCATGTCACCAAATGTTTCCACCTCACCATACTTCGATTCCCTTTGCCGGTACGTGGCATTTGAGTTGCCATACTCACCACAGGCATGCCTGGCCGTTCTCCCAGTTTCTACTGCCTTCAATAGTCCGATCATCTGACCTTTAGCGAACCTGCTTTTACGCATCTCGGCCTGCTTGGCCGCATGGTTTGGGCGAAGGCCCCCTTTTATGCGGGCCCGATATTCAGGGAGGAGTAAGCAAGGTCATAATTGATCGATTCACGATTCTTTGACGGCAAAGAACTGGACAGGCTGGCCTAGTGTAGACTTTGAATTTCCATGTCCGAAGCCAGGTTGTGCAGAGTAAAATCTGCACATGGCTGGGCCGGGTTTTATTCATCTGCGACTTCATTCCGAGTATTCGATCACCGACGGGCTGGTGCGATTGGATGAGGCCGTGTCCAAGGCTTGCGAAGTCAAGATGTCTGCCTTGGGACTGACTGATCTGTCCAATGTGTTCGGTTTGATAAAGTACTATCGGGCAGCGCGGGGCAAGGGTCTCAAACCCATCTTTGGTTGTGATGTTTGGGTAACTAATGAAATCGATCGAAGCCGGCCTTCCCGGGCCTTGCTGCTGGTGCAGCATCGGGAAGGCTATCGGCGCCTGTGCGAGCTTCTTTCCCGGGCCTATAAGGAAAATCTTCATCGCGGCCGGGCAGAGATCAATCCAGAATGGTTGTTGGAAGGGTCAGAGGGCCTGCTTGCGCTGTCCGGTGGATTTCAGTCGGGGATTGCCCAATCACTCCTTTCCGGCAATGAAGTCGCTGCGCGACAACAGGCTGAATTTTGGGCCAGAACTTTCCCCGGAAGGTATTTTCTGGAATTGCAGCGTTACGGTCTGGCCGAAACCGAATCGCTGATCGACGGGTTGCTGGATATTGGCGCTGGCTTGGGAATCCCTTGCGTCGCAACGCATCCCATCCAGTTTTTGAATCCGGAAGACTACAAGGCGCATGAGGCGCGAGTCTGCATTTCAGAAGGTTACTTGCTGGCCGACAGCCGGCGGCTGAAGAATTTCACTTCCGAGCAGTATTTCAAGTCTCCTCAAGAAATGTTGGAGCTATTCGCTGACCTGCCCGAAGCTTTGGCCAACAGCGTGGAAATTGCCAAACGCTGCAACCTTTCCCTCGAGTTGGGCAAGAGCAAACTGCCGCTATTCCCAACACCGAACAATCAAAGCCTTGATGACCATATTCGCGAGCGTTCTGAGGATGGTCTGGCTGACCGCATGGCATTCCTGTTTCCGAAAGCGGAGGAAAGGTTTGCCAAGTATTTGGAATACAAGGAACGCCTGGACTTCGAACTCGGCACAATTATCCAAATGGGGTTTCCCGGATATTTCCTGATCGTTGCGGATTTCATCAACTGGGCCAAGAACAATGGGGTACCTGTAGGCCCCGGACGGGGCTCGGGAGCAGGTTCGCTGGTGGCATATTGTCTTGGAATTACAGATTTGGATCCATTGCGTTACGACCTTCTATTCGAGCGTTTTCTTAATCCTGAGCGGGTGTCCATGCCGGATTTCGACGTGGACTTTTGTCAGGACAACAGGGAACGTGTAATCCAGTATGTAAAGGATAGGTACGGTCATGATGCGGTATCCCAGATCTCCACGTTCGGTACACTGGGTTCCAAGTCGGTGATTCGGGACGTGGGTCGCGTGCTGGATATGCCCTATACCTACTGCGACAAGCTCTCCAAGCTTGTGCCGATCGAAGGGGTTAAGCCCGTTTCGCTGAAAAAGGCCATTGAAATGGAACCTCAACTAAAGGAGCGTTATGACCAGGAAGAGGAAGTCAAGGAGCTATTCTCGCTGGCGGAACGGCTGGAGGACTTAACTCGCAATGTCGGCATGCATGCAGGAGGGGTACTGATTGCGCCCGGCAGGCTGACGGATTTTTGCCCGCTCTACCGGCAAGAGGGGGCTGATAATTACGTATCCCAGTTCGACAAGGATGACGTCGAGGCAATTGGGCTGGTCAAATTTGACTTTCTGGGTTTGCGCACTTTGACAATTCTCGATGAGGCGGTGCGGTTCGTCCGTCGTCATGACGCCATGGCCAGCTTCAGACTTGAAGACCTGACCCTTGACGACCCTGCGGTCTACAAGCTGTTTGGCGAAGGGAATACGACCGCCGTATTCCAATCAGAATCTCGATCTGCTAAAGATTTGGAACGTAAACTTAAAGCAGATTGTTTTGAAGATATCATTGCATTAATGGCGCTTAACCGGCCTGGACCCATGGGCTCGGGTATGGTCGACGACTTTATTGCGCGCAAGCAGGGCAGGCAAAAGGCCGAATACTTTCACCCTGACCTTGAGCCGGTGCTCAAATCCACCTACGGGATCATTGTGTACCAGGAGCAGGTAATGCTGGTCGCGCAGATCCTTGCCGGCTATACGCTCGGAGGCGCCGATTTGCTGCGCCGTGCAATGGGCAAGAAGAAGCCGGAAGAAATGGCTATGCAACGTCAGGTCTTCCTGGACGGCGCAAAGATGCGCGGTGTGGATGACAAGGTTTCAGGTCGCTTGTTCGATTTGATGGAGAAGTTCGCCGAGTATGGCTTTAACAAGTCGCATTCTGCGGCTTATGCGCTGATTGCATATCAAACGGCTTGGCTCAAGGCGCATTACCCTGCGGAATTCATGGCGGCGACCCTATCTTCTGAAATGGCGGATACCGACAAGGTGCGAGTCTTCTATGAGGACTGCAAAACCAATGGCATTGAAATGCTGCCACCGGATATCAATCAATCGGGTTATCGTTTTGAGCCCGTGAGCGATAAGCAGATACGCTACGGCCTCGGTGCGATCAAAGGATCAGGCGAGGCCGCGGTTTCGGCGATTGTTCAGGCGCGGCAAGAGGGCGGAGCCTTTACCGGCCTCTTCGATCTGGCCCGGCGAGTGGACAAACGCTACCTCAATCGCCGGGTTCTCGAGTCCCTCGTCAAGGCGGGCGCATTTGACCGCCTGAACAGTCATCGCGCAAGCTTGATGGCGTCAATTTCATCAGCCATGGACGCGGCCGAACAGGCCGTACGGGGTGGTGCGCAGAACAGTTTGTTTGGCGACAGCGATGCTTCCCAGACAGGCAATCCCTACATCGGCGTTGCTCCGTGGGGTGAGCGTGAGTGCTTGTTGCACGAGAAATCGGCATTGGGCTTCTATTTCAGTGGGCATCCCTTTGCCGCCTTTGCTCGGGAGCTTTCCGGTTTTGTGCGGCAGCGTCTGGCAGATCTTGAGCCGGCGCGCGAGCCGAGATTGCTGGCAGGCATTATTGTGTCCATTCGAACCCAGATGTCCCGCCGGGGCAAAATGGCCATCGTGCTGCTCGATGACGGCACCAGCCCGCTGGAGGTAGTGGTCTTCTCCGAAACCTTGGAGGCCCATCGTGACTGGCTCAAGGAAGATGAATTGTTGATTGTCGAAGGAAAAGTGAGCCGGGATGATTATTCTGGAGGGTTGCGCGTAACCGCCGACAAGGTGTTCGACCTGAATTCGGCCCGCACGCATTTTGCCCGGGAACTGAGGCTCACCTGCAATGGACATTCCAAAGGCGCCAAACTGAAGGAATTATTGGGCCCCTATCTGAGCCAGAAGGAAGGATGCCCAGTCAGGATTGCCTATCATAATGGCCAGGCGACCTGCGAAGTCAGCTTGGGTAGTAGCTGGCGGGTCAAGCTCCATGACCGGCTGATTGAATCTCTAGGACAGTGGCTGGAGTCCGACGCTGTGCAGGTCGTCTACTAAAAGCAACACTATCTGCCATTGTTCAGTGGACCAGCATCAGGGGCTTGCTTTTTGTTTAATTATATTAGAAAATGCTAATAACACTTCGGGCCATCCTCCGGTTCGGGGTGTTGTCTCCTCCATCCTCCTCCTTTGGTGGATATTTGCCCGGCAACCCCTTGCCGGGCTTTTTTTTCCTAAGTTTTCCCAAGGCGAAGTGAAAACCGGCTCACTAGCGCTTTTCAAAAGTGCTGAAGTCACCATGAGCCGGGGTCGTCTCGACACTCGACACGCGCGCCAGGGGCGGGCCATTGCGAGCCCATGCAAGTATTGCTTCAATCCCGTCCTGCTTCCCGCAAACAATTGCCTCGACACGGCCATCAGGCAGATTGCGCACCCAGCCCGTTGCGCCGAGTCGATCGGCCTCCTGGCGCATGGATTCGCGAAACCAGACACCCTGCACCCGTCCCGAGATGAGCAGGCGCAGGCAGGGCATTACTTTACCTTCATGCCTGGGGTTGCCCCACTGTCAGCCGATAGTACGTAAAGCCCTGTTGCCTTGCCCTCAGAATCTGAGGCAGCCAGCACCATACCTTCGCTAATGCCAAACTTCATCTTGCGTGGTGCCAGATTGGCGACCATGACGGTGAGCCGTCCCACCAGCGCTTCGGGCGCGTAGGCGGACTTGATTCCGGCGAATACCTGTTTCGTGCCAAGCGGTCCGACATCCAGGGTGAGTTTGAGCAGTTTGTCTGCGCCTTCCACATGCTCGGCATTGCTAATACGGGCAACGCGCAGGTCGATCTTGCTGAAGTCGTCGATGCTGACGAAATTGATTTCTTCGGTCACGGCTTTGTTTTCCTGATGGAGCTGGGCTTCGGCATGACGCACGGGCGAAGGCGGTGGCACGGCTTCCAGCGATTGCTTGTTGGCTTCCACCAGCGCATCAATTTGTTTCATCTCCACGCGGGACAATAGGTGGGAATAGGTCCTGATGGCATGGCCGGCGGGCAGCAATTTGGCGCTGTCTGTCCAGGCCATGGGTGCAATATTCAGAAATGTCTCAACGGCTTCTGCAACCTTGGGCAACACCGGCTTCAAAAACAACGACAGCAGACGGAACAGGTTGAGTGCCGCGGTACAGACTTCATGCAGCCGCGCTTCCTGTCCTTCCTGCTTGGCGATTTCCCAAGGCTTTTCGTCGTTGACGTACTGGTTGGCGATGTCTGCCAGCGCCATGATCTCCCGCACGGCCTTGCTGTACTCACGCGAATCAAAGTGTGCAGCAATTTCCTTTGCCTTGTTCTGTAACGCATGAATTGCGGCATTGCTCGAACAGCCGGCAAGCACTCCATCGAAACGCCTGGTGATAAATCCGGCGGAACGACTCGCGATATTCACGAACTTGCCGACCAGATCTGAGTTCACCCGTGCGGCAAAGTCCCCCAGATTGAGATCGATGTCGCTCATGTCATCGGAGAGCTTGGCGGCGAAGTAGTAGCGCAACCATTCCGGATTCAAGCCTGTATCGAGGTAACTTTGCGCGGTTATGAAGGTGCCGCGCGACTTGCTCATCTTCTGGCCGTTCACCGTCAGGAAACCGTGGGCAAACACCTTGGTCGGAGTGCGATAGCCGGCAGCCTCCAGCATGGCGGGCCAGAACAGCGCATGGAAATAGAGGATGTCCTTGCCGATGAAGTGATACAGCTCGGTGTCACTGCCTGCTTTCCACCAGGCATCAAAATCCAGATTATGCTCGGCGCAATATTTCTTGAAACTGGCCATGTAGCCGATTGGCGCGTCGAGCCAAACATAGAAAAACTTGCCGGGCGCGCCCGGGATTTCGAAGCCGAAGTAGGGCGCATCGCGCGAAATGTCCCAATCTGCCAGTCCGGCTGAAAACCATTCGGCCATCTTGTTGGCAGCTTCAGGTTGCAGCGTGCCGGACTGCGTCCACCTGTGCAGGAAGTCCTCCTGCCTGCCCAGCTTGAAGAAGTAGTGATCCGACGTCCTGCGTATCGGTTTGGCTCCGGAAACCACGGAATAGGGGTCTTTCAGGTCGGTGGGTGAGTAGGTCGTGCCACAGACCTCGCAGTTGTCGCCGTATTGATCGAGCGCGCCACACTTCGGGCAGGTGCCTTTGATGAAGCGGTCCGGCAGGAACATTTCCTTCACCGGATCGAAATACTGCTCGATCGAGCGGATCTCGATCAGCCCGGCCGCAGCCAGATTCTTGTAGATGCTAGCCGCCAGTTCGCGGTTCTCCTCCGAATGGGTGGAGTAATACTGGTCAAAGTCGATGTGGAAGCCATCGAAGTCGCGCGTGTGGTCATGCCACACACGGTCGATCAACTGCTCGGGCGTGATGCCTTCCTTGTCGGCGCGCAGCATGATGGCCGTACCGTGCGTATCATCGGCGCAAACATAATGCGCCTCATGCCCCTGCATCTTCTGGAAGCGCACCCAGATATCGGTCTGGATATACTCGACCAGATGGCCCAGATGGATGTCGCCGTTGGCATAGGGCAGTGCGGAAGTGACGAGAAGCTTGCGCGGCATTGTAGGGACGTTGTCTTTTGGAAAGGCGTTATTCTACTTGGCAGGTAGCGTTGCCACGAAATCGGTGCACAGCCCTATCCAGTAGGCCAGATCACTGTCCGACTCAAACCCTTCCGGCGCGACATAGACAAACCCCTTCATCGGCTTGCCGGTGAAATCCATCTTTCTGGCGTGGGGTATTTTCAGCGCAGCGTCGTGCTGATCAGCGCCGACCCGAGCCATCAGGACGTCGTTGACCACCCCGCAGCACATGTTGCCCGACACCATGAAGGCGATGCCACCGAACATTTTCCTTTCGGTCACGTTCTTGCGGCTGGCGAAGATTTCGCGCAAGCGTTCGGCGAGTCCTTCGTCGTACGGCATGGCCTATCTATTCTGCAGCTGGTTACCCGAGGAGTTGCTCCAGCACAAACGGCAATATCCCGCCCTTGTTGTAGTACTCCACTTCGATCGGCGTATCGATGCGCAGCTTGACGGCCACGCGCTCGCTACCTCCATTCGCGCGATGAATCACCAGCGTCACATCCTGCTGCGGGGTGATGCCGTTCTCGATGCCTTCAAGGTCAAAGGTTTCGCTGCCGTCGAGTTTCAACGAAGCCGCGTCGACGCCATCCTTGAACTGGCAGGGCAGCACCCCCATGCCGGCGAGGTTGGCGCGATGGATGCGCTCGAAGCTCTTGGCGACGACGGCTTTAGCGCCCAGCAGAGTGGTGCCCTTGGCCGCCCAGTCGCGCGAAGAGCCGGTGCCGTATTCCTCGCCGGCGAAAATCATCAGCGGTGTGTGCTCGCCCTGGTACTGCATAGCCGCATCGTAAATGGGTTTCTGCTCACCACCCTTAAGCGTAATGCCGCCCTCGCTGCCGGGGATCATCAGATTCCTGATGCGCACGTTGGCGAACGTACCGCGCATCATGACCTCGTGGTTGCCGCGGCGCGCACCGTAGCTGTTGAAGTCGGCTTTCTGCACGCCGTGTTCGGTGAGATACAGGCCAGCGGGTGAGGTCGGCTTGATGCCACCGGCCGGGCTGATGTGGTCAGTGGTGACGGAATCGCCAAAAATGGCAAGCGCATGCGCACCCTTGATTGTTGTGCTGGTAGCCCTGCCGTTAACGAAGAAAGGCGGTTCCTGGATGTAGGTGGACTTCATGTCCCACTGGTACACGGCGCCGCCAGGTGCGGGCACCGCATCCCACAGGGGGTTGTCGGCGCCGACGTTGGCATAGATTTTACGGTAGGCGCTCGCGTCGGTTGCTGCGCCCATGACTGCAGCGATTTCATCATTGCTGGGCCACAGGTCTTTCAGGTAAACCGGCTTGCCGTCCTTGTCCGTGCCGAGGGCTTCTTTTTCAAAGTCGATATCGACGCGCCCAGTCAGCGCAAAGGCGACGACCAGCGGCGGGCTCATGAGGAAATTGGCCTTGACCGCCTGGTGCACGCGCGCTTCGAAGTTGCGGTTGCCGGACAGCACTGAAGCAACGACGAGGTCGTTATCGGCGATGGCTTTCTCAATCTCGGGCTTGAGTGGGCCGGAATTGCCGATACAGGTGGTGCAGCCATAGCCCACGACGCTGAAGCCAACCTGTTCCAGCGCGTCCATCAGTCCAGCTTTCTTCAGATATTCCGTGACCACGCGCGAGCCGGGGCCGAGCGACGTCTTGACGTGCGCTGGCGGCTTGAGACCTGCAGTAGCCGCTTTCTTCGCCAGCAGTCCCGCCGCCAGCATGACGCCAGGATTGGACGTGTTGGTGCAGGAGGTGATCGCGGCAATGGCGATGTCTCCATGTCTGATCGGCGTGTCGCCGGTATGCAGAGCTGCTGCACCCTTGGCATAACCGCCGTCGGCTGGGGCTTTATCCATGAGACGGATAAAGGCAGATTTCAGGTTCTTCAGTTCGATGCGGTCTTGCGGGCGCTTGGGGCCGGCGACGGAAGGCTCGACCGTGGACAAGTCCAGTTCCAGCACCTGCGAGTAATCGACTTCGCTGGCCTTGGGAATGCCGAACAGGTTCTGCGCCTGGTAATAGCTGCGGATGGCGTTGACCTGTGCCTCGCTGCGGCCCGTGGCTGCAAAGTACTGACAGGTCGCTTCGTCCACCGGGAAGAAACCCATGGTCGCGCCGTATTCCGGCGCCATGTTGGCGATGGTGGCGCGGTCGGTGACCGACATGGCTGCTGCACCTTCGCCGAAAAACTCGACAAACTTGCCCACGACTTTGGCCTTGCGCAGCATTTCTGTAATGGTCAGCACCATATCCGTAGCCGTTACGCCAGGCTTCACGTGGCCGGTAAGGTTGACGCCGACCACATCCGGCGTGAGGAAATAGACCGGCTGGCCCAGCATGGCCGCCTCGGCCTCGATGCCGCCGACGCCCCAGGCGACAATGCCCAGGCCGTTGATCATGGTGGTGTGGCTGTCTGTACCAACGAGCGTATCCGGGAAATAGACACCATCCTTTTCCATCACCCCGCGCGCCAGGTATTCCATGTTGACCTGATGCACGATGCCCACGCCGGGCGGCACGACCTTGAAGGTGTCGAAGGCCTGCATGCCCCACTTGAGGAACTGGTAGCGCTCGCGGTTACGGTCGAATTCGATCTTCATGTTGAGGTCGAGCGCGTCCTTGCTGCCGTATGCATCGACCTGGATCGAGTGGTCCACTACCATGTCTACCGGCACCAGCGGTTCGATTCTCTTCGGATCCTTGCCGGCGCGCGCAGCGGCTGAACGCATCGCCGCAAGGTCAGCCAGCAGCGGCACGCCAGTGAAGTCCTGCAGAATCACCCGCGCCACGGTAAAGGGAATTTCCTCGGTACGTTCGGCATTCGGCTTCCAGTTGGCCAGTTGCTTGACATGCTCCTGGGTGACTTTCACGCCGTCGCAATTCCGCAGCACTGACTCCAGCACGATGCGGACGGAAACAGGCAAACGCGAAATCTTGCCGATGCCTTTGGCTTCGAGGTCAGGGAGCGAAAAGTACTTTCCGGTGCCGTTTGCACCAATTTGGAACGTCGAGGGATTGGTAAAGGATGGGCTGGACATGTTACGGTCAAGTAGGAAAAGCAGGCTGAAAGCGATATTCTATCGCACGCATGAAGGGCTGGCCCTTCACTCTAATCAGGCAGTCAACAGAACACGATGAACACCAAGCAAACCCTAAAGCAAAAAGCACTCCAGTATCACCGCAGCCCCAAACCCGGCAAGCTCTCCGTGGAAGCCATGAAACCCTGCGCGACCCAGGCTGATCTGTCGCTGGCCTATTCGCCAGGCGTCGCCGAGCCTGTCCGCGAAATTGCCAAGAACCCCAAGACCGTCTACGAGTACACCAACAAGGGCAACCTGGTGGCGGTAATCACCGATGGCACGGCGATCCTCGGACTGGGCAATCTAGGGCCGCTGGCAGCGAAACCGGTCATGGAAGGCAAGGGTGTGTTGTTCAAGCGCTTCGCTGGTATTGATGTTTACGACATTGAGGTGAACGCCAGGTCAGCCAAGGAATTCATCCAGGTGGTGGAAGCGATTTCGCCGACATTTGGGGGCATCAATCTGGAGGACATTGCAGCACCGCATTGTTTTGAAATTGAAGCAGCGCTGAAGAAGAAGCTGGACATACCAGTGTTTCACGACGACCAGCATGGAACGGCCGTGATCATCTGCGCCGGCCTGATCAATGCGCTGCAAGTTCAGGGCAAGAAACTTGCCAATGCGCGAATCGTCTGCCTGGGCGCGGGTGCGGCCGGTTTGGCATCGATGAACCTGCTCGTCGCCATGGGCGCGAAGAGAAAGAACGTCCTGCTGGTGGATTCTAAAGGTGTCGTGCATGGTAAGCGCTCCGACCTTAATAAATACAAACAGGCCTGGGCGCAGACTACTCCCCTGCGTACTCTAGAAGAAGCAATGAAGGACGCGGATGTGTTCGTCGGCGTCTCCGGACCCAACCTCGTTACGCCCGCCATGCTCAAGTCCATGGCCGACAAACCGGTGGTCTTCGCTCTGGCGAACCCTGATCCCGAGATTACGCCGGATAAGGCGCACAAGGCGCGCAAGGATCTGATCATGGCCACGGGCCGATCGGATTATCCCAACCAGGTAAACAACGTGCTGGGCTTTCCTTTTATTTTCCGCGGTGCACTGGATGCCCGGGCAAAGGCCATAACGAAGGAAATGCTGATCGCGGCAATTCATGCCCTGGCAGGAATTGCCAAGGAGCCGGTACCGAAGTCGGTGCTCCAGGCCTACGGGCTGAAGAACCTGGAATTCGGCAGGGATTACATCCTGCCCAAGCCGTTCGATCCGCGCCTTATCGAGCTTATTCCTTCAGCCATCGTCAAGGCCGCCCGCAGAGCCAAATAAGAAGGCTCTGACATCAAATGGTGTTGAATCCGTCAACCTCCAAGGCGTCGAGCAGAGGCCCCGCTGGCGAGTTACCGCCTTCTTGGCGTGGCTTGCCGAAGGTGATCCAAGACAGTGTGCTGCTGGGTTACTGGCAATGTGCCCTGAACATTTCGAAGCGTATCGATAACAGAGCCAACAAAAAAGCCGGTCATTGACCGGCTTCTGCACGGTTGCGGTTGATTACTTCTGGGACAGCACCCAGGCAATGATCTTCTTCAGATCATCGTCCTTGACCTGAGGGTTGGGTGGCATGGGAACGGAACCCCATACACCGCTTCCGCCTTTCTTGACTTTGGTGAAAAGCTTGGCGGCGGCACCTTTGTCATGGGCGTATTTCTTCGCTACATCCTTGTAGGCGGGGCCGACAATTTTTTTGTCCACAGCATGGCAGGCCAGACAACCATTTTTTTGAGCCAATTCCTGGTTGGCGAAAGCAGGAACGGAGACCATCAATGCAGCTGCGGCGACAACAGACAACAATTTCATGAAGCAATCCTTTCAGGATGAGGGCTGGCGATAAATTCCACCTGCACGACACAGGCGCCCTAAGCTAGCACTTGGGAGGATCACCAACAACTCATTTTACTTGTATGGCCATCAGGCTGATTTATCCCGATTTATTTTAAATGCCTATTATTTAGTAAGTTATCATTTTTGTTTAAGCATCCAGGCGAGGATCTTTTTCAGGTCTTCATCGCTTACCTGTGGGTTAGGTGGCATCGGAACATCGCCCCAATTACCATGCCTGTAACCGCCGCCGCCGCCATGCTTCACTTTCTCGAATAGCTTTGCTTCGGCGCCTTTCTGATGGGCATATTTATGAGCGATTTGCCTGATAGCCGGGCCAACAGTTTTTCTATCCAGGAGATGACAACCCATGCAGCCATTTTTTTCTGCCAGTTTCTGACCGGGACTGGCATAAAGTGGTGACGTGGTCATGGCCAGGCCAAAAGTACAGAGGAAAAATAGACGCTTCATGATTTGCTCCAGATTCAGTCTGCTAAAGGATAAACTTTTGTCCAACCATGAGGATACTAGCAATGTATAAGAGACCTGTATATCTTGATTTGTTCGAACTGCATTTGCCACTCATGGGCTGGGTTTCCATTCTGCACCGGGTGACCGGAATCCTGCTTTTTCTTGCTTTGCCACTGGGATTGTATGCCCTGCAATATTCGCTAAGCAGTCCCTCAGGATTCGAAGCAACGGTTGCAATCCTGAGGCATCCGGTGGGGCGAGCATTGCTATTGATTGTAATTGTATCGCTTGCACACCATGTATTTGCAGGTTTGCGACATTTGGCGATGGATATGCACTGTGGAGTGGAAAAGGATCTCGCCCAACGTTCTGCCCGGCTGGTGCTTGCGTCCAGTTTATTGGCAGCGATGGCAGCGGGCTGGAGGCTGTTTACGTGAAAAAGGTTGTTACCGTCAGCCACAGCGGAACAGGATGGTGGTTGGCCCAGCGTATTTCTGCCGTCATCATGCTTATTGCCGGTGGGGCGATCTTTCTGGGTTACTGGTTCTCGTCGCCGTTTGATTTTGCCTCATGGCATGCAGTCTTCCAGTCCACATTGGTGAAATTGACCGTCTGGCTGCTATTGGCCAGTCTTTGTCTCCACGCTTGGGTTGGGCTCAGGGAGGTGCTGACGGACTATGTCAAACCAGTGATGCCGCGGCTGACATTGAACGTATTGATCATTGTCACACTCGTAATGCTGTTGGTGTGGGCCACAATGATTTTGTGGGGGGTGAATGGATAAGCGCACGTTCGATGCCGTGATCGTCGGAGGAGGAGGAGCCGGGTTACGCGCTGCGCTGCAGCTGGCGCATTCCGATTTCAAGGTAGCGGTGGTCTCCAAGGTGTTTCCAACCCGATCGCACACTGTTTCTGCCCAGGGGGGAATCACTGCTGCACTGGGCAATGTCAGCGAGGATAACTGGCACTGGCACATGTTCGATACCGTGAAGGGGTCGGATTATCTGGGTGACCAGGATGCCATCGAGTTCATGTGCCGTGAGGCCGCAACAGCGGTGTACGAACTTGAGCACATGGGATTGCCTTTTTCACGCCTGGATAACGGCAAGATTTATCAGCGTGCATTCGGCGGTCAGTCAAAAAATTTTGGCGGCGAGCAGGCAGTGCGAACCTGCGCGGCGGCGGACAGGACGGGGCATGCACTGTTGCATACCCTTTACCAGCGCAACCTGGCAGCACGAACTCAGTTCTTCGATGAGTATTTTGCGCTCGAGCTGATTCGGGACGAGGAAGGCTATGCGCTCGGCATTATGGCGTTGTCTATTGAATCAGGCGAACCCATTTTGATTGAGGCCAGGACTACCTTGCTGGCAACCGGCGGAGCAGGGAGGGTCTACTGGAATACCTCCAATGCCATGATCAATACGGGCGATGGCCTGGGTATGGCGCTGCGTTCCGGACTCCCTCTTGAAGACATGGAGTTCTGGCAGTTTCACCCCACCGGACTGGCGGGCGTGGGTAGCCTGATCACCGAAGGCGCACGCGGTGAAGGCGGCTACCTGGTTAACAAAGAGGGCGAGCGATTCATGGAACGCTACGCGCCACACGCAAAGGATCTCGCCTCGCGCGATGTGGTGAGCCGTGCCATTGCCACTGAAATCCATCATGGACGTGGATGTGGACCGGATGCAGATCACGTGTTGATCAAGCTGGATCATCTCGGCAAAAAGATCATTGCCGAGCGCCTGCCAGGCATACGCGAACTGTCGATACGCTTTGCGGGGATTGATCCTGTGACCGAACCGATTCCCGTCGCACCGACAGCGCATTACATGATGGGTGGCATTCCCACCAGCCTGCATGGTGAGGTGGTGGCGCCGGCGCGATATGGTCCTGAAGAAGCTGTGCCCGGACTTTATGCGGTTGGTGAATGCGCTTGTGTGTCGGTACATGGTGCCAATCGGCTGGGGGGGAATTCCCTGCTCGACCTGGTCGTTTTCGGACGCTCAGCCGGCAAGCACATGATTGACTACCTCAATGAGAACCGCTATGCACGGGGGCTGCCGGCGGCGTCAATGGATCGCGGCCGCGCACGTCTGGCCCGCTGGGAAGCAGAAGGTGGTGAAGAGCGCGTTGCAAGAATAAGCGGGGACCTTCGTCGTACCATGCAGTCCCACTGCGGGGTTTACCGTAATCGCGACACATTGCAAAGAGGTCTCAACAGTCTGGATGAACTACAAGACCGGTTGAGCCATGCCGCGCTAACCGACCATAGCAGGGTATTCAATACCGCCCGCATAGAGGCGCTGGAACTTGAAAACCTGATGGCCGTTGCGCGTGCAACGATGGTTTCTGCGCTGGCCCGCGAAGAGTCGCGAGGCGCGCATGCGCGTGAGGATTTTCCCGAGCGGGATGACGATCACTGGTTGCGCCATACCTTGTATGTTCTGTCAGGCGATCAGCTTGATTACAAACCGGTTCGTCTCAAACCGATGACGATGGAAGCGTTCAAGCCCAAGGAACGGATCTACTAATGAAATTCAGTATCTACCGTTACAACCCCGAATCGGGTGAACGACCGAAGATGCAAGATTATGTCCTAGAGGTCGAACCGGATGGCCAGATGCTGCTGGATGCCTTGCTCGCGATCAAGGGGCAGGACGAAACCCTATCCCTGCGTCGTTCATGCCGGGAGGGCGTGTGCGGGTCGGACGCAGTAAACGTGAACGGCAGAAACCGGCTGGCCTGCATTACGCCATTGTCAGAACTCAAGCAGCCGGTCGAAGTAAGGCCACTGCCGGGGCTGCCAGTAATCCGTGATTTGATCGTGGATATGGAACCATTTTTCAGACAGTACAAGTCCATCAAGCCATGGCTCATCAACGACGACCCTGAACCGGAGGTAGAACGCTTGCAAAGTCCCGAAGAGCGGGCCGATCTGGATGGGCTATATGAGTGCATCTTGTGTGCATGCTGCACCACGTCCTGCCCTTCGTTCTGGTGGAACCCGGACAAGTTCGTCGGTCCTGCCGGCCTGTTGCAGGCTTATCGGTTTATTGCTGATTCGCGTGATCAGGCAACAAACGAACGTCTTGATAATCTGGAAGATCCCTATCGGCTCTACCGCTGTCATGGCATTATGAGCTGTGTGGACGCATGCCCGAAAAACTTGAATCCAACCGCTGCAATCGGGAAGATCAAGGCGTTGCTTGTCAAACGACGGGTATGAACGCGCAGGATGACTTGGCCCGCCTGACATGGCGCAGCCGCAGGGGCTTGCTGGAACTTGACTTCTGGCTGGGAGATTTTGTACGGCGTGAATCTTGCTTGCTGTCTCCTGCATATCGGAAGCAATACGAGAAACTGCTGGAGTGTTCCGATCCCGAGTTACTGGATATGCTGCAGGGACGGGTCGAGCCTCCACCGGAAATGGCAAAATTGATTTTGCGCATACAACAAACGGACACGATTCATCATGACTAAGAAAACCGTGACTCTGACTTTCAGCGACGGCAGCCCCAGCGTGGAACTACCCATTCTCGAAGCAACACTTGGAAATCCGGTGATCGACTTGCGCGGACTGGTCGGTCAAGGCCACTTTACTCTTGATCCGGGGTTTACCGCCACCGCAAGCTGTCAGTCACAGATCACTTACATTGATGGCGAGCAGGGCCTGCTTTATCACCGTGGCTACCCAATTGAGCAGCTCGCTTATCAATCCGATTTTCTGGAAGTCAGCTATTTGCTGATACACGGAGAATTACCCAATGCGCAGCAGAAGTTCGAGTTTGAACAAAGCATCCGCCATCACACGATGCTGCACGACCAGATCAGCAATGTATTCCGTGGATTTCGCCGGGATGCACACCCCATGGCGGTAATGATTGGAGTGACGGGCGCGTTTTCGGCGTTCTATTCCGATGCGCACGATGTGTTCGACCCGCAAAGCCGGATGATTTCCGCCCAGCGCCTGATTGCAAAGGTGCCAACCATTGCAGCCTGGGCCTACAAATACAACACGGGTGAGCCCTTTATCTACCCGCAGAACCGCATGGGCTATGCAGAAAACTTCCTGCACATGCTGCACGCAACGCCGTGCGAAAACTATGACGTAAAGCCGGTTCTCGCCCGCGCCATGGACCGGATTTTCATCCTCCATGCCGACCATGAACAGAATGCTTCGACATCGACCGTTCGGCTCGCAGGTTCGAGCGGGGCCACACCCTTTGCCTGCGTTGCCGCCGGCATGGCGTCGCTCTGGGGCCCGCTGCATGGTGGCGCCAACGAGGCCGTGCTTACCATGCTCGAGGAAATCGGCGACGTTTCCCGCATTCCCGAAGTCATCAAGCGGGCCAAGGACAGAAGCAATCCATTCCGTCTGATGGGTTTTGGCCATCGCATCTACAAGAACATGGATCCCCGCGCGAAGGTGATTCGTGAGACCTGCTACGAAGTGCTGGATGAACTTGATTTGCGCGATGATCCGCATTTCAAGATAGCGATGGAACTGGAACGCATTGCCCTGCAAGACGAGTTTTTCATCGAGCGGAAACTGTATCCCAACGTGGATTTCTACTCTGGCATCCTGTTCCGCGCCATGGGTATTCACGCCAGTATGTTTACGGCGATTTTTGCGCTTGCGCGCACGGCAGGCTGGGTCGCGCAGTGGCATGAAATGCTTTCCGAGCCCACCCACAAGATCGGCCGTCCACGCCAGTTGTATACCGGCCATGGCCGGCGCGATCTTGTGCCGTTGGGGCAACGCGCTGGATAAGCCAAATCGGACATTCACAACTCTCCAGCCCCATGTCGAATAACAACTGGATCGAAACCAGCCCGCTTTTTGCAGGCAGTGCCGCGTACCTTGAAAGCCTGTCCGATGCTGAACAGGCTGTGCTGATTTCAGGCCCTCCGCTCAGAAAACCCAATGGGGATGCGCTGATTGCCGCCTCAGAGGCCAGTCAGGTTGGTGTTCTGCAACTGATTAACGCCTACCGTTATCTTGGCGTGCGCCACGCGGATCTCGATCCGCTGCAACGTTTTCTCAAGCCAGAAATCCCCGAGCTTGATCCCATGCATTACGGCCTGTCGGGAACTGACCTGCAAAGGGAGTTTGACACGGGATCTCTGGTAGGGCCCAAGCGGTCCAGTCTGAGCGGCATCGTCGACACCCTGAAAGCGGTTTATTGCCGCACTGTTGGTGTGGAGTACATGCATATCAACGATGTGGCCCGTAAACGCTGGATACAGGAACGGTTCGAAGGCATGAGGGGAGAATTTCCCCTGGCCGTCGAAGAACGCTTGAGGCTGCTCAAGCGGCTTACTGATGCGGAGACCCTGGAGAAATTCATCCACACGCGCTACGTCGGGCAAAAACGTTTTTCGCTGGAAGGCGCTGAGAGCCTGATCCCGTTGCTGGATATGGTGATTGCGCGCTGTGCGCACCGCGGCGCAAAAGAGATCGTCATGGGCATGGCACACCGGGGACGCATCAATGTGCTTTGCAACATCCTGGGCCGATCACTGGACAGTCTGTTCAAGGAGCCGGAAAACGGCTATCCCGATTCCCCTCTGTCGGGCGATGTGAAATACCACCAGGGCTTTTCTTCCGATGTGGCCACCCCCGACGGACCGGTTCATGTGGCGCTTGCTTTCAATGCATCACACCTTGAAATCGTGCATCCTGTGGTCAGGGGATCGGTCCGCGCACGACAGGATCGAAGGGGTGATGCCAATGGGTATGAGGTTGTTCCGGTCATCATGCATGGCGATGCCGCGCTTTCCGGACAGGGTGTCGTCATGGAAAGCCTCAACATGTCGCAAACCCGTGGCTTCCAGAATCGCGGCGCGATTCATGTGGTGATCAACAACCAGATCGGCTTCACGACGTCGGACGTGCGTGATATTCGTTCTACCATTTATTGTACTGACGTGGCCAAAATGGTTGATGCGCCGGTGTTCCATGTGAATGGTGATGACCCAGAAGCTGTCGCCACCGTGGCGCGAATTGCTGTGGATTATCGCTACACTTTCCATCGCAATGCGTTCATCGATCTGGTGTGCTTCCGCCGTCATGGACATAACGAACAGGATGACCCGCTTGTGACACAACCGCTGATGTACCGCAAGATCAACGCCCATCCCGGTGTTCGCAGCCTATATGCGGACAAGCTGGTCTCGCAACAGTTGATCACAGCGCAAGCTGCGCAAGACCTGATCAGCAATTGCCGAACCCGGCTGGAACGGGGGGAAACCTTGAGTCCGCCGACGGTGTCCGATTTCAAACAGACATTTGCCGTCAACTGGAGCCGTTTCAAACATGGCGATATCAATGCGACCGCTGATACCACAGTTAAGGCAGATGACATCACGCGCTGGACGGATGTTCTGACGACCCCGCCTGAAGGCTTCGCGATCCATCCGAGAGTGCAGAAAGTGGTGGTTGACAGGCGCAAGATGAGTGCGGGGCAATTACCTCTGGACTGGGGAATGGCTGAGAACCTGGCCTATGCCAGTTTGTTGAATAGCGGCTACAACGTTCGTTTGTGCGGGCAGGACAGCGGCCGCGGCACGTTCTTTCACCGGCATGCGGTGTGGCACGACCAGAATCGGGTGTCGAGCCAGGCGGGCGATTATGCCCCGCTGGAACACCTGCATCCTAGGCAGGGAACGTTCACGGTTATCGACAGTTTGTTGTCGGAACAGGCCGTGCTGGCTTTTGAATATGGCTATGCAACTGCAGAGCCCGATACCTTGGTGCTATGGGAAGCTCAGTTTGGCGACTTTGCCAATGGCGCCCAGGTCGTGATCGACCAGTTCATTGCCAGTGGAGAAGCGAAATGGGGGCGGATGTGCGGCATCACCCTGATGCTGCCGCACGGTTATGAGGGCATGGGGCCTGAGCATTCGTCAGGCCGGCTGGAGCGCTATCTGCAGCTTTGTGCGCAGAACAATATGCGGGTTTGCGTACCCAGCCTGCCAGCCCAGGTTTTCCACCTCCTGCGCCAACAGCTGCTGAGGCCGGTGCGCAAGCCGCTCATTCTTTTTACCCCCAAGAGCCTGCTCAGGCACCAGGCCTCGGTTTCGTCCCTGGAAGATCTGACAGCTGGAAGCTTCCGGCAGGTCATCGATGACCCACGTCAGCCGGTAGCCGCAGAGCGGGTCGTTGTCTGCGCGGGCAAGGTTTACTTCGACCTTGAAACAAGCCGCCAGGAGAAACATCTGGATAACGTGGCAATTGTCCGCATAGAGCAGCTGTATCCTTTCCCTGAGGAAATATTTCGCGTGGTGTTGGCCTGCTACCCTCAAGCCAGGACATTTGTCTGGGCTCAGGAAGAACCGATGAATCAGGGCGTGTGGTATCAAAGCCTGCATCACCTCAATCGCTGCACACCGGGGGGCCAGCGCTTCATCTATGCCGGTCGCGCGCCGGCGGCGGCGCCGGCCTCCGGCTGGCCTTCGCGGCACAAAGCCGAACAGGAATCCCTGGTCTTTGAGGCGCTTGAAAAGCAGCATGAGGCCTGAAAATCATGAACGTTGATGTCAAAGTGCCTGAACTTTCGGAATCCGTGTCTTCCGGCACCCTGTTGGCCTGGCGCAAACGGCCAGGGGAGAACGTGGCCCGCGACGAAACCCTGGCCGATCTGGAAACCGACAAGGTGATTCTTGAAATACCTGCTCCGGCCAACGGCATACTGAAAGAAGTCCGTGTGCAGGAAGGTGCAGAAGTCAAAGCCAATGAAGTCGTTGCGGTGATTGATACGGCCGGGCTGGGACAGGCGGAACCCGCCCGCCTGGCGGAGGTGATACCGGCGAAAAAGGACGCGGTTGTGCTCGCATTGCCCGTGGCGAACAAGGAACCGCCCGCACAGGCCAGCCCGAAGGCAGCGGAGCCTGTTTCAGCAATGCCCAAGCCTGCGTCGTACCCACAAGGTGATCGGCCCGAGCGCCGCGTGCCCATGTCCAGGCTTCGTCAACGTGTCGCAGAGCGCCTGGTGGCGGCGCAGCATACCGCGGCCATTCTCAGCACGTTCAATGAGGTCAACCTGCAGCAGGTCAACGAACTGCGCCAGCGCTACAAAGTGGAGTTTGAAGCGCGCCATGGAGTCAAGCTGGGTTACATGAGCTTTTTTGTACGCGCCGTCTGCGTGGTGCTCAAACAGTTCCCCATATTGAATGCGCGCATCGACGGCGACGACGTCGTTTACCAGGATTTCGCCGACGTCGGCATTGCGGTCTCGACACCAAGAGGCCTGGTTGTTCCCATCCTGCGCAATGCCGACCGCATGAGCTTTGCCGAAATTGAAAAGAGCATTGCCGATTTTGCTGCGCGGGCACAGACCGGCAGCCTGGCGCTGGATGAACTGACGGGCGGGACCTTCTCGATTACCAATGGCGGCGTGTTTGGCTCGCTGCTATCGACGCCGATACTCAATCCGCCGCAGTCGGGTATTCTCGGCATGCACAAGATTCAGGAACGGCCCGTGGCGGAAAACGGCCAGGTCGTCATCCGTCCCATGATGTATCTGGCGTTGTCCTACGACCACCGGCTCATCGACGGCAAGGACGCCGTGGAGTTTCTGGCGGGCGTGAAAAGAGAGCTCGAAGCGCCGGAACGTTTGCTGCTGCATATATAGGTTTACGAAACAAGTCTAACGCGGTGCCTGCCAGCAGTTGTTGTTGACCTGCCAGGTCAATGAAAGCTGTTCGCCAGTGGCGAACAGGGCGTATTTCACTCCGAGGTAATCCGAACCCTTGCGCCAGAACATGGCGATCACGTCTTTTTCACCGCTGGCCACCACATTGGAATAGGGGATCACCCGCAAAGGGTTGCCGTAGATGTTGGAGTAGTTTGAGGTGACGACGATGAAATTGCGGAAGGAGGGATCGATTTCCTGGTCAAAACTGACCAGTTTGTCATTGCAGAAGGTGAAGAGATATCGGCGGCCTGCCGGACTTTCCGGCAGATCGTAGGCAAACAGTCCATCCCTGCCTACATCGATCACCTTGCCGAAATTCCACGATCTTAAAGCTTCGACGACTTCGGTCTTGGGCATGCCATTGCGGAACTCCCCGACATCCCAGCCTTGGGCGGCAGACAGACATGACATCAGAATGGCAAACAAGCCTAGTCGAAGCATAGAGGCAGTTTTAAATGACACTGGCCCAAATCCATGCAGGATTTGGGCCAGTGATCGTTGAGGCCAGGTGGCTTATTTGCTCAACAGCGAGCCGAAGACTTTTTTGATCAGTTCACTGCCGGATTGCAGGGGATTGGTGCGAAAGGCTTTTTCCTGCTCGCCAATGACTGTGTAGAGCCGGTCAAGTCCTTCTTTGGTGACGTAGTTCTCGATCGTGGCCTGGTCACTGTTGATTGCGCCAAAGCGGGCGGCTGTGCCGGCATAGGTGTTGTAGGTTTGGGCCAGGCCGACCTTGTCGGTCGTTTGCTTGACGATGGGGAGGAATTTCACCGAGAGCGCCGATTCGGTTTTTTTGCGGAAAAAATCAGTGGCAGCGGTGTCGCCTCCGGTCAGAACGCCTTTGGCATCTTCCAGGGACATGTCCTTGACTGCCCCGACCAGGAGATTCTTCGCTTCGGGCACGGCAGCTTCAGCAGCACGGTTCATCCCCAGCTCGAGGGCATCGACCTGTTTGCCCATGCCCAGGGTTTTCATCACCTTGCTGACTTTTTGCAGATTGGCGGGCAAGGGGATGCGCAGTTTCGGATCGGCCCAGAAGCCGTCTGTCTTGCCCAGCTGGGCTACAGCGGCTTCTGCGCCTTTGGTGAGGGCTTCTTTCAAGCCGCCGTTGATTTCGGATGGCGTCAGACTGTCGACCCCGGATTTCGGTGCTGTACTTGTAGCACTTCCCTGGTTCATAAGTCCTTTGAGCTGGTCTTGCAGGCTGCCGAAATCAAAGGCATATGCGGGCGATGCCAAACCTGCAGCAAGCAAAACAGCAACGAGCTTTTTCATCGCTTTCTCCTTTAGAGAGCTTCAGCCGCGTGATCCGCCAACCGGGAGCGCTCGCCACGCGCGAGGGTAACATGACCGCCATGGGACCAGCCCTTGAAGCGATCAACCACATAGGTGAGGCCGGAGCTTCCTTCGGTGAGGTAGGGGGTGTCGATCTGGGAAATGTTGCCAAGACATACGACCTTGGTGCCAGGTCCCGCACGGGTGATCAGGGTTTTCATTTGTTTGGGCGTGAGGTTCTGCGCTTCATCAATAATAAGAAACTTATTGATGAAAGTGCGCCCGCGCATGAAATTTAACGATTTGATCTTGATTCGCGAGCGGATCAGATCCTGGGTTGCGGCACGACCCCAGTCGCCGGCTTCGTCGTCGCTCTTGTTCAGAACATCAAGGTTGTCTTCGAGCGCACCCATCCAGGGGGTCATCTTTTCTTCTTCGGTGCCGGGCAGAAAACCGATGTCTTCGCCCACAGGAACGGTGACCCGGGTCATGATGATTTCAGAGTAGATTTTCTTTTCCAGCACCTGGGCGAGGCCCGCGGCCAGCGTGAGCAGGGTTTTTCCCGTGCCGGCCTGGCCGAGCAGGGTAATGAAATCAATCTCGGGATCCATCAGGGAGTTAAGGGCAAAATTCTGCTCGCGGTTGCGCGCGGTAATTCCCCACACGTTGTTTTTGTTGTGGCTGTAATCGCGAATGGTTTCCAGTTCCGCGGTGCGGCCTTCCATGTTGCGCACCCGCAGGTAAACCGGTGTGGTGCCTTCCTGGTAAAGGAATTCATTGATATGCATCTGGCCGACCAGTGGTCCGGTCACTCGGTAATAGGTGTGACCATCCGCTTGCCAGGATTCCATGCCCTTGGCGTGCTTGTCCCAGAAATCGGTCGGCAGTTCTCGCACGCCGGTATAGAGCAGATCGGTGTCTTCGAGAACCTTGTCGTTAAAGTAGTCTTCAGCCGGTAAACCCAGAGCACGCGCCTTGATGCGCATGTTGATATCCTTCGACACCAGAATGACCTGCCGTTTCGGAAACTGCTTGCCCAGATAAAGGACAACGCCAAGAATCTGATTGTCCACCTTGCTGGTGGGCAGGCTCGTGGGCATGTCATTGGGGATGGCGACAGTCTGCAGGAAAAGCTTGCCGGTTGCAGCCTTGTGGCTGATTGCGGTCAAAGGCACGCCTTCGTCGATGCGATCAAGGCTGCTGACAAGTTCATCCAGAAAACGGCTGGCCTGGCGCGCGTTGCGGGAGACTTCGCTCATCCCCTTTTTGTGCTGATCAAGTTCTTCCAGCGTGACCAGCGGGATGTACAAGTCGTGTTCCTCAAAACGGAACAATGAAGTGGGGTCGTGCATTAAGACGTTGGTATCCAGCACGAATAGTTTGGTCTGGGCCTTGGCAGCTGTTTTTCTTGGCATGGTCTAGAGGTTTTCTACAAAAGCAAGAACTTCGGCGGCATGGCCGGGCGCTTTTACGCCACGCCATTCCTTGGCGAGTTTGCCACTGGCATCGATCACGAATGTGCTGCGTTCCACGCCGCGCACCTGTTTTCCGTACATGTTCTTGAGTTTCATGACGCCAAATTGATCGCATACGACTTCGTCCGCATCGGACAGGAGTTCAAAGGGGAATTCCTGTTTGCTCTTGAACGATTCATGCGATTTCAGGCTGTCGCGGGAGACGCCCACGACCACGGTGTTCGCCTTCTTGAATTTGGGATAAAGGTCGCGGAATTCCTGGCCTTCCAGCGTGCAGCCCGGCGTGTTGTCCTTGGGGTAGAAATAAATCACCACCTTCTTGCCTTTTTGCGCGCTCAGTTTGAAAGGGCCATTGCCTGTGGCGGGTAGCTCGAAATCCTTCACTTTTTCAGTCATGTTTATTCCGTGTCGCAGATTTCAACAAAACAATCACTGCGCCCGACCCTCCATCCACAGGGCGTGCCTGGCAAAAGGCCAGCACGTCATCGCGCTGGATCAGCCAGTGCCTCAACTTGTGTTTCAGAATGGGTTCCCGGTTGCGGGAGCGCAGACCTTTGCCATGAATGATGCGCACACAGCGGTGGTCATGTCTAGCACAATGTTGCAGGAAGCCCGCCAGGCTCAGGCGGGCTTCATCGGAGCGCATGCCGTGCAGATCAAGTTCAGCCTGAATGACCCAGCCTCCCCGTTTTAGTTTGCGAAGCGCAGCTTTATGAATGCCTGGCCTGGCAAAGAAGAGTTCCTCGCCAGTTTCCCCGGTTTCGAGGAAATCGATGGGATCAGAAAGCGAGTCCCGCAAGACCTGAATTTCATCGTTCAGACGTTGTTTGGGGATGGGTTTTAGCGGGGGTGGCAGCGTATTTGCCCGGTTTGGAGCGGGAAGCGGAGCAACGCCTTCCACCGCATCGAGAAACAGTTGGGCGGCTTCCTCGCTTTGTGGGGGAGAAGGCGGCTGGCCTTCCCCGTGCCTTCTCATGCTTATTTTGCGAGTGCGTCCAGGTAGCGTTCAGCATCCAGAGCGGCCATGCAACCCGTGCCAGCGCTGGTGACAGCTTGACGGTAAATATGGTCCTGCACATCGCCCGCGGCGAAGATACCTTCCGTGCTGGTGGCCGTCGCATTGCCCTTGTTGCCCCCCCTCGTTACGATGTAACCACCCTCCAGTTCAATCTGCCCCTGGAAGATGTCGGTGTTCGGCTTGTGTCCGATGGCGATGAAAATGCCGGTCAGCGGCACATCCCTGGTGCTGCCATCCGCACGCTTGATGCGCATTCCGGTTACACCGCTCTTGTCGCCCAGCACTTCATCCAGGGTACTGTTCAGTTCGAGGCTGATCTTGCCTTCCTTGACCTTTTCCATCAGGTGACTGACGAGGATCTTCTCGGCCTTGAATGTGTCACGGCGATGCACCAGGGTCACATGCTTGCAGATATTGGCCAGATAAAGCGCTTCTTCGACGGCAGTATTGCCGCCGCCGATCACGGCCACGTCCTGATTCTTGTAAAAGAAACCGTCGCAGGTCGCACAGCCTGACACACCCTTGCCCATGAACGCCTGTTCGGAAGGCAGGCCAAGGTACATGGCTGATGCCCCCGTCGCGATGATGAGGGCATCGCAGGTGTAGGTTCCAGCATCGCCAATCAGGGTGATCGGCCTTTCGGCTAGCTTGGCCGTATGAATCTGGTCAAAAATGATCTCGGTGTCAAAGCGCTCGGCATGTCTCTGGAAGCGTGCCATCAGGTCGGGTCCCTGAACGCCTTCAGCATCCGCAGGCCAGTTGTCGACATCGGTCGTGGTCATCAATTGGCCGCCTTGCTGCATGCCGGTGATGACGACGGGGTTCAGGTTGGCGCGGGCAGCATAAACCGCCGCGGAATAGCCGGCCGGGCCGGAGCCGAGGATCAGAAGTTTGCAATGCTTGGTAGTCATGGTTTTCTATTTTGGTTTGATAAATAAAATTTCAAGCCGCATTCTAACAATTCCTGATTGCAGTTCCATTTGCCGTTAGTCAATGGCGGCCCGTTATAATTGCTCATTCACATTTTTTGCTTTTCCATGGCCCAGGCCCGTTCCACTGCCGTAACTACACCGCCGCGCTTGCAGCGCCTGATACGCGAGGCAAAAGCCTTGGTGGCGCTTGCATTAGCAATTTTTCTGGCTGCGATCCTGCTGTCCCACAGTCTGGGAGATCCCGGATTCTCGACCACAGGGGCGAACCCGAAGGCAGAAAACCTGGGTGGCACATTCGGTGCGTGGTTGTCGGACATTCTGCTCTATATTTTTGGCTACAGTGCCTGGTGGTATGTTGCGCTGGCCGCCGGCTATGCCTGGCACATCTTCCACCGTCTGGATGAGGCCCCGCTCGCCGGAAGCCGGCCTCACTGGCTGGTCTGGGCAGGGTTCGGCCTCCTTCTGGTGGGTAGCTCCGGTATAGAAGCGCTGCGTCTGTGGTCCTGGTCACAGGGTTTGCCGTATTACTCGGGAGGGTTGGTTGGGCATGGAGTGGGGCGCCTCACTACTGCGCTGTTTGGCTTTATTGGCAGCACGCTGGGCTTGATCCTGGCTGCTGCGATCGGGTTCTCGCTCTTTACCGGCACCTCCTGGCTGCAGATTGCCGAATGGTCGGGCCGGGCATTGGAAAAAGCCTGGTGGTGGCTCGTTGGCTTCGTCCAGCGCAAACGCGATGAGAAGATCGGCCAGGAAGCCGCGCAGCGACGCGAGGAAATTGTAGTGCAGGAAAAGCGCCGCATGGAGGAAGCTCACGAAGCCAAGCCGCTGCGGATTGAACCTGTGGTCACGGAAATCCCCAAATCCGAGCGGCGCCTGCAGGAAAAACAGACACCGCTTTTCCAGAACATGCCTGACTCCCCCCTGCCGCCGCTGCATTTGCTGGATGAAGCGGAGCAGCAGCTGGAAACAGTGAGCCACGATGCTCTGGAATTCACATCGCTCATGATCGAGCGCAAGCTGAAAGAATTTGGCGTCGAGGTCAAAGTGGTGTCTGCCTCGCCCGGACCCGTGATTACGCGCTATGAAATCGAGCCAGCAATTGGGGTCAAGGGCAGCCAGATCGTCACCCTGTCAAAGGATCTGGCCCGCACCCTGTCGGTGGTCAGCATCCGTGTGGTGGAAGCAATCCCCGGCAAGCACACCATGGGGCTGGAAATTCCCAATCCCAAGCGGCAAATGGTCAAGCTCTCCGAGATTCTAGGTTCCAAGGTCTACAATGACATGGCCAGCCCGTTGACAGTGGCCTTGGGCAAGGACATTTCTGGCCAGCCCGTGGTGGCGGATCTGGCCAAAATGCCCCATCTCCTGGTGGCAGGCACGACCGGATCAGGCAAGTCCGTAGGCATCAACGCCATGATTCTGTCGCTGGTCTACAAGGCCGGGCCGGATACCGTGCGCCTCATCATGGTTGACCCGAAAATGCTTGAGCTCTCGGTTTATGAAGGGATCCCCCATTTGCTTGCACCGGTAGTCACAGACATGCGTCAGGCGGCAGCTGCGCTTAACTGGTGTGTGGGCGAAATGGACAAGCGCTATCGCCTGATGTCCACGCTGGGAGTGCGTAATCTGGCGGGCTACAACCAGAAAGTGAGGGAAGCACAGAAGGCTGGCCAGCCTTTGACGCATCCGTTCAGCTTGACACCGGATAATCCTGAGCCGCTGGAGACGCTACCCTTGATTGTCGTGGTGATTGATGAGCTCGCCGATTTGATGATGGTAGTAGGCAAGAAAGTTGAGGAGCTGATCGCCCGTCTGGCACAAAAGGCGCGGGCTTCGGGTATCCATCTCATCCTTGCCACCCAGCGGCCATCCGTGGATGTGATTACCGGACTGATCAAGGCCAACATTCCCACCCGGATTGCGTTCCAGGTATCCAGCAAGATCGACTCGCGCACCATCCTCGACCAGATGGGTGCAGAAAGCCTGCTTGGACAGGGCGACATGCTCTACCTTCCGCCAGGCACGGGCCTGCCTCATCGCGTTCATGGTGCATTCGTGTCGGATGGCGAAGTGCACCGGGTGGTTGATTACCTCAGGGGTTTGGGTGTGCCCAGCTATATCGATGGCATTCTGGAGAGTCCGGACGAATCTGAAGCAGGGGGTGGAGAAGGCGGTGGAGATGCTGAATCAGATCCCTTGTACGATGAGGCGGTTGCGATTGTACTCAAATCGCGTCGAGCTTCCATTTCTGCAGTGCAAAGGAATTTGCGCATTGGCTACAACCGGGCAGCGCGGTTAATCGAGGCCATGGAACAGGCAGGCCTGGTGTCCGCCATGCAACCGAATGGAAACCGGGATGTCTTAGCTCCCAACCGTGAATAATTTGGCTTAATCATGAAATTCAGCATCCTTGTCTTGACTGTCGGCCTTTTGCTGCCGGGCTTTGTTCGCGCCGACAGCCTGCAAGCGCTCAGGGCATTTATACGGGATATTCACACGGCCAAAGGTGTTTTCAGTCAACAGGTCATCGACAGCACTGGTCACATCAAACAGGAAGCCAGCGGTACCCTGACTTTTTCAAGACCGGGGAAATTTCGCTGGGTTTATTCCAAGCCCTATGAGCAGCTTATCGTCGGTGACGGCAGCAAGCTCTGGCTGTACGATAAAGACCTTGATCAGGTGACCATGCGCAAGCTGGGAAACGCTTTGGGTTCGAGTCCCGCTGCCCTGTTGGCAGGCAGCAATGAAATCGACAAGTATTTTGATCTGAAGGTTCTGGGCCGACGGGATGGGCTTGAATGGCTGGAGGCACGGCCCAAGGACAGGGAAAGCACATTCGACAGCGTCAAAATGGGCTTTGCTGGTAATCTGCTGGTCAGCATGGAGCTTAAGGATAATTTCGGCCAGACCACGGTGCTGAAATTCTCCAAACTCGAACGCAATCCCTTGCTCAGCCCTTCTGATTTCAAGTTCACCCCTCCCAAAGGGGCGGACGTCCTGTCCGATTAGATATGAGCCAATCCGGCAACCTGTTTGGGCAGGCTGACGGGCCTATTCCGCTGGCTGAGCGCTTGCGGCCAAAGGCACTCAACGAGGTCGCTGGCCAGGGGCATTTGATAGGTCCGGGCAAGCCGCTGCGCGTGGCATTTGAATCCGGCAAGCTGCATTCGTTCATCCTGTGGGGGCCGCCAGGCGTGGGTAAAACCACACTGGCGCGGCTGATGGCTGATGCGGGCTCAGCCGACTTTGTCCCGCTTTCTGCCGTGCTTTCAGGGGTCAAGGATATTCGCGATGCGGTGGCACGCGCAGAGGCCAATCGGTCTCAAGGCCGGCACACCATTCTTTTTGTCGACGAAATCCATCGTTTTAACAAGGCCCAGCAGGATGCGCTCTTGCCGCATGTGGAATCGGGTCTGGTGACGTTTATCGGAGCCACCACCGAGAATCCGTCCTTCGAAGTGGTGGGCGCACTGCTCTCACGCGCCCAGGTGTATGTACTGCAATCGCTGACGGCGGATGACCTGCGTACCTTGTATCCGCGTGCCAAAGCCGCACTGGATGACACAATCATCGAGCCTAGGGCCCTGGAAACGATTGTTGACTATGCCGATGGCGATGCCCGGCGTTTCCTGAATTACCTGGAGCAGTCAACAGAAGCGGCGCAGGCACAGAAGACATCGGTCACGGAGGAGCTGGTTAGCAACGTCCTGGTGCGTGGCGGCCGCCGGTTTGACAAGGGTGGGGACGATTTTTATGACCAGATATCCGCCTTGCACAAATCGGTGCGCGGCTCCAATCCGGATGCCTCTCTGTACTGGATGGTCCGCATGCTCGATGGCGGATGCGATCCGCTGTATGTCGCGCGACGCATGATCCGCATGGCTTCGGAGGATATCGGGCTGGCAGACCCGCGGGCATTGCGTCTCACCCTGGATGCAGCGGAGACCTACGAGCGGCTCGGTAGCCCCGAAGGCGAACTGGCGCTTGCCCAGGCCTTGATTTACCTCGCCTGTGCGCCGAAGAGCAATGCGGCCTATGAGGCTTACAATAGCGCCCGTCGGTTTGTAGCAGAAGACAGCTCGCGTGAAGTGCCGGTTCATTTGCGTAATGCGCCTACCAAATTGATGAAGGAACTGGGTCATGGCAGAGCGTATCGCTATGCTCACGATGAGCCGGACGCCTATGCGGCTGGTGAAGAATATTTTCCCGAGGGCATTGAACCTGGTTTTTACCATCCGGTCCCGCGCGGGATGGAAGCAAAAATTGGCGAACGGCTGGCCTGGCTGAAGAGCATGGATGCAGCGGCACGAAAAAAGAAATCATAGGGAGCCTTCATGCTGGATATACAACTGCTGCGCACCGATCTGGAAGGCGTGGCGGCGAAACTCAAGGCGCGCAAATTCGATCTCGATACATCTGCGTTAGGTGCTCTGGAGGCTGAGCGCAAAACCTTGCAAATACGTACGCAGGAGTTGCAGGCTAGACGGAATACGCTGTCCAAGCAGATCGGCGCCGCCAAATCAAAAGGGGAGGACATTGCACCCATCATGGCGGAAGTGGCGGGTCTGGGCGATGAGCTGAAAGCCAACGAGGAAACATTGGCAAGACTGCAGGAAAGGCTCAATGCCTTGCTGATGGAAATTCCCAATGTACCTCATGAGTCGGTTCCGCAAGGAACGGACGAAACCGGAAACAGGGAAGTTCTGCGCTGGGGCGAACCCCGCGTGTTCGATTTTCCGGTCAAGGACCATGTGGATGTGGGCGCAGCTTTGGGGCTCGATTTTGACGCCGCCGCCAAACTTTCCGGCGCGCGATTTTCGGTCATGCGGGGACCAATCGCGCGTCTTCATCGGGCGCTTGCCCAGTTCATGCTGGACATCCACACACAGCACCACGGATACACGGAGGTTTATGTGCCGTATCTGGTGAATGCCGATTCCATGCGTGGTACCGGACAGTTGCCCAAGTTTGAGGAAGACCTGTTCCAGGTACCGCGTTCGGATGCTGACAAGCTATATCTCATCCCCACTGCCGAAGTCCCGGTTACCAATCTAGTGCGGGATGAAATCGTCAGCGGAGAGAAGATGCCTCTGAAGTACGTGGCGCATACCCCCTGCTTCCGTTCTGAAGCAGGCTCCTACGGGCGCGACACCCGGGGCATGATCCGCCAGCACCAGTTCGACAAAGTTGAGATCGTCCAGATCGTGAAGCCGGAAGATTCCTATGTGGTCCTGGAAGAGCTGACCGGCCATGCCGAGGCCATCTTGCAGAAGTTGGGGCTGCCTTATCGCAAGATGCTGCTTTGCACAGGCGACATGGGGTTCTCGTCAGCCAAAACCTATGATCTGGAAGTGTGGCTGCCGGCACAGAATACGTACCGGGAAATTTCATCCTGCTCCAACTTCGAGGCGTTTCAGGCGCGTCGCATGCAGGCCCGTTATCGCAACGAGAAAAACAAGCCGGAACTTGTCCATACCCTGAACGGTTCAGGGCTGGCTGTAGGACGTACAGTGGTTGCAATACTGGAGAATTATCAGAACGCTGATGGTAGCGTCACCATTCCAGAGGCGTTGCGGCCGTATATGGGCAGCATGAAGAGCATCGAGATCCGCTGAATTATTTCGACGCGAGTGTCTTTGCTTGTTTGCTGTTGTATTCCACCAAGCCTATTGGTGGCTTGTACGGATTCTCGAATCGGGCAAGGATGTCGTAGTAATTCCGAATGCTTTCCACAAAGATGACAGCTTCACCTCCTCTGGCGTAGCCATATTTCGTTGATCGGGCATAACTACCCCGGGCCAATAAAGGTAGATTATCCTTAATGTCCGCCCAGGAATCTGCATTCATTTTCCTTGCCTTTGTAATACGGCGGGCGTCCTCCAAATGGCCCATGCCCTGATTGTACGCAGCCAAGGCAATCCAGGTGCGGTCGGGCTCCTTGATCCCGTCAGGCAACGAATCTTTCAACATCGACAGATAGCGCGCCCCTGCAATGATGCTCTGCCGGGGATCAAGACGATCGGTCACGCCCATGCGATCTGCCGTATCGCCAGTGAGCATCATCAGTCCCTTGACCCCGGTAGGTGAAGTGGCATAGGGGTTCCACTGCGACTCCTGATAGCTGATTGCCGCCAACAAACGCCAGTCAATGCCGGTTTCATCATGAGCCTCCTGGAACATTCTCCTGTATTTTGGTAATTGGAGAGGTCGCCTTGTCAGAATGCCGGCGATATCGCTGTCGTCCAGGCGTTTGATGTGGCCGTAATACCTTTCGAATGTCGTGCGCAGGACACCTTCACTTTCCATCTGGTCAACAAACTGCTTGAGCTGCTTGGCCAGTTCTTTTGGAGTGCCTCTGGGCAGCGCCCAAACGACTTTTTGATAATTTTCCAGCACTAGGGATACCGTCAAACCTGGATAATAATGTCGCGCCCGATCATAGTCGGTTTCGTTGATTATGACTGCATCGAATTCCCCGTCAGACAATCGGGATAACAATTCTTCAGGCCAGGCTTCTTCGTGAACTTCCCAGGAAAGACCAGGCACTTTCCTTTTCAGTGCCTCCATCAGTTCGAGGTGTCCACCCTCGGCAAGGATGGCGATTTTCTTGCCGACCAGGTCGGCCGGCTTGGCAATCGCCGGACCGCTCTGGCGGCTGATGATCAGGGCCTGACTGATGAACAGCGTGGGGCCAGGAATCAGCCCTTGGTGCTTGACGCCCTGTTCAGTTAATTCTGCAGCAACAATGTTGACCTTACCTTCTTTGGCTAGCGCGTATAAGCTACTTAAGTCCGGTGACACCTCCCAGCGTACATTCCAGCCATGCTGAGTGGCAAAGCGGTTGATCAGTTCATAAGCATAACCGGCAGGTTCGCCTTGGTTGTCTGTGAAATACGCGGTCGGACTATAGCGGGTAGCCACAACAAGCTCTCCCGACTGCGCAGGATCGGGGGCGGGTTTGCTGCACCCGGCCAGCCAGAAGGCTGGGAAAAGTATCAGCAGGAGCCGAATCATCCGGCAAGTCTAAACTATAGGCATCAGAAAACATTCCAGCCAGTGTAAAATGCCGGTGGCAAACGGCCTGTTAGCCCCGTCAAATGTGTCCAGATTGCGGATCTAATCCATTGTTTTACATCAATGTCAGAGGCAATGAGCTATTGGAGTGGTTGGAGGGGGATAGCTTTGACGTTGCCGGATTGCATTGCTGCGCAGGTTCGGGTGCAAGCCTAAAGGCAGGCGCCACAAGTCCTCCGGACATTGGGGCGCAGCTGCGGCCCGGGCCAAATCGTTATGAAGACGCGGTGCCAGGAGAGGTGCCGGAGTGGTTGAACGGGACGGTCTCGAAAACCGTTGTGTCCCTTACGGGGCACCGAGGGTTCGAATCCCTCTCTCTCCGCCAATACAACGCCTAAATGCCTGAAAAACAACGACAATAAATAACTGGCCTGATACTAAGTTAAAGCCTAAGCATATTGCCGAAAAGCGAGCAAAATCCCCGGATTACCGGGTCTACATTCCGAATATCATCCCAGGGTTCACCATGAAACGACTCGGCCCGCTTTTCCTTGCTGCCTCGCTGGCGCTGTCTCCTGTTGCCATGGCACGCGGACATGGGGGAGCGCATCACCCTCGCAGCCAGCAGGCAAAACGGGATTTCAAGCGGGAGCATCCTTGCCCGTCAACAGGCAAGTCCAGGGGTGGGTGTCCTGGCTATGTGATCGACCACGTCCAGGCGCTGAAGCATGGCGGAGCCGATGCGCCCTCAAACATGCAATGGCAGACCAAGGAAGACGCCAGGGCTAAGGATAAGTGGGAATAAGAAACCCGCCACAAGGCCGGGTCGGTTTCAACTGGCGCAAACGCTGAAAGCCTGCATGGGGTCATTCAGAGTGAGTCGCGGCTGACTCAGTTCGGCCACAACCGGCCGGTGGTGACAGCGCCATAAAGCTGCCGTTCAGGCGTCCTCGGTGTATGCTGAGGCCCTATATTTTGACGTGCCGCTTTTCACGATTATTTATACTGTATAGAAACCTCAAACAAATGCCGCAAAGCCTTCAGTAGCGAGGCGTTTGGCGAGATCAATGACGCCGAGTTAGGGAGCAGGCGCGGGGGCTATGCAGCGAAATTGTCTCCCTATAACAAAGTTGGGCGACTTACTCGCGGAGATGAGTCGTAATGGCTAAACCAAAGGAACTGAGCTTCGGAGAATGGAATGAGATGAACAGTGCGTTCCATGAGGAATCTGATCGTGGTGCTGCAATTCTCGCGGGTAGCTTCGTAGAACATGCCCTGGGTCAATATATAAAGTTCCGCATCCGCGACAAAAAGGTGGCAGACACTTTATTCGATGCAATGGGGCCACTGGCGAGTTTTTCTCAGCGCATCGCAATCGCGTACGCCTTCGATCTCATTTCACAGGCTCAGTACAAGGATTTCGAGACAATTCGAAAAATTAGAAATCACTTTGCGCACCACCCGCTCGAAACCACGTTTAATACCAACGACATCAAGCAACTGTGTGCGGCATTATCCATGTTCAAAGAAACTAGTCATGAAAACCACCCTGTGCCAGGTGAACGCCATCGCATTGCTTATCTCCTGAGTTGCGGCATCTCGTGCGGGCGTCTGCTAGACACAATTGAAACTGCGGCAAAGAAGGTGAAGACTGGTGCCTCATCATAAACAGTCGCCCAACCCGGCAGCCAAGAGGGACTGCGCAAAAGCGCGCAGCCCCTTACTTTTACGTAGGGCGGCATGACAGGAGACGCTGTGACTGATGGATTCAACTTCGATCTGAAGGCAAAGCGCATTCGCCTGAGTGACGGCGATCTAATCGTTGCGTTGCAGGCCGCTGCTGAAGCTCTTGGCGAAGGCTACTTTACGTCTCCGCAATATGACGGCCTTGCTGGAAAGCGCCCTCATTCCGCAACAATCATCGACAGATTTGGTTCTTGGAAAAAAGCCCTCGCTCTAATTGGCATTACGGGTGGAAGAGAAAGAAGGCACTCACCCGAGCAACTGATTGCCAATCTTGAGTCAGCGTGGATGCAATTGGGATACCCGCCAGGCAAGAGGCAAATTGCAACGATGGGAGAGAAAATATCGGAATCGCCGTACAAGCGGCATTGGGGCAGCGTGCGTTCCGCTTGCGAAGCACTTGCGGCCTTTCACGAAGGCAAGATGTCGAGAGAACAGCTCCTCGCGGGCAACCCAGACGAGCCAACCCGTACAACAATTCCCCTCAAAGACAGATGGGCAATATTGAAGCGCGACAATTACCGATGTGCCAAGTGCGGCGCAAGTCCGTCAAATGACCACACGGTGGAGCTTGAAGTTGATCATATACGCCCTGTTGCAAGAGACGGGGGAAATACACTTGATAATCTTCAGACGCTTTGTCGCCGTTGCAACCAAGGGAAGAAGGATCGGTGACTCCGCCCAACCCGGCAGCCAAGAGGGACTGCGCAAAAGCGCGCGGCCCCTTACTTTTGCGTGTGCGCCGGGCATGGCGCGTTACTTCGTAGGTGTGAGTCCTATGGCCAAGTGTTCGCGGAGCCGTGAGGCTTCTCCCTATCCCGATTAAACGTCCGCTTTCCCAAAGCCTGACAGACTGCAACGGGTCGATATCTGCCCGCCAGGATTTAGCAGCGAAGCCAGGACGCCGAAGGCGTGCTGGCTGACTCTGTCTGAATCAGATAACTGTGATGCACTATTAACCGTAGGTGTGGCTTGTCTGTCGCCGCCTCGTTGGTCTGGCGGTGCCCAAGCAAGCAATCAGTTGGAACCTACGACAACCCCATCCTCAATATAAATGTAGCTACTGTTACCCAATGGACCCTCGTAAACCCATTGCCAGAAGCTTCTGTTGCGAGTCTGAGTTAGGTTCCTTTTCGTAGGTTCACCCAATGAAGCTAAAGCCTGTTCTTCAGTCATGCCAGGTATGACGACGCCTGCCTCTATTGCACTCTGGTATACAGGCTTAATGTCTTTGTGTTTCAAAAGAAATAGGCGCCTTCGTTCATTGGCACTAGCCAATGTTCCGCCACTTGGAGATGATGAAATATTCGTCTTTTTTGCAGTATTGCTACATGGTCTTTCTGAGTACGTCGTTTTACCATTTTCATCACAACGATATATTTGGGCTATTGCTGTCTGCGTTAGCAGAGCGGCTAGAGTTGATACGAACAACTTTTTGAAAGATCCAATGCTCATAATCAGCCTTAACGTTTCAAACGGGCGAAGCTCACATTATCCCCCGTTCATTTCGTTTTTCCTGTCAGTAAATTGTCGAGATAGCGGTGCTGGTCTTCCACCGACACGCCATTGGCTGCGAGAGCAGTCAGGTGCTTCATCAGCCGGTCGCGCAGATCGGCCTCATGCTTCAGTCCGGCCTCGTGGCTTAGGTGATTCACGCGCTGGCGCAATGTCCGTGGCAGCGTCCTAGGCTCGCGCGCGGGCGCATCTGGCGCGTGCGTGAGTGGGTCGTTAAGATTCATGTGCGTCTTTCCGTAAGTTCGTTGATTCGGTTGCTCCGGCTGACGGTTGCCGGTCGGCCCTCCAAGGATGCGACGCCCCCCGCCTACCTTGCGTGCGCTGGATATGGTCAGGCCGTTTCATAGTTGCTTTTTTTTCGGTTAACGTTGACGTTGTTGCTTCTGCGCGCGGTTTCACGGCTCCGCGCCAGAGAGTCGATGCCCCATGGCGGGGGTGTGCTGAAAACGTGTCAAAAATTGAAATATTGATCTTGACGGTGCAGAAATTGTTGCTCCGGCACGCGGTTCCCGTGGCGGACATGGAGATGTGCCGTCCCCTTCCACTCCCAGGTCGCTCACTTCGTTTCCCACGCAGCTTGCCCAGCCACCCAGAATGGCCAACAGCAAGCGCAAACCAGATAGCCAGGGGTAGGGACAGCGCCAGCCTGCGGACCAGTGCGCCTTGAAGGCTGTGCCACACATGCGGCAGGTTTGTTTCTTGTGGTGCAGCGTCCGGGGTTTGTATTTGCGGGGTAGCGGGTCGGTGTTCATGGTTGAGTCCCTCCCACAAAGTCGGGTGGTGCTTCATCCACCATCATGCGATAGGAGCGCAGCGCATCTTGTGGATGCGCCAGGGCCAGGGCCAAGACTTCGGCGTGCTCGTCCTGACTGAAGCCGTAACGGTCGCCGCACAATCTGACCAAGCGAGTCAACTCCGCTTGTTGCGTCGTTGTTGCATCGTTTTCAGTGCTTTGTTGCATCGTTGTTGCGTTGTGTGTTGCATCAAGCCGCCCGTATTTATTGGGTTCAAGGCCGGTTGTTGCGTTGTGTGTTGCCGGGTGTTTTGCATGGCCGGGGTGATTTGTTGCATGTTGCATGCCCTTAGCGGACGCAACACGCAACACATTGCCAACGGATTGTTGCAGGGTCCCTCGGATACTCATTTGACAAGTCCCTCGCTCTTGGCGCGGTTGTAATGCCGGCACGCTTGGGATCGACTTATCTCAAGCTCGCGGGCGATTTCCGCCTGCTTTAGTCCTTCCCTGGCAAGCTCAACCACTTGCTGATAGGTGTTGCCCTCACGTGTTTCCCAGCTCCATTTAGCCCGGCCTTCTGGCGTTGTATCAAGCTGAATTTGCAGGCTCTCAGCAGCATCGCCATGCAGGTGCCTGGCTTTGCTGAAGGTCATATCAAAACGTGCACCTTGCCGGGGGTCGTAATCCTTTGGCCGTGACAGTTTGATTACCGCGTCTAGCAAATCTTCACGCTTAGACGTTCCGCGCTGCTCGCCATTCTTGCCGCCGTGATGTACCAGGAAGACGGCTATGCCACGCCTGCGCAGTGATAGAACCCAATCAGCAATCGGTAGCCAGCTCTCGGCATCATTCTCCGCACGCGAACCCCGCGCCCAGGCGGATAGATTGTCCAGAATGACTAATGAGGTGTCGGATTCGATCATGCTGTTAATGAGTTCCTGCCCTCGAATGGTCGCCAGATCAGGCAGCGAGTCATCGAGCGCCAGCAGATCGGGCGTGAAGATGCGAAGATAACCGGGCGCGGGTTCCTGATCGGGCAGGTGCATCAAAAGCCGTTCTTGCAGTACCGCGCCGGGCAATTCGCCGTCAAGATAAACTGTCTTGGCCGGACGTTCGCATTTCCAGTTAAGAAACGTTCCGCCCGTTGAAACCGCATAGGCTACTGCCAGAGAAAAATGGGTTTTGCCTACACCTCGCCCAGCGAAAACCATAGCCAGGTCTTGAGAGCGGAGCCAAGGTGAAAGCAATGGCTCGCGCGGCCTGAATTTCATCCGTGCGAGTGTGGCCAGATCAACGGCCTTAATTGGCGCCCTCGTTTCGTCATCGAGCTTGCCGGCGTCCGCGCTGGCGAGTGCCTTCAGAAAATCCGGGGCGTTGACGGGGAGGCCAGGGGCAACAAAAAGTGCTTGCTCGATGCGTTTCATGTTTGCCAGCTCAGATAGAGAGAATTTGCACTGGCTCATCTGGTCGGCGAAAAGGCCAACGGCGCGCTTTCTTGCGGCTGGCATAGCGTCAGCCCAGAGCATTTCAGCGTCCAAGGCACTCATGCTGCGCGCCTTTGCCGTGCCAGTTCGGCTAACACCCAGCGACGGTTACGCTTCCAGAAGGCGCAGGTGACGCAGCGCCCTGTTGATTTGCAGCGGCATGGCGCGGTAAAATATAATTTAGTTGTCGTATTTGAAACCACCCCATCGCCGCCAAGCATTCGGGTGGTTTTTTGTTGGCCGTACCTCATGCTGCGCGAACCCGGCCTGGACGGCCAGGATTCTTAACTGGCAACGGCCTGAAGCCTTCGGCTGCGCCCTGGATCATGCGTTGTTGCCATTCCAGGGCAGCCTTTTGACTAATATATTCCTTGGTGGCAATTCGATAAGTTGCTGGCCCAAGCCCGGCCTGAGCCAATTCGTGATATCTGCCCCTGCTGAGTCTGAAAGCTTTGCAAAATTCGACGATGGTAAAAACGAGGGGGTTTTCCATAAGGGCTCCATGAAAAGATCTAGCCCTCATTACTTCATGCAGAGTTTTTAGGAACCAGCCTTTAACTAATTTCTGTCAATCCTTCTTAGGGCGTCCGCCTTTTGGACCGTGGGTCTTTCCGTTCTCGACTTTTTTTTGGTGGCGTTCTATGACTGGTTTATTTTCGCGTTCCCGAGCCCAGGCCTCTATCAATGCTTGGCGCGTTTCTTCTAGGTCCGCAGGGACGACATTCGCGACGATGTGTAACGTTGCCCGGCCCACCTCGCCTTTTCTATTCTTGGGTGGCACGGGTTTCGGCAGGCCAGTGGCGCCTCTCAGTCTCGCCCAGGGCACGCGATTCTTGCGCTCATGGCTCGTTTCCGCCATCCATGCGACCCAGCCAAAAATTACCGCGCCATCCCATATATCTTTTGTGGGCGCTTGCAGATTTCCGCGCTTGATATGGTCGGTAGTAGTGGACTGAATCCTTTTCTTGGCCATTTTGAGATCAAGTTCGGGATGTACCAAGGGTGCAATGAGATCAACTGCCTCGCGTCGGCTTGCAGTCTTGGGAAACTTAACCGTCATGACTTCTTCGCGCGCTTGATCGGTACCACATCAGCCTTGACAGGCTTGCTCCTGCAATGTTTCTCCCAGTCGGTCATCATCCTTAAACGTTTCTGGAATAGGTCGCCGCGCCGGTAAGCGGCCTCTGCCTTGTTGCCGATGGCGTGGGCCAGGGCCATTTCCGCCGTTTCGTGGGGATAAAAGGTCTGCTCGGCTACCCAGTCCCTGAGGGTTGAGCGGAAACCGTGTACCGTTAGATCCTTGCGTCCCATCCTGCGCAGGACGGCCAGCATGGCCATATTGGAAAGGGGCTTACCCCTGAGTCCAGGGAACACAAACTCGCCCCCCAGGCGCTGCAATTCCTTGAGGATTTCAAGGGCACGCTCGCACAAAGGGACCCGGTGCTCTCGCTCGGCCTTCATTCTGGTCGCCGGGACGGTCCAGACCTTGTTGTCCAGATCCACTTCCTCCCATCGTGCCCCGATAACCTCGCCGGTCCTGGCTGCGGTTAGTATGGTGAACTCCAGCGCGAGCGCCCCCATGCCGCCCTGAGTGCGCAACTGAGCCATGAACTCGGCCATCTGCGAATAGGGTAAGGCCGGGTGGTGCTCGATCTTCTGCACCTTGGATGCCTTGGGCAGCAGGTTTTGCAAATGGCCTTTCCAGCGCGCGGGATTGTCGCCCTGGCGATAGCCCGAGACGGTCGCCCATCCCAGGATTGACTCGATGCGGCCACGCACCCGAGTCGCGGTTTCTGTTTTCTCGGTCCAGATCGGCCCGAGTGCCTTCATCACCAATGCGGTGTCCACGTCCTGCACGGGCAGCTTGCCGAAAATAGGGCTGGCATAAGTAGCAAGGGTGTTGACCCATTGCTCAGCGTGCTTGGGGTTCTTCCAGCCGTGCCGGTGGCTTCGGATATAAGCAGCGGCGCAATCGTCAAAGCTCATGGCGCGGGCATGCTCCAAGGCCGCTTTCTGCCGTTGCTCGTGCTTGACGGCGATAGGGTCCACGCCATCCAGCAGCAGCTGCCGGGCCTTCCTGGCCCGTTTCCTGGCCTCCAACAAGCTGATGGTGTGACACGGCCCCAGGCCGAGGGAACGCAGCCGGTTATGGCGCTGGTACCTGAATAGCCAGCTTTTCGTGTGCCATACACTGACTTGCAGGTAAAGGCCCAGGCCGTCATGGTACATTCCCGGCTCGGTGATGCCTTGCACGAGCTCGGGGGTAAGTCTGTTGATTGCTTTCGCCATAGTCTCCGCCTTCTACTAAGCATTGCACTAAGTATAGTGGCCAATGAACAACTATGGAATGCTATGAAGGGATGTGTAAATTAAGGGATTGAAGATAAACGGAAAATAGGCGTTATGAAAAGCTGTGAAAGGGTGGTGTAGGGACTCTCTCTCCGCCAGAATCTGATCGATCCCTTTACTTAATTAAAGGGCAATCTCCAGGACCACCTTTTCACGTGCCATGATTTCCGATCCCCCCACGCCTGGGGGGTTGAAAATTCCTGTGTGGCCATCAAAATAGTCTCTATATTCAAATTATAAAACGAATTGCATGGCTGTTAAACGTGATGAGGGTGCGTTGCTTGCCCCGGAGAAAGCCCGGGTCAAGCCGCCTCCGCTGTTTAAAGTGATTCTGCTGAACGATGACTACACTCCCATGGAGTTTGTGGTCCTGATCTTGCAGAAGTTTTTTGCCATGGACACTGAACAAGCTACCCGTATTATGCTCAAAGTACATACGGAGGGTATGGGGATATGCGGGGTTTTTCCCCGTGATATCGCCCATACAAAAGTGGAGCAGGTGATCCATTATTCACGTAGTCACCAGCACCCTTTGCAATGTACGATGGAAGAAAGTTGAGGAATTCATGATAGCCCAGGAACTTGAAGTATCACTCCACATGGCGTTTATGGAGGCGCGGCAGCGTCGTCATGAGTTCATTTCGGTTGAACACCTTTTGCTTGCGATGCTGGACAATCCCTCGGCCGCTGAAGTGCTGCGGGCCTGCGGTGCCGATATGGAGAGCTTGCGAGGCAAGCTGACTGAACATGTCAGCGCCAATACTCCGGTGGTGAGTGGCCACGACGAAGTTGACACCCAACCGACCTTGGGGTTTCAGCGGGTAATCCAGCGGGCTATTCTGCATGTCCAGTCTTCCGGCAAGAAAGAGGTGACTGGGGCCAATGTGCTTGTCGCCATCTACGGAGAAAAGGACTCCCACGCGGCTTATTTCCTGGAACAGCAGGGAATTACGCGGCTGGATGTGGTGAATTTCATTTCCCATGGCATATCCAAGGTGCCGCAACCAAACGCTCCAAGAGGTGAAGAGCCCAGCGAGGTCCAGCAAGAGGCTGCAGCTGGGTCACCACTTGAAAGCTACACGACCAATCTGAATACGCTGGCACTTGCTGGAAAGATCGATCCATTGATTGGCCGGGACAGTGAGTTGGAGAGAGTGGTTCAGACCCTCTGCCGTCGGCGGAAGAACAATCCTCTGTTGGTAGGCGAGGCAGGTGTAGGCAAGACTGCGATAGCAGAGGGTCTGGCGCGTCGAATTGTGGAAGGCAGTGTGCCCGAAATCCTGGCGCGTAGCACGGTCTATGCGCTGGATATGGGTGCCTTGCTGGCTGGAACCAAGTACCGCGGCGATTTCGAGCAACGCTTGAAGGGCGTGCTTAAATCCCTGACAGATAATCCCAATGCCGTCTTGTTTATCGATGAAATTCATACGCTTATTGGTGCAGGGGCCGCATCCGGCGGAACCCTGGACGCGTCCAATCTGTTGAAACCGGCATTGTCTTCTGGACAGCTCAGGTGTATTGGTGCGACGACTTACAATGAATTCCGTGGGATTTTCGAAAAAGATCACGCCTTGTCACGCCGTTTCCAGAAGATTGACGTAAACGAGCCTTCTGTAGACGATACGGTCGCCATTCTGCGCGGCCTCAAATCACGCTTCGAGGATCATCACGGGGTGCGTTATACCGCTGCGGCACTGACAACCGCAGCGCAGCTTTCCGCCCGATATATAAGTGACAGGCACTTGCCGGACAAGGCCATTGACGTGATTGATGAGGCTGGTGCTGCCCAGCGAATCCAGCCCAAGGCAAAGCAGAAGAAACTGATCACGCCCAAGGAGATCGAGGAAATCATCGCGAAAATTGCCCGGATTCCTGCAAAGACCGTGTCTGTGGACGACCGGGAGTCACTGCAGCGTCTCGATCGTGACTTGAAAGCTGTCGTGTTCGGACAGGACAAGGCTATCGATGCGCTGGCTTCGGCCATCAAAATGTCACGCAGTGGTTTGGGCAATCCACAGAAGCCTATTGGCTCGTTTCTGTTTTCCGGGCCAACCGGGGTGGGCAAGACCGAAGTGGCACGCCAGCTTGCGTATACCCTGGGCATTGAGCTAATCCGCTTCGATATGTCCGAATACATGGAGCGCCATGCTGTGTCCCGTTTGATCGGCGCGCCGCCCGGATATGTGGGGTTTGACCAGGGTGGATTGTTGACCGAAGCAGTCACGAAGACGCCATACGCGGTCCTGCTCTTGGACGAAATTGAAAAGGCTCATCCTGATATTTTCAACGTCTTGCTGCAAGTGATGGACCACGGGTCCCTGACGGATACCAATGGCCGCAAAGCGGACTTCCGTAATGTCATCATTATCATGACCACCAATGCCGGTGCGGAAAATCTGAGCAGAACCTCAATCGGTTTCTCCCAGACAAGCAAAGCGGGGGACGAAATGGTGGATATCAAACGTATGTTTACGCCGGAATTCCGTAATCGGCTGGATGCAATCATACAATTTGCTGCCCTTTCCACGGATATCGTCATGCGCGTCGTGGATAAATTTCTCATGCAGTTGGAGGACCAATTGCACGAGAAGAAGGTTGAAATCACCTTTACCGATGCACTAAAAGCTTATTTGGGCAAGAAGGGCTTTGACCCGCTCATGGGCGCTAGACCGATGGCTAGATTGATTCAGGACACCATTCGGCGTGCGCTTGCTGACGAGTTGCTGTTTGGCCGGCTCAGCAATGGCGGGCATGTTACGGTTGATTTGGACGAGGCGGGTGAAATCAAACTGGTCTTCGACGAGGAGCCAGCTGTAGCTGCCTGACTACACAACTGAAAAGCGACCAAAAGAAAAAAGGCGGCGCAGGTGCGCCGCCTGAAGTACTCGAGAAGACTGGAGGAGAGCCCGGGTCTCTTAAGGACCCAAATCCCGAGTGAAAAGCTGAAATCAGCTCAAAATTGAGCAGGTTTCAACCATGATTTCGGCCTTATCCGGAAAAACTTTAGGCAAATTGCTGGGGCCCTGAAGACTTATCTTCTTGTCAATAAACAAGATGATCTGGCTGATCAAAAAGAATTCATGAACTATGGATGGTTTCCCTGATGGTCGGTGTTCTTGGCTAACTGCCTTGGGGAAGAATGACAATCGACCGCGGGTGAAGCGGTTTCATCAGCAAGGCTGTGAAGATGATACGGTGCTTATACTTCTTGTCTACGGCATCCAGAATCAAGCCCTGAGGCCCGAACAGGCGACCCCGTCATAGAACAGCTTCTCCCGGCAAGAAAACAGAATGAAGCTCTAGAAAATTGCATCAAGAAAATGCGTGATGCAGCAAAGATTCAATACGCATCTGGTCTCGAGCAATCCGATAAAAAACAAAAAGGCGATATTGATGATACTGATTACAGGTGGTGCGGGTTTTATCGGCGCCAATTTTGTTCTTGACTGGCTAAAAATTGTCGATGAGCCTGTCATCAATCTCGACAAACTGACCTATGCGGGGAACCTCGCCAATCTGCAGGAATTGAAGGGTGATGAAAGACATTATTTTGTTCATGGAGACATTGGCGATCATACCCTTACGGATAAGCTTCTAGCAGCCCATCGCCCAAGGGCATTGGTCAACTTTGCCGCAGAAACTCATGTTGACCGGTCCATTCATGGCCCGGCGGATTTCATTCAGACCAATGTTGTTGGTACGTTCAACCTGCTGGAATCGGTTCGAGCCTATTGGATTACCTTGGGCAGTGAGGAAAAACAGAACTTCCGATTCCTGCATGTTTCGACAGATGAGGTTTATGGTTCCCTTGGCCCGACGGATTCCGCCTTCAAGGAAACAACGGCTTATGCTCCCAACAGCCCTTACTCGGCATCAAAGGCGGCATCGGATCACCTTGTGAGGGCATATCACCACACCTATGGGTTGCCCACACTCACTACGAACTGTTCGAATAATTACGGGCCATATCAGTTTCCTGAAAAACTGGTCCCGTTGGTTATTCACAATGCGTTGGCTGGAAAGCCTCTCCCCATTTATGGGGACGGCAGCAATATTCGCGACTGGCTATATGTGGGGGATCATTGCAGCGCAATTCGCCAGGTGCTGGACAAGGGAAGAGTAGGGGAGACCTACAATGTCGGTGGCTGCAATGAAAAGACCAATCTTGAAGTGGTAAAGACCATTTGCGCGATCCTGGATGAGTTACACTCGAATTCCCCGGTGGTGCCGCATGAGAAATTGATCACTTTTGTGATTGATCGCCCAGGGCATGATCGGCGCTATGCCATCGATGCGGGGAAAATTTTTCATGAAATTGGTTGGTCGCCAGCCGAAAGTTTCGAAACGGGTATCCGTAAAACCGTCATCTGGTATCTGGAAAATCAGGCATGGGTAGAGCAGGTGGTATCCGGTGAATACCGAAACTGGCTCGATACCAACTACACACAGCGCCAAAGCACACATCAGTAAACCATGAATCGAAAAGGCATCATTCTTGCCGGGGGGTCCGGCACACGGCTGTATCCGGTTACACAAGCCGTATCCAAACAGCTGCTGCCTGTGTATGACAAACCCATGGTGTACTACCCGCTCACAACCCTGATGCTGGCAGGTATTCGCAAGGTTTTACTCATTTCGACCCCGCAGGATACGCCCCGGTTTGAACAGCTGCTCGGGGATGGAGGCCAGTGGGGAATGGATCTCACTTATGCCATTCAGCCTTCGCCCAATGGACTTGCTCAGGCATTCCTGATTGGAGAGAGTTTTCTGGCCGAATCCCCCTGTACGTTAGTACTTGGAGACAACATCTTTTATGGCCATGAATTGGCAGACGACCTGAAGCAGGCGGGCAATCAGGCGAATGGTGCGACGATATTTGCCTATCCTGTTCAGGATCCGGAGCGATATGGGGTCGTTGAATTCGATCAAGGTGGCCACGCGGTCAGCCTGGAGGAAAAACCGAAATATCCCAAATCGCGTTACGCTGTGACGGGACTCTATTTCTACGACAACCGTGTTGTGGAAATTGCCAGGGGCCTCAAACCTTCGGCCCGGGGCGAGCTGGAAATCACGGACGTCAATCGACAGTATCTTGAGTGGGGTGATCTTGATGTGCGGGTTATGGGTCGTGGTCATGCATGGCTGGACACCGGGACCCACGAATCCTTGCTGGAAGCTTCCCTCTATATCCAGACCATCGAGAAACGCCAGGGGTTGAAAATAGCCTGTCCCGAGGAAATCGCTTTCCGCCAGGGCTTTATCGATGCCAGCCAACTTGAAAAGCTTGCACAACCATTGGCCAAGAATGGGTACGGTCAGTACTTGCTGGACATGCTCAAAGAACGCATTTTCTGATGCAGAAGATTCCGACATCGCTTCCTGATGTGTTCCTGCTGGAGCCCAGAGTGTTCGGCGATGCGCGTGGTTTCTTCATGGAAAGCTACAACAGGAAGACCTTTGCCGGTTTGGGGATCGTTGCCGATTTTTTGCAGGACAATCACTCCCGGTCCGCAAAGGGTGTACTACGCGGCCTGCATTATCAAATCAAACAGCCACAGGGAAAGCTGGTTCGAGTCGTCGTCGGAGAGGTGTTCGATGTCGCCGTTGATCTGCGCAGGCATTCAACCAGTTTCGGCAAGTGGATGGGGATGGTGCTTTCCGCTGAAAACAAAAGGATGGTCTGGATACCGCCCGGATTCGCCCACGGTTTTTATGTGCTTTCAGATGCAGCAGAATTTCTCTACAAGACGACGGACTACTATGCGCCCGAGTTCGAGCGTTGCCTGCTATGGAATGACCCACGCCTGAATATCGATTGGCCTTTGTCGGAAGAGCCGGTGCTTTCGGATAAGGACCGCCAGGGTGTTCCTCTCGAGCAGGCGGAAGTATTTGAATGAGGACCATCTTGCTGACCGGCGCAACTGGACAGGTTGGCTGGGAAATGCGGCGAACCCTGGCTAGCCTGGGACATGTGGTGGCGCCTGGCCGTGATGTTCTCGATATGGCCAATCCGGACTCACTCAGCACCGTGATAAGACGGATCAGACCTGACCTTATCGTCAATCCGGCGGCCTATACCTCGGTTGATCGGGCCGAATCCGAGCCTGAACTGGCACGTGCGATCAATGCGGAATCGGTGTCTGTGCTGGCGCATGAATCCGCAAGACTGGGAATCAGCCTGATCCATTTTTCCACGGACTACGTGTTTGATGGAAGCAAGCCAACCGCCTATGTGGAAACGGACAGACCGAATCCTCTTGGTGTTTATGGCCGGTCCAAGCTGGAGGGAGAGCAGGCAGTTCAGGCAAGTGGCGCATATCATCTGATATTCCGTACCAGCTGGGTGTACGGATTGCGCGGCAGGAACTTTCTTCTCACCATGCAACGGCTCGCGTGTGAACGCGAAGTTTTGAGTGTGGTTGACGACCAGCTTGGTGCTCCGACCTGGTCACGCGCCATTGCCGAAGCTGCCGCACAAGTGCTTGCGCTGTGGCTGTCTCCGGGTGCAAGCGACGAAGATCGGCATGATCTTTCAGGCATTTACCACATGACTTGTCGGGACCAAACCAGTTGGCACGGATTTGCCCGCGCGATACTCAGCCAGATGAAAGATGCGGGAGGACAGGTTGCCAAGCTAACAGCAATCAAATCTGTTGAATACCCGATGCCGGCAAGGCGGCCAGCCAACTCTGTTTTGTCGAATGACCGTTTAAGCAAGACTTTTGGAATATGTTTGCCGCATTGGGAGGAAGCTCTCAATCTGTGTCTTTCGGAATGAGTATTGCTGTATAAGTTAACCATCTTCTGACCTCGATAAGAAACATGAACGCCACTATTTACCCCGTAATTCTTTCTGGCGGATCGGGAACACGACTTTGGCCGCTTTCCCGCCAAGCCCTGCCCAAGCAGTTGCTGCCCCTGGCCTCGGAGCAGAGCATGTTGCAGGACACTGTGCTGCGTCTGAAGGGGTTGCCGGAATTGGCCACGCCGCTCGTGGTTTGCAACGATGAGCATCGCTTCATGATTGCCGAACAGCTGCGTGAAATTGAGGTCCAGCCCTTTGCCATCATTCTCGAACCGGTCGGACGGAATACGGCTCCTGCCGCTGCCGTGGCCGCGTTGAAGCTGATGGAGTTCGACGAAGATGGGCTGATGCTGGTATTGCCCGCTGATCATCTGATCAGCGACGTAAAGGCGTTTCACCAGTCCATACAAACCGCGGCCAAGGCAGCGCTGGATGGCCGATTGACCACGTTTGGCATTGTCGCCAAGGGTCCCGAGACGGGTTACGGCTATATCCGCCGCGGTGACGGGCTGCCGGGTGTGGCTGGCGGCTACTCGGTGGCGTCATTTGTCGAAAAGCCGGATCGAATGACGGCTGAGTCCTATGTCTCAAGTGGCGATTATTTCTGGAACAGCGGGATGTTCATGTTCAGTGCGAAGGAATTCCTGACTGAGCTTGAGGCATTCCGTCCCGAAATCCTTGCAGCCTGCAGGACCTCACTTGCCAGGGCAAAGGCGGATCTGGATTTTGTCCGCCTTGATAGGGATGCATTTGCAGCTTGCCCATCCGATTCGATTGATTATGCCGTCATGGAACACACCCGCAAGGCAGCCGTGGTGCCGGCTGACATTGGCTGGAATGATATCGGTGCCTGGTCCGCATTATGGGAGGTAGGTGAAAAGGATGAAGCAGGCAATGTGACCCGTGGCGACGTCCTTCTGGACAGGGCTGGACACAATTATGTTCGTGCAGAATCCAGGCTGGTAGCAGCCTTGGGGGTAAGGGATCTGGTCATTGTGGAAACGCCTGATGCCGTATTGGTGGCACACAAGGACCAGGTTCAGGATGTAAAGCGAATTGTGGAGCGGCTGAAGACCGAGAAGCGCTGTGAACACATGATTCACAAGAAGGTATTCCGTCCCTGGGGATGGTATGAAGGAATTGATGAAGGAGAACGTTTCCAGGTCAAACGCATCATGGTAAAACCCGGCGAAAAACTCTCCTTGCAAATGCATCACCACCGGGCCGAGCACTGGATTGTCGTGTCCGGTACGGCAAAAGTGGTATGTGACGAGGACATCAAGCTGGTTACCGAGAACCAGTCCACGTATATTCCGCTGGGTGGGAAACACAGGCTTGAGAATCCGGGAAAGCTTCCACTCCACCTGATCGAGGTTCAATCGGGGCCTTATCTCGGCGAAGATGACATCGTCCGGTTTGACGACATTTATATGCGTGACTGAGATCCAGTCACAAATTCTGAGATGGAAACAGGTTTCGCCTAATCACAAAGTTACCAAAACTATAATTTCTCGCTTCCGTGTAGGACAAACACCTACGCGTCGCTTCCTGAAATCCCCACGAAATAAACAGATGGATTCTGATTCAAACATTTTCTCCTGGCGCCGCAAACGGTACACGTGCGAAAAAAGCCGTGACCAATCGACAGGCAACTAATTGGGAGTGAATGAAATGAATTCGGATGAACTGATGGCTGAAATACGGGAAATCAATCTGAGCTATCTTATGCTTGCCCAGCAAATGATTCGCCAAGATAAAACCATGGCGGCCTTTCGTTTGGGCATCGGCCAGGACGTAGCAGACCTGGTTGGGTCACTGTCTCCTGCCCAAGTACTCAAATTGGCGCGTTCAGGCATGCTACTCAGCCGCCTGCGCTTCGATGATGACACGGTTCTCGACATGCTGGCAAACTATACCAAGGACCGTTCACTTGCCCAGTCTCATGCAGCGATTTTGATGGCAGGACAGGAACTGGCTGCGCTTGCCTGAGTTCTGCTGTCAGCATAAACACAATCATTTTCAGGGAATTGACCATGGGCAAGAAAAGCCTGATTTCAGAGGTAAAGGAAACGCAGCTGGCCATTGAACTGATCAAGGTGGGTGCGCGCCTGCAGGTTCTGGAATCTGAAACATCATTATCTCGCGAGCGTCTGCTCAAGCTGTACAAGGAAGTCAAAGGAGTTTCCCCACCCAAAGGAATGTTGCCGTTCTCAGCTGATTGGTTTTTGACGTGGATGCCCAACGTCCATGCATCCCTGTTCATCAATATCTACCGGACCATTTCCAAACATACCGATTGCGAGGGTATCGAGGCGGTGCTGAAAAGCTATCGGCTATATCAGGAATTCCTGGTCGGCAGCCAGACTGACGAAGTGTTGAGCTTCACGCGTGCCTGGACCCTGGTACGGTTTTTCGAAAGCCGCATGTTGCAGACCACCGAGTGCTGCAAATGCGGAGGTCATTTCGTTGTGCACCCCAATGACCTGCATGACAATTACGAGTGTGGTCTGTGCCATATGCCTTCGCGTGCCGGAAAAACCAAGAAGGCCAAGATGGAAGCGTCCGCTGTGCAGGCCAATTCCGTTCCATACACCGAGCGTAAGCAGAAGCAGGAACAGGTAGCCTAACAATGACTCCTTCCTGGCGTAAGCTGCCGGGCTGGAGTAAAGGTTTTCTGGCCCAAGCGCTGGCTTGGGCTGCAGTTAGCTCAATCCTGGCTGCACCCACGATACAAACCTCGCTGCCTTCTGATTCAGTTTGGCTAATCTTGATCGAAGGGGCGCTCGCAGGTCTGCTCTGCCAGCTGTTTGGCCTTCAACGTTGGTGGTTCGTCATCAGCCTGCTATTCCTGCCGGCTATCGTGATGGCTCAGAAATTCGTGGTGCCCTCGTGGGTTTACCTCTGGGCGTTCATTCTCAGCTTGCTATTCTTCTGGAGCGTTATATATCGTGGTGCTCCCTTATACCTGTCCGGCCCCAAGACATGGGTGGCGGTTGCGGAGTTGCTTCCCGAGGATCACTCATTTCGGTTCATCGATCTGGGCAGTGGCCTGGGCGGGCTGGCAATCAATCTGTCACGTCTGTATCCAAATGGCGAGTTCCATGGAGTGGAACTGGCACCAGGGCCATGGCTGATCAGCAAACTGCGCAATTGGCTGGGCGGAGGACGAGTCAATTTCTTCCGAGATGACTATCGCAAACTCGATCTCGGTTCCTTTGACATTGTCTTTGCATTTCTGTCACCCCCCGTCATGCAGGAGATTGCCGACAAGGCACAGGCAGAAATGCGCCATGGCTGCCTATTGCTGAGCTTGGCCTTCCCCTTGCAAGGAATCAAGCCCGATTTCATCCTCAAGACAGATGGCGATGAAGGCCACCGCCTCTATGGCTGGCGTACCTGAATGGCAGCGATTCTGCCAACCAGCATGAACATTTCTCCAATCGCTTAAATAAGTCGGGTTTTTTACCGATTACTTGATCAATGGGCATGAGTTCGATTGCCTTATAAATCCAATTGAATCTAAAAAAGTCGGCTTGCCGGCCATCTGGATCGGCTAGAGGAAATAAAAAGTGCTCGTAATTGTTGGTTATCTTGTCGTGATGGCATCTGTCTTTGGCGGCTTTGCCATCGCCGGCGGCCATCTCGCGGCCCTGCTTCAGCCGATTGAACTGCTCATGATTGGGGGTGCGGCTGCAGGGGCATTCTTTGTCGGAAACTCCAGCAAGGCCATTAAGGCGACGTTAAAGGCGCTGCCCACGGTCTTCAAAGGAGCCAAATACACTCGGGCCATGTACATGGAGTTGATGGCATTGCTCTATGAGTTATTGGGCAAGGTTCGCAAGGAAGGCCTGATGTCGATCGAATCCGATATCGAGAATCCTGGATCCAGTCCGTTGTTCTCAAAATATCCAGCCGTACTTGCCGATCATCACGTGGTTGAGTTCATGACCGACTACCTGCGTATTATGGTTAGCGGAAACATGAATGCATTCGAAATTGAAAATCTGATGGATAACGAGATCGAAACCCATCACCATGAAGGCGAGGTTCCGGTACATTGCATTGCCAAATTGGGAGACGGCATGCCGGCCTTCGGTATTGTGGCTGCGGTAATGGGCGTGGTTCACACCATGGAATCGGTTGGTCTGCCACCTGCAGAATTGGGAATCCTGATTGCTCATGCGTTGGTCGGAACCTTTCTCGGCATTCTGCTGGCATATGGTTTTGTAGGACCTCTTGCCGGCGTGCTGGAGCAGAAGCTGCACGAATCGACCAAGATATTCCAATGCATCAAAGTGACCATTCTCTCCAGCCTGAATGGTTATGCACCCGCCCTGGCCGTGGAGTTTGGTCGCAAGGTCTTGTACTCTACCGAGCGGCCCACCTTCAAGGAACTGGAAGACCATGTGAAAGGCGCAAAGGCCAGGTAAGCCTTTGTCCGAGATCAGACAGGCATGAGCGACAAAGATAAGCAACCCATCGTCGTCAAGCGGATCAAAAAAACTGCAGGTAGTCACCATGCAGGTGCGTGGAAAATCGCCTATGCTGATTTCGTCACTGCGATGATGGCTTTTTTCCTGCTCATGTGGCTCCTTGGTTCCACAACCAGAGGCGATCTTCAGGGGATCGCCGATTACTTCAAAACCCCGCTCAAGGTCGCCATGTCAGGCGGTTCCGGGAGTGGCGACAGTTCCAGTGTGATCAAGGGTGGAGGCACCGACTTGACGCGTAGCAGTGGCCAGGTAAAGAAGAGCGAAGTGATAGAGAAGAAGAAAACCTACAATCTCAAGGCGGCCAAGGCTGAACTTGAACGGCAGGAAATGGAAAACCTGAAGAGTCTACAGACAAGGCTGGAAAAGGCGATCGATGCCAACAAGCTGCTCAAACAGTTCAAGCGTCAGCTTTTGATCGATATTACGACTGAAGGCCTGCGAATCCAGATCGTGGACGAAAAGAACCGGCCCATGTTTGAACTTGCCCGCGCGGAACTGCAACCCTATACCCGAGAAATCTTGCATGAGATCGGCCATGTCCTGAATGGGGTGCAGAACCGTATCAGCCTGTCAGGGCATACCGACGCCACGCCTTACTTCAGTGGGGAGCGCGGATACAGTAACTGGGAATTGTCGGCAGACCGGGCCAACGCGTCACGCCGCGAATTGATCGCAGGCGGCATGGATGAAGCCAAAGTGCTCAGAGTGGTGGGGCTGTCTTCCTCGGTACTGTTCGACAAGAAAGACCCCTACAACCCGATCAACCGGCGCATCAGCATCATTGTCATGAACAAGAAGGCAGAGGAAGCCGCAAGCAGCGATGGCGGCACGCTGACAGCGCCTGACAGTGAAACCGTCAAGCAAAACCTGGCACAGCAGAACCCCCGGAAACCAGGCTGACCATCTCGCTGTATCTATCGCTCTGAAATAGGGGTGAAATCCCGGTCTATTCCGCCCATCGATTCCCGGTTGATTTGTCAATAATCAGAGTCAGAAATTACAACTGGCTTTGGTTTGACGGATAAATGGCTGAAGAGAGCGATCAGGAACGTACGGAAGCCCCCTCGTCCCGGCGACTGGAAAAAGCACGCGAAGGCGGGCAGGCCCCGCAATCGCGTGAGCTTTCCACCTTTGTCGTGCTGATGGCCGGTGCCAGTCTGATCTGGATGACGGGCGGTGGCATGGTGGGCAGCCTAGCCGGCATGATGAAGTCTTCCATGGTATTCGACGCCTCTCTCGGTGCAGGTACCAATACTCTATTCACTCAGATTGCCGACGAGCTGTATCGGGTCATGCTTGGTTTTGCCCCTCTGATTCTGGCGATCGTCGTCGTCGTTATCCTCACGCCGATACTGTTCCGTGGCTGGCTGTTCAGCGCCAAGCCCTTGGTGCCCAACTTTTCACGCATCAATCCTGCATCCGGCCTTAAGCGGATTTTCTCAATGGATGGACTGACCGAACTGTTCAAATCCATTGCAAAAGTGGCTCTGCTGGGGGTCATCGGTTTCTGGTTCACATGGAGCAACCGCCAATCGGTTTTTTCCATGATTAGCGAGCCTTCATTGCCTTCCTTCCATCATCTTGGATACCTGCTGGGCAAAGGATTCCTGCTGATGGTTGGTGCCATGGCAGCCATCGTACTCGTCGATGCGCCGTACCAGTTGTGGAGTCACTACCGCAAGCTGCGCATGTCGCGCGAAGAATTGAAGCAGGAGGCCAAGGAATCGGAAGGCGACCCCCATATCAGGGCACGCATCCGCTCGCTGCAGAGGGAAGCCGCACGCCGCCGCATGATGGCGGAAATCCCCAACGCCGATGTCGTGGTCACCAACCCAACTCACTATGCCGTAGCGCTCAAATACAAGGAAGGTGATATGCGCGCGCCCCGCGTTGTTGCGATGGGCGCCGATCTGATTGCAGCCAAGATCCGTGGCGAGGCCGATCTTCACCACGTCCCGATTCTTGAGGCGCCGCCACTTGCCCGTGCGCTCTATCACCATACCAAACTGGGCGCAGAAATTCCCGCTGCACTCTATGCTGCAGTCGCTGAAGTGCTGGCCTATGTATACCAGCTCAAGCGCTACAGCAGCCACGGTGGGGCCAGGCCTGTGATTCCTTCAGAACTCCCGATCCCCATGGATCTTGATCCCCTGCAGGCTGCATCATGAACTCGAGCTTCAGCCTTCCCGCACTTCTGAATGGTGCCGACCTGAAAGCACTGGCCGGGCCGATATTCATCATCATGATTCTTTCCATGCTGGTGCTGCCGCTGCCGCCCTTCATGCTCGATTTGCTGTTCACGTTCAATATAGCGCTGTCAGTAATGGTTCTGCTGGTCAGCATCTACACGACCCGTGCCCTGGAGTTTGCTGCGTTCCCAACCGTGCTGCTTGTCAGCACGCTGCTGCGTCTTTCCTTGAACGTGGCATCCACCCGCGTCGTTCTGATGAATGGGCACACGGGCCCCGATGCGGCCGGGAAGGTCATCGAGTCGTTTGGTCAGTTCCTGGTGGGTGGAAACTACGCGGTAGGCATTGTCGTATTCGTCATCCTGGTTGTGATCAATTTTGTCGTGATAACCAAGGGTGCAGGGCGGATCGCCGAAGTCAGCGCGCGCTTCACTTTGGACGCGATGCCTGGCAAGCAGATGGCCATCGATGCCGATCTGAATGCCGGCCTGATCGGAGAAGACGACGCGCGCAAGCGGCGCCAGGAAGTGGGTCGGGAAGCGGATTTCTATGGCGCCATGGATGGCGCATCGAAGTTTGTGCGTGGTGATGCCATTGCCGGGATTCTCGTTCTGGTCATCAACGTGTTGGGTGGATTGGTCATCGGCGTATTTCAGCATGATCTCGCCTTGGCCGATGCTGCCAAGAACTACACGTTATTGGCAATCGGCGACGGCCTGGTGGCACAGATTCCTGCGCTGGTGATCTCCATTGCGGCCGGTGTGATCGTAAGCAGGGTGAGCACCGATGAAGACATTGGCAGCCAGGTGCTGAGCCATATTTTCAGCAACAAGCAGGTTCTGACCATTACTGGCGGCATCATGGGCATGCTGGGTCTGACCCCGGGGATGCCTCATTTCGTTTTTATTCTTCTGGCTGCAGGCCTTGGCTGGCTGGCCTATTCGAAGAAGAAACAGAACGTGGAAGAACAGTCGCTTGAACCCGCCGCTACGCTTCTGTCTGCAGACGCACAGGAAGCGAGCTGGTCCGATGTCGCTCCGGTTGATACGCTGGGTCTGGAAGTGGGCTATCGGCTCATTCCGCTGGTCGACAATTCCGGCGAAGGCGAATTGATACGCCGAATCAAGGGGATACGCAAGAAATTTGCGCGCGAGATTGGGTTCCTTGCACCCTCAGTTCACATTCGTGACAACCTCGAACTCGATTCATCGAGCTACCGCATCACGCTTAAAGGTGTGGAAGTCGGTGCGGGAGAAATCAATTCCGGAATGTTCCTGGCCATAAATCCAGGCAATGTAACCCTTAAATTACCAGGCTCGCAAACCAAGGAGCCGGCGTTTGGCCTGCCCGCCATCTGGATCGATCAGGCTTCACGTGAACAGGCGAAGAACGCAGGCTACACCGTGGTTGATCCGGGAACGGTGATTGCAACTCATCTCAATCACCTGATCACGCTTCATTCTGCCGAGCTGCTCGGCCGACAGGAGACCCAGCAGCTTCTGGATCACCTTGCCAAGGAGTCACCCAAGCTGGTAGAAGATCTGGTACCCAAGCTTCTGCCTTTATCTACGGTACAAAAGGTTCTGCAGAACCTTCTTGCAGAGGGCGTGCATATCCGCGATATGCGCACCATTATTGAATCGCTCTCTGAACATGCTTCACGCATCCAGGATCCCAACGAGCTGACTGCGCTGACCCGCATAGCGCTGGGCCGGGCGATTGTTCAGCAGATATTTGGCCGGGAAGCAGAATTGCCGGTCATCGCGCTGGAGCAGAATCTGGAGAAACTGTTGATGCAGGCAATCCAGTCTGGCAGCGAGGGCAGTATCGAACCCGGCCTTGCTTCCAGCCTGCTTAAGCAATGCGAGGCAGCTGCCCGCAAGCAGGAAGCACTTGGCTGGCCCACGGTTCTTCTTGTGCCAGCAGTACTCCGTCCACTCCTCGCGCGCTTCCTGGGGCGGACCGTCCCCATGCTGAAGGTGCTGTCCCATGCAGAAATACCTGAAGGCAAGATCATTAAAGTCACTTCCAATGTTGGAGGATCCGTATGAACGTGCAACGCATTTTCGCTAAAACCTCACGTGAGGCGCTACGCAAACTGAAGAGTGAATTGGGGGATGAAGCGATCATCCTCTCCAACCGCCCCGTTGAAGGCGGCGTCGAGATTGTGGCCATGCCGGCCGCTGAAGTGGCGGCAATCTCCAGACAGGCGGAGCTGGAACGGAAAGAAATGGATCAACCTCGGGCTGCAGCCATTGAACAACAACCCGTCCCTCAGGTATTTCGGGAAGCCCGGCCCGCCCCGGCGCCGGAACCTTTGATTTCCCCAGCGCCGGAAGTGCCGCCAATGGCAGATTCAGGTATGAGCGTGCTTGACGAAATACGTCGCATGCGCGACAGCCTCGGCGCGCAAATCGAGGAAATGACCTGGGGCGACCTGCCGCGTCGCGATCCGCTCAAGACCAACCTGTTGAAGGAATTGCTGGCTGCGGGATTCAGCCCGGCTCTGTCGAAAAAACTGATGGAAAAGATTCCGGCTGGAATGTCCAACTGGGAACAGGGGATGAACTGGGTGAAAACTTGCCTGACCCGGAACCTGACTACCCTGGAAGGTGAAGAAGGTCTGCTCGAACAGGGCGGCGTGTTTGCCATGATGGGACCAACAGGCGTGGGCAAGACGACAACCACAGCCAAGCTCGCTGCCCGCTTCGTGGTTCGCCAGGGCGCAGAAAAACTGGCGCTGCTTACCACCGACAGCTACAGGATTGGCGGCCAGGAACAGCTGCGCATCTTCGGCAAGATACTGGGCGTGACGGTCCATGCTGTGCGCGATGGGGCCGACTTGCGCCTGGCAATTTCAGAACTGCGCAACAAACGGACCATCCTGATTGACACCATCGGCATGAGCCAGCGCGATCAGGCGGTCGCAGAACAGGTCGCCATGTTCAACCAGGTTGGCCGGCCGATCAGGAAACTCCTGCTGCTCAATGCCACAAGCCATGGCGATACGCTGAATGAAGTGGTTCAAGCCTACCAGGGTCAGGGTCTGGACGGTTGCATCATGACCAAGATCGACGAAGCCGCCAGCCTGGGCAACGTGCTCGACTGTGTCATCCGCAATCGGCTGAACGTGCATTACCTGGCCACAGGCCAGCGCGTGCCGGAAGATCTCCACCTGGCCAGCCGCAATTACTTGATTCACCGTGCCTTCAAGATCCGCAACGAATATTCGCCATTCGGTTTGCAGGATGAAGATGTCGCGCTGGCCATGTCGCTGGGCGCCAGGCACTTTGCCCAAGGCAGGGAATTGGCGGTGGCCTTTGGCTAAGCTTATCCCGGATCAGGCGGACGGCCTGAGAAAACTCGTCGGGCGGGATGGCGTGCAAGTCATCTCCATTTTGTCGGGTTGCCAGGGGGCAGGTAAAACGATTGCCGCAAACAATCTTGCTTCCGCGCTTGCACGTGCGGGCCGGCGGGTGAAAGTGGTTGATTCTCCGATTGCAAGATTTGCATCTGGAATGCCAGACAATATGCAGGCCGGCCGCATTCTTGTCGATGCCATGCCAGACGTCGTTCTGGTCGATACACGATCGGCCGGGCCGGGCGATTATCCCGACATCGACCATAGCGAAATCGTCATCGTTTTGCAGCCCGACCCCAAATCGATTACATCAGGCTACGGGCTGCTCAAGCAGTTGTCTGGCAAGTACGGCATAGACAGCTTTCATGTCCTGCTCAACCGCAGCTTGGACATGGAGGGCAGCGTGTCGATATCACGCAATTTTTCCGATGCAGCCGCCCGATTTCTTGGTGTTTCGGTCCATTACCTCGGCCACATTCCCCGCGACCCACAACTGGAAAAGGCCACACACCTGAAAAAGACCGTGGTCGATGCCTTCCCGATTGCAGAGTCCGCCCGGCAATTTCGTCAGATGGCAGACAAACTGCTCAGTTTGCCCAGGTTATCGAATCTGAACGAGATGGGAGAGGCGATGCAACGGATTGTTATGAGCGCGGCGTGCTAGCGCCGCAGAGGGAGGCACCATGTACACGGCCACTGGAAAAAGCGAAAAGAGCGACATGCTGGAACAATACACCCCAATGGTCAAGCGCATCGCCCACCACATGAAGGGCAGACTGCCTCCCAATGTGGAGGAGGATGATCTGGTACAGGCAGGGATGATCGGCCTGCTTGATGCCATGAGCCGCTACGATGAGTCGCTCAATTCGCAATTTGAAGCGTATGCCATTCAGCGCATTCGCGGAGCGATGATCGATGAACTGCGCCAGACAGACTGGATGCCACGCGGCGCACGCCAATCCATGCGCAAGATCGAGGATGTTATCGGCAGGCTACAGCACAAACTCGGCCGTCCACCCATGGAAAGCGAAATTGCAGCAGCGCTGAAAATGGCCCTGGATGAATACCAGGCCATGTTGTCCGATGCCAAGGGGCATCAGCTGATTTATCTGGAGGATTTCGGCAGCAATGGCGAGGACGATGAATCTTTTCTTGATCGAAACTGTCCCGACAACTCATCGGTTCCTCTGGAAAAGTTGCTGGATGCAGATCTGAAGGTCTGTCTGATCGAGGCTATCGACATCCTTCCGGAACGGGAAAAACTTCTGATGTCGCTCTATTACGAACAGGAACTCAACCTCAAGGAAATTGGCGAGGTCATGGGTGTGAGCATTTCACGAGTGAGCCAGCTGCATAGCCTGGCCATTGCCCGGCTTCGCACCTGGCTGAGAGAGAAATCGTGGATACCAACAGCCTGATCGGGCTGGCACTGGCGCTGCTGGCACTGCTGGGCGGCCAGTTTATCGAGGGAGGAAAACTCAGTCTTTTCCTGCAACCTGCGGCCATGGTTATTGTCCTTGTGGGCACACTCGCCGCGGTCCTGATACAACACCCCGTTTCAGTTTTTGTCCGGGGCGTGCGCAAAGTGCGCTGGGTATTTCATCCACCTGAAATGCAAACCCAAAGCCTGATAAACCGGGTCGTTGCGTGGGCGCATATCGTCCGCCGCGATGGCCTGTTTTCGCTTGAAACCCAGTTGGAAATCGTTTCTGATCCGTTCATCAAGCGGGCGATGCAAATGCTCATCGATGGCGCCGAGCCCGGCCGCCTGCGCGAAGTCATGGATATCGAGATCAATGCATTCGAGTTGAAAGAGCGCCAGTCCACAAGAATATGGGAAGCGGCGGGCGGCTATGCACCTACCATGGGTATTATTGGCGCGGTGATCGGTCTGATACACGTCATGCAAAACCTCAGTGATCCATCCAGGCTGGGTGAAGGCATCGCTGTTGCGTTCGTCGCAACGATTTATGGCGTCTCCCTGGCCAACCTCCTGTTCCTGCCGATGGCGAACAAACTCAAATGGGTGACTTCACAGCAGATCAAGGAGCGGGAGTTGTTGGCTGACGGCCTGGAATGCATCGCCCGCGGCGATCACCCGCGCCTCATTGAGCTGCGCCTCAAGGCGCACCAGGTTGAGGAAGATCCAAGGGGACGGCGTGCGTAAACGGCGACGCGACTCGGATGATGCCCACGAAAGCCAGGAAAGCCACGAACGCTGGCTGATCTCCTATGCCGATTTCATCACCCTGCTGTTTGCCTTCTTTGTGGTGATGTATGCCATTTCGTCGGTCAACGAGACGAAATACAAGAAGGTATCCGGCGCGCTGGAAAATGCATTTAGCGGCCCGGTGCCCAAAAGCACAGAGAACCAGTCCAGCGGCAAGACAAACTCCAGTGCGAATCCTTCCCTGGAACAGGTTGCCAGGGCCTTGGCAGAACAGCGCAGGCAGCAGGAGAAAATGAGCGAAGTCGCCAAGGATCTGACCCGGGCACTGGGGCCGCTCATAAGCCAGGGCAAGGTAAATATTTCCCGTAACGCACGGGGTGTCAAGGTCGACATCAGTGACAGTGTTCTGTTTGCGCAAGGCCAGGCGCAATTGAATGCGGCATCGATTGGCCTGCTTGAATCACTTTCGTCCGTCATCAAGGACAAGGCCGTTCGCCTTGAGGTGGGTGGGCATACCGATGATGTTCCCATACACAACCCCAACTTTCCCTCGAATTGGGAACTCTCCGCCATGCGAGCATCGCGGGTTGTCCGGCTGTTCAGGGATAACGGCGTGGATGAATACCGGATGACAGCAGTGGGCTATGGATCAACCCGGCCTGTGCTGCCTAACGATACCGCCGCAGCGCGCACGCGCAACCGCCGTGTCACCCTGATGATTCTGCCGATTGATGGGCCGAGGGGGTTGCTGCCAGAGCAGGTGGAATTGCCGGGTGGAGATAGCTGAGCGACGAAGCCGCAAAGAGCCGTCATCGCGAGCACCGCAGGTGCGCGGCAATCGAATTATGAATTCAACTCACATAAAGCTGTCATTGCGAGCGAAGCGCGAAAATCCAGAAGATTAACTTGGTTGAATTCAGGAGGCTGGATGTTGGCAGGCGGCAAGTGACTTTCTGCTGTTTGGCCAAGAGAAAAGTAACCAAAGAAAAGACCATCCGACAGCGTTGCCCTTCGGGTTCCCTTGCCGGCTGACTTAAGCCGGGCGATGCGGAGATTCGCTTCGCCAAAACATCAAAGGAAGCGAAGCGCGGACAGCCGCATCGCTATTAACGGGTCTTCGCTTGCTGGCTGCGGTAACGCAGTCGGAAAGAAATACGACATAGGCCACCTATGTTGCGGCACCCAAGGTTATCTATTCCCAAAAAGACCTTTCCCAAGATCAGGGAGGAATCCAGCCAGACCGAAGAGAATTGAAAGAAAAATGAGCAATTCTGGGAAGAACCAGTTGCGTGCCGCACCCCATCTTGCATTTCCTGGTGATGATCGTTCATAAAGGACAGGGACTGCTACTCCGGGTTGTAATTTCTCGCGTTCCGAAATGCTAGCGCCTTTTGTACTCGGAAGAGATTCTTCGATTTGAAATGTTCGGCCATCAACCATGTACTGAATTGTGAACCGAGTTCCGTCCCTTGCCACGATTTGTCCTGTGGTACTGGATGCCTTGGAAGTAAAGCTTGAGATGTCATGCAAGAGGTATATCCCGTAGATGAACAGGCAGACTGCTATGGCGATAAACATAGGTCTTCTGGCCGGCTGCTGCAGATCCTGCGAAGTGCTCATGTGAATACTCACAATCGATAATAAATCTTGCTATTTGGTAGATATTATCCAACTGGCACTGAGCCTGAAAGTCATGTTCTTCGGGTTCACTTGCCAGTGGCCTCAGGCCGGGTGATGCGGAAACGCACTTCGCCAAAAGCTTGAAGGAAGCGAAGCTCGAACATCCATATCATTGTTAACCGAGTTTCCACAGTGTCTGCGGCAACGCAGACGGGGAGGAAACCAATAGCGGCTGAGGATTTATAGTGTCTGACCCCATTTTTTTTCTTTTGGGGGGAGTCCATATACGATGGGTTAGGCGTCAACGTGCTCTCAGCTCGCATGCAGGATTGGCGCGCGCAAGGACTTGCTCATTTGCCTGCAAAGCCGCGTCAGCACGGCCCGGACCTTCGGGTGCGCACGGATCTTCGGGATGCCTTCCCAAGACATGCTTAGATCCAAGTAAGTGAATTTGCGGTCCTTGTAGTACGGACCCACCAAACCCACAGCCTCATCTCTCATAGGCGTTGGCTGGCAATAGCGGACGATCCGTCGGTCCTTTGCATGGCGCCACAGCTTCTCGATGTCGTGCCCGTACTTGTTCTTGATGGTCTTCCGACCGAGTCTGTCGACAAGCCAGATGTATGACTTCAAGTGAAGCTCAAGGGACTGGCAAAGCAGCTGATACGGTAGAGGATCAAACAAGGAGTCAGGCTCTCGTGCCGAGAGATATTCCGCTGCCGCCAAGTAGTGGTTGGCGTACTGCATGAACTCGATACCGGTCATCACGACCGTGGCCGGCTCCACATTGATTACAACGGGCCCAGGCATGATGTGTGCTCTTGACGCCTTGTATGTTCAATCCATCGATTCCGTAGAAGAATCGGAAACTGAGCAGGGGAAATTTTCTTCTGCGGTTGCCGAGACGATAGCCCGGTGAGGCCTTGGGTGGCAAAGCCCGTACGTTAGCGTGGGGCGTCGTCTCGGATGTTCTTGTAACCCGAACAGTTGACTGGGCACACTCAAGCCCGGATTTTTGCAAGGCAGGGTACCGGAATGAATACTCATGAATCGTTTGTTGGAATCGACATATCTAAAGACTGGCTGGATGTTGCCTGGCTCACCGGCCAGACGCTGCGAATAGGCTACTCGGACGAAGCCATCGCGGGGTTGATCGAACGTTTGCTTGAACAACCGCCCACGCTGATTGCCCTGGAGGCGACAGGTGGTCTTGAAACTGCTCTTGCCACAGCGCTTGCCGCACAAGGGCTGGCGGTGGCCGTGGTAAATCCAAGGCAGGTGCGCGATTACGCCAAGGCCTGCGGACGACTGGCCAAGACCGATCGCGTCGATGCCCTGATCCTGGCGGCTTTCGCCTCGGCAATCAGGCCGCAGGTACGCCCGCTGCCTGACGAGGAAACGCGTGCGCTGGGGGATTTGCTGGCGCGCCGGCGCCAGCTCGTCGACATGCGGGTGCAGGAGAAATTGCGTCTTGCGCGGGCCTCGGCGGTGCAACGCGACGGCCTCAGGGAACACATCGCCTGGCTGGACGAGCGCATCGGGCGGATAGACACCGAACTCACCCACGTCTTGCGTACTTCGCAGGCTTGGCGCGAGAAAGACGATCTGCTGCAAGCGATCCCCGGCGTGGGCAAGGTCACCCGGGCTACGCTGCTGGCACTGTTGCCGGAACTTGGCAGCCTGAACAGTAAGGAGATTGCAGCCCTGGCTGGGGTGGCACCGTTCAATAGCGACAGTGGCAAGCATCAGGGAGAACGTATCGTTTGGGGTGGCCGTTCGCAAGTACGGCGCGTACTGTACATGGCGGCCGTCTCGGCGGCTCGCTGCAATCCGGTGATTCGCGATTTCTATCAACGCCTGCGCAGCCAGGGCAAGCCGGCCAAAGTGGCCCTGACCGCCTGCATGCGGAAGCTGTTGGTCATCATGAATTCCATGCTTAAGCATCGTACCCCTTGGAATCCTCCTGTTGACTTACAACACAGTTGCTAACGTGTTCGAGTTAGGCGCAGATTGCCGTGCACACCTGGAACTATTACTGATCATGGTTCACCCTCGTGGGTTGTGTCTCAGGCGACGATTGGAAGAGAACGGCCCGATAAACGTCCTATCTGCGCGAAGCGTTGTTGTGCTTGGTCCGCATGAACGGCTCTGAGTTATGCGGCGCAAGCAAATAACGCTTCGCTCAATAGCATCTTTTCAACGCTTGGTAAATGCTGCAATTTGTGTTCCCGTGCAGCCTCCGCGATGTCGCAATCCATTGGTTGCCATCACCATAAGTCGTACCGCACGGCTATCTGAGCTTAACGTAATTTAGACGACATCCAATCTAGCGACACCAGTTGGCTAAATCAAGTGAAATGCAGGTAACTATCACTTTAGTAATAGCTTTTTATGTTGCATCTCCTTTTAGGGAAACCTAAAATCTTGCGGACGGAGGTTAAAGCGGACTGCCGCCCCGAAGACGGGAGGGGTTAAGCATTGAGATTGTTTCACGCCGCTGACAGCGGCTGGTAGGAACTGCGCGCGGTCATTTGGCCATCCTGGGTATAGACATTCTGTTTGCTTGCACTGCCCAGCAGGATGTCCACTGCCTTGCGCACGGCGTGCAGGCGACGGTCGATCAACGTGCCATTTTGCTGATTGAGCGTGCGGGCAGCTTCGCGAAGTTCGAGCAGGGTTTCCAGGGATGGGGCAGCAGCGTTCTGTTGGGGATTCTGGCTTTGCCATTTCTCCCGCTCCTCGACCATACGATCCAGGGAACGCACCAGGTCAAGCTTGGAATTGCTGATCTGGGCCAGATTGGAAATGTCGCCTTGCTGAAGTGCCGTTTGTTCAATGCGAAGCAAATTTACCAGGGCATTCCATTCAAAGGTTTCGCGCTCCATCAGTTGTGCATATGCCGGTTCCATGGTGTACCCCTTAAGACTTGGTTACTGGTGGTTGTATTGGATTCAACATACCCGATGCAATCCTTTCGCTGCTGATTTTGTAGCTGCCGCTTTCGATGGCCTGGCGGATGGTATTGACCCGATCGAGGTCGACTTCATTGCCCGCGTCCAGTTGATGAGCAACTTGCCGGATGTGCGTGGCAAGTTTGCTGAGTGATATCGAGTCCTGGGCTCCATTGAGTGCTTCGTCCTGGTTTTTGGCTGCCGGTCTCTGGGCGGCGTCAGTCTGTGTCAAGCCGACAACATTGTTCTGGATTTGATCGATCTTCATGCTCAGGCCCTGGTTTATGGATCAAAAGACCACTTGTACGGTGCCACCGGACTGGGCGATTCCACTTATGACCTGGCCGGTGGACGTTTTTGTCCTGACCACCTGGCCGTCATTTGCGTTGCCCAGAGCGACAGCCTCAGCACTGACCTGGAATCCATTGCCATTCAACACCAGTTTGACCGACTGACCCTGTTGCACAGCAGGCGGTTCGCGCAGCATGGCTGAACGGAGTGGGGTGCCGGCCAGCACGCCAAAGACCAGGGTGTGGTCGATCGCCTGTTCTGCGGTCAGTGCCACGCCATCTGGAAGCGCGCCGATGTCGCCAGCTTTGAAGACGATATCGCTGGCGGCCAGTTTCTGGCCGGGACGAAGGTTGACAGCGGCGGCAAGGTATTGAGTGACCAGGCCAACGCGTGCAGACAAATAGATGGACCAGGTGGACGGGGCGAGACAGCGCACGCCGATGGATGTTTTGCCGAGCCGTCTTGCATTTTCTGTCTGAAACGCCTCGAGCGAAGAACAGCCAGCCAGCCGGCTGCTGCGTGATGGCTCAGTCACTACGATAGTGGCCTTGCCGGGGATATCGGCAATCCGCGATTTGAGATAACTCTCTGCGACCTGCTTGATCTGGCTATTCAACTGGCTGTCTGCGAGGGCGGATACCTGTCCGCAAAGCCCAAAGAGAGCCACACCAATGGCGGCACCTGTCGTAACTGCTTTCATTCCCGATTCTTTCATGTTGTCTGTATTCATGGACTTATTAACGGAACTCCTTTTGCGGATTGTAGGGAGGGGAGGGGTCATCTAGCAGCGGAATAACAGCAGGTTTTTGCCTCTTATTGGCGAATTGATCTGGCGGCAGGCGTCCTAGGATTCACATCACAGTAATGGGCAAACCAGCCCGACAGGAGGTAACGAGATGAGCAACAGCCTGGACGATCTGCTTCGCTTTCACCAGCAGGCCTTGTCTGTGCGTGGTTTCCGTCAGCAACTGCTGGCGTCGAACATTGCCAACGCAGATACACCGAATTACAAGGCGCGGGACATCGATTTCACTGCCGCGATGCAAACGGCGCTGGCACAAAGCGGAGAAGGTTCAGCTCCTGCCACTGCATTGACGACGACTTCACCTGGCCATATTGGCGCCAATGGCAGCCAGGGCACACTTGACTCGGCCGCTGTTCTTTATCGGACGGCAGATCAGGGGAGTGTTGATGGCAACACCGTGGACATGGACACGGAACAGGCCCAGTTTGCGGATAACGCTGTGCATTACGAGGCTAATCTGACCATGCTTGATCACCAGATCAAGACCATGCTCGCAGCCTTGCAGGGATAGGTTAAGGAGTAATAACGATGTCACTTTCCGATATTTTCAAGGTTTCTGGTTCGGCCATGCATGCGCAGGCCGAGCGGCTCAACGTGGTGTCGAGCAACATCGCCAACGCCGACAGCGCAGTCAGTTCCGATGGCAAGGCGTACAAGGCCAAGCAGGTGGTGTTCAGCACCGTGCCGATGGAAGGAGAGGGTTCGAACGGGGTGCAGGTGGCCGCCGTGATTGACGACCCGTCGCCGATGAAGACCGTGTACGAGCCAAAGAACCCACTGGCGGATGAAAAGGGCTACGTCACCATGCCCAATGTCAACGTGGTGGAAGAGATGGTCAACATGATCTCTGCCTCGCGTTCCTATCAATCAAACGTAGATGTCATGAACACGGCGAAAACGCTGCTGCTCAAGACACTCACCCTTGGCCAATAAGGAGTAATGCGTGAGTACCATACAAAACGCTTCGTCACTCTCGGCATTTTTGAGCGCGGCTTCGTCCACATCAACCACTGCCAATGGTTCGGCGAGCTCAATCAGTACACCCAGTGCGAGTGATATCCAGAACCAGTTTCTCAGCATGCTGGTGGCACAGCTGCAAAACCAGGATCCGCTGAATCCGATGGACAACTCACAGGTCACTTCCCAGATGGCACAGTTAAGCACGGTGCAGGGAATTACCAACCTGAACAACACCATGCAGGCGATGTCGAACTCACTGGGGGCTAGCCAGATGACGCAGGCAGCCAACCTGATTGGCCATGGCGTGCTGGTGCCTGGCAATAGTGTGTCACCGACTGCAGGGTACAACGTGATCGGCATGAACCTACCCAGTGCGGCAGACAATGTTGTGGTCACAATCCACAATTCATCAGGGCAAACGGTCAGGACAATGAATCTTGGCGCCCAGTCCAGCGGCGATCAAACGTTCAGCTGGGATGGGATGACAGATGGCGGCAACCAGGCACCAAGTGGCGCCTACCAATTCAGCATCAGTGCGACACAAGGCGGTAACCCGGTTACTGCCACTTCTGTGAGTTCAGGACAGGTAACTGGAGTGTTGCTCAATGGAACAAATATTCAGTTGCAGGTCGATAGTGTGGGCGCAGTGAATTACACGGATGTGCATCAGATCATTTAGGTCTGGTCAAACTCATTTTCGATAAAGGAGTAGTGCATGAGCTTTCAGCAAGGATTAAGCGGTTTGAGTGCCGCATCGGAGAACCTGGACGTGATCGGCAACAATGTTGCCAACGCGAACACTGTGGGATTCAAGACTGGCGAGGCTACCTTTGCCGACGTCTATGCAGCCTCATTGAGTGGGTCGGGTGGGTCGCAGGTGGGGATCGGTACCAAGGTAACCGGTGTGGTCCAGCAGTTTTCCCAGGGTCAGATCACGGCCACTTCAAACCCGCTCGATGTGGCGATCAACGGCGGTGGATTTTATCGCCTGAGCACTAACGGCACGATTACATTTTCACGCAATGGCCAGTTCCAGATGGACAACAGCGGCTATATCGTGAACCCGACGGGTGCGCGTCTGACCGGCTACACGGCCAATTCCAGCGGTGTGCTGAATACATCCGCACCGGCCGAGCTTCAAATTTCCACTGCCGATCGTGCGCCCCAGACAACCTCAACGGTCAATGCCTTGCTCAATCTTGACTCGACCCAGAGTGCGCCAACTACATCACCGTTTAGTCTTTCAGATCCGACCACATTCAACAGCTCGACCTCAGTTTCGGTCTACGACAGCCTCGGCAATTCCCATGTGCTGTCGACCTACTACGTAAAGACGGCAGCAGGAAGCTGGGACGTGTACGCGGCCTTGGATGGAACGCAGGTTGGAGCGGGTGCGGCAGGGACGCTCAAGTTCAAGGGCGACGGTACGATCGATACGGCAACCACAACACTGCCCTTCAACCTGTCGGCAAACGTGACAACAGGTGCGACCTCTCCTCTGTCGTTCACCTTGGGCTTTGCCGGCTCCACCCAGTTTGGCTCCAGTTTCAGCGTCAACGCACTTGATCAAAACGGCTTTGCCTCTGGGCGCTTGACTGGCTTCAACATTTCACCTGATGGAACCATTGAGGGTCGCTATACCAATGGCCAGACCTCGGTTCTGGGACAAATCATCACTTCAAACTTCGCCAACCCGCAAGGGCTGGAGGCACTGGGTAACAACGCCTTTGCCGAATCTGCCGCATCAGGAAACCCGGTGATCGGCACGCCTGGCAGCGGTACCCTGGGGGTGCTGCAGTCGTCTGCGATAGAAGATTCAAACGTCGACCTGACCGCCGAGCTGGTCAACATGATTACGGCCCAACGGAATTACCAGGCCAACGCGCAGACGATCAAGACACAGGATCAGGTGATGCAGACCCTGGTTAACCTGCGCTGATTGTCCTGGCTTTGAGCAGTAGAAAAGGATGAATCGGGATTGCTTCGTCGGCTTCGCCTTCTGGCAAAGACTTCATTGCGAGCGAAGCGCGGCAAGCCAGCCAGTGTATATGAGGAGCACGCATGGATAAGCTGATCTACGTTGCCATGACCGGAGCCAAGCATGCCATGGAACAGCAGGCGACGACAGCCAACAACCTGGCCAACGCAAACACAAACGGCTTTCGCGCCCAGCTGGATCAGTTTCGTGCTGTGCCCGTGCTCGGAGATGGGCTATTGCCGACCAGGGCCTTTGTCGTTGACTCGACTGTAGGAAGCGATTTCAGCACGGGCGCTGTCGAGCAGACGGGTCGCGACCTCGATGTGGCCGTGCAGGGCAACGGCTGGATTGCAGTGCAGGCCGCCGATGGTAACGAGGCCTATACCCGCAATGGCAACCTGCAACTCAACGAGGATGGCCTGTTGCAAACGTCGAGTGGCCAATCAGTCGCCAGTGACGGCGGTACGCTGTCGGTGCCACCGGGCACCAATCTAAGCATCGCCAAGGACGGCACGGTATCCATCGTGCCAAATGGATCCAAGCCCAGTGCCATCACCGTGGTGGGCAAGATCAAGCTGGTCAATCCTCCCGAAAACAGGCTGGTTCGGGGCGACGACGGGCTGTTCAGGCTTGCCGATGGCAGCACGGCCGAGGTCGACACCAATGTCAACCTGGTTCAGGGCGCGCTTGAAACCAGTAACGTCAACCCGATCACTGAAATGGTCAACATGATTGCGCAGGCGCGTGAATACGATCTGCACATGAGCATGTTGAAGAAGGCAGAGACTAATGCCGACGCGGCCAGCAAGTTGCTGACCGTGAGTTAATACTTGAATCAACATTGAAACGGAGCAAACCATGATTCCCGCACTCTGGATTTCCAAGACCGGTCTCGATGCCCAGCAGACCCAGATGGATGTCATCTCCAACAACCTGGCCAACGTGAATACCAATGGCTTCAAGGCTTCTCGGGCCGTGTTCGAGGACATGCTGTACCAGACCCTGCGTCAGCCGGGCGCGCCGTCATCCGACCAGACCCAGGTTCCTTCCGGCCTGCAAATTGGCACGGGTGTCAAGGCAGTGGCGGCGGAACGCATTTTCACCCAGGGCAACCTGCAGCACACCAGTAATTCAACCGACCTCGCGATTCAGGGCAATGGGTTCTTCCAGGTGCAGATGCCGGACGGGACCCTGGCCTATACCCGTGACGGTTCTTTCCAGACGGATTCCCAGGGACAGCTGGTGACCGCAGACGGCTACGTGGTACAGCCCGCCATCACCATTCCGTCGAACGCCTTGAGCATCACCATCGCGACCAATGGGACGGTGTCGGTTATCCAGCCTGGTTCGTCGCAACCGGTTCAGGTGGGAGCGTTGCAGCTCGCCACTTTTGTCAATCCGACCGGGTTGCAAAGCTTGGGACAGAATCTGCTTGCCGAGACAGCCTCTTCGGGCACTCCGAATACCAATGCCCCTGGAACCAACGGTACGGGCCTGCTGAATCAGGGCTATGTGGAAACATCCAACGTCAATGTCGTCGAGGAGATGGTCAACATGATCCAGACCCAGCGAACCTACGAAATCAACAGCAAGTCGATCCAGACGTCGGACCAGATGCTGCAGAAGCTGAGTGACTTGTGATGGCTTGGGTCACTATCATGATGAACAGAATGACCAGCCTGCTTGGCTTGACGGCAGTATGTGTAATCGCCGGGTGCGCTACCCCAAGCAGCGTGATCAAGCAACCCATGACTGCAAAACCCAGCGCGGTGGTGTCAGAGCGGCCGGCTGACGGCTCCATCTTCCAGGTCAGCCAGTACCGTCCCATGCTAGAAGACCGGCGCGCCCGTTTTGTTGGTGACACTCTCACGATCGTTATCAACGAGAACACCAACGCAGGCAAGGATTCAACGAGCACGGCTTCCAAGACCGGCTCGGCATCCGATTCGGTGACTGACATCGCCAAGGTCCCTTTCCTGAAACCCTTGCAGGGCATGAATGTGTCCGCCAGTTCGGCCAACAGTTATAAGGACGCCAACTCGGTCAATTCCGGGAATAATTTTACCGGCAACCTGACCGTTACCGTGGTGGAGGTTCAGCCCAACGGAAATCTGGTTGTCGGTGGCGAGAAGCAGGTCGGACTTGACAAGGATACCGAGTACATCCGATTCGCGGGCGTCGTCAATCCGGACACCATTGCACCGGGGAATATCGTTTCGTCTACCCAGGTGGCGGATGCCCGGATCGAATACCGCACTGCCGCCCATATCGATGGTGCTGAAGTGACGAACTGGATGGCGCGGTTCTTCATGAGCGTCATGCCGTTTTGAGGGAATGCACGTGAACAGCGACAATCACATGAAATGGCTGATCAATCTGCTGATGGGATTTCTTATTGCAGCCTGCCCTTTAATCGCAAAGGCTGAGCGGATCAAGGATTTGGCGACGGTCCAGGGCGTGAGGCCCAACCAGCTGATTGGCTATGGCCTGGTGGTCGGTCTGGACGGCAGCGGCGACCAGACAACCCAGACCCCTTTCACTGTCCAGAGCGTGGCGAACATGCTGACCCAGATGGGTGTCAACATTCCGCAGGGAACCAGCATGCAGCTGAAAAACGTTGCAGCCGTCATGGTGACCGCCAATCTCCCGCCATTCTCCCAGCCAGGCGAGTTGATCGATGTTACGGTATCGTCCATGGGCAACGCAAAGAGCCTGCGCGGCGGTACCTTGTTGATGACGCCGCTCAAGGGTGCTGACAACCAGATCTATGCCATGGCGCAGGGCAATGTGCTGGTAGGCGGGGCAGGTGCTTCAGCCAACGGCAGCAAGGTGCAGGTCAATCAGCTTAGCGTTGGCAGGATTCCAGGCGGTGCATCGGTTGAAAGACAAGTCGCAACCTCTTTGGGGCAGCCCGGCTACATCCAGCTTGAGCTTGCCAGTGCCGATTTCACCACGGCGTCCCGTGTTGTGGAGGCCATTAATCAGTTGCGCGGCGCCAGTACGGCGAGCGCGATCGATGGGCGGGTCATCCGGGTAAAGGCACCATCAGGCAGCAATGAACGTGTGGCGTTCATGGCGGATATCGAGAACATAACGATCAATCCGGGGGAGGGCTCGGCCAGAGTGATTCTCAATCCACGCACCGGATCGGTCGTCATGAACCAGGCCGTGATGCTGGATCCCTGCGCAGTGGCGCACGGGAATCTTTCTGTCGTGGTAAGCACTGAGCCGGTGATCAGCCAGCCCAACGCACTGTCCAGCGGCCAGACTGTTTCCACCGCACGGTCCCAGGTTGAAATTCGTCAGGAGCCGGGCCAGGTGATGATGCTCAAGGGCGGCGCTGCCTTGTCCGATGTGGTCAAGGCGCTCAACACTATCGGTGCCACACCACAGGATTTGCTTGCGATTCTTCAGGCGCTGAAAGCCGCTGGTGCGTTGCATGCGGATCTGGAAATCATCTGAGCAACGACTGAGATATCATGATCGATCACGTTGACCTCGGCGCCCAAATGGCCATGGATGTTCAGGGCCTGAACAGCCTGAAGGTGGCAAGCAAAACGCCCAGCAAGGAAACACTGAAGGCAGCCGCGCAGCAGTTCGAGGCCCTGTTTCTCAACATGATGCTGAAGAGCATGCGCGACGCCACACCACAGGATGGCATGACGGATAGCGATCAGACGAGGATGTATACCGGCATGCTCGACCAGCAACTCTCGCTCAAGCTTTCCAGCCGCGGCATTGGCCTGGCGGACCTGATGGTCAAACAACTTGGGCAGACCTTGCCTCCGGATACCCCAACTCCCGCTCTGGCCAATCCTGGTCAAGCTCCCGCGGGCAGTGATGCCGTTCCGCCTAATCCCGCGTCGAATCGAACCGATCACGTCAATGCCTTCAGCCAGAAGTTGATGCCACATGCCGTGGAAGCGAGCCAGGCCACCGGGGTTCCGGCACCGTTCATGATGGCACAGGCGGCTCTGGAAAGCGGCTGGGGGCGTCACGAAATAAAAGGGGTCGACGGCCAGGCCAGCCATAATCTGTTCGGCATCAAGGCCGGGCCAAGCTGGAAGGGCGCGAGCGTGGAAGCCTGGACTACTGAATACATTGATGGCCAACCCCACCAGACACTTGCCAGGTTCCGCGCCTATGGTTCTTATAGCGAATCTTTCCAGGATTACGCCAAGCTGCTCAAGAGCAATCCGCGCTACCAGAATGTTCTGGCCCAAAGCCAGGACATGGCCGGGTTTGCCCAGGGCTTGCAGCAGGCGGGATATGCTACCGATCCGAATTATGCCAGCAAGCTCAAGGCCGTGATGCAGCAGCTCGGATCATCGGCGGCCTGATGCCATTACCAAATCAAGATGATTCCGCGACAAAGTGAGGGCTGGATTTAGTAATCGAATAGAACTGGAATTTGGCCGGTTTCTGCCGATTGAGCATAGAGAGACCGGAAAACCTGATATGGAAAGTAGGGCCGGATGGGCATAAACATTCTCGATATTGGATCAACTGCACTGCTGGCGGCTCAGGCAGGCATTGCCACGACCGCACACAACATCAGCAACGCGTCCACCCCTGGGTATGCGCGCCAGGAGGCCGTGCAGGTCAGCAATCTGGCAATGAAAACCGGCTCCGGTTATTTTGGCCAGGGTGTTCATGTGCAAACGGTACAACGGGTCTACAGCAATTTTCTTACCCAGCAGGTCAAGGATGCCCAATCTGCTGCAAGTGAGACAGACCTTTACCATACCCAGGCCAGCCAGATCGACAATCTGCTGGGGGATTCCACTACTGGCGTTTCCCCTGCATTGCAGAATTTCTTTTCCAGTATCAACAACCTGGCCAATAACCCTGCGGACGTGCCGACTCGGCAAGCCATGCTGTCTTCATCCCAATCTCTGGTTGGCAGTCTTCAGTCGATGCAGTCCAGTCTTGATCAGATCCGGCATGGAAACGAAACCCAGATAAGTGCAAACGTGGCCAGCATCAACAGCTACGCCAGCCAGATCGCAAAACTGAACAACTCTATCGCACTGGCAGAAGGCGCAAACAACGGACAGCCGGCAAACGACTTGCGTGACCAGCGTGATCAACTGGTCGCGGACCTTAGCAAGCAGGTCAAGACATCGTTACTTGAACAGTCTGACGGCACCTACAACATCTATATAGGAAGCGGCCAGCCGCTGGTTCTGGGCGGCCAGGCCGCAAACCTGGTGGCATCGCCTTCTCCGGGGGACAATACACAGCTGCAAATCAGCTATCAGATGAACGGCATTACCAGCGCCATCAAGGATCCCACTGGCATGGGAGGCCAGCTTGGCGCGCTGCTCTCCTTTCGTAGCGACATGCTGGATACTGCGCAGAACAATCTGGGTCGCATTGCGCTCGGACTGGCAGGATCAGTGAACGCACAGAACAAGCTGGGGCTGGACCTGAATGGAGCACCAGGCGGTAATCTATTCAATATCACCCAGCCGGTTCCCATTGCGAATTCGGCCAACACCGGCAATGCCAGCCTGACTGTTTCCTATTCGGATTTCAGCGCATTGACGACAAGCGACTACAGCATTGGGTATGATGGATCCAACTACACCGTAACCCGGCTAAGCGATGGTGTGGCCCAACAATCCGCCAGCCTGCCCATGAATATGGATGGGTTGGCAATCAATATGACTTCAGGCGCGATGGCTGCCGGCGACAGCTTTCTGCTGCGTCCCACGCGTGATGGCGCCAACGCCATATCGGTTGCCATTAGCGATCCCTCAAAGATTGCGGCTGCCACTCCGATCCAGGCGAATCCGTCTGTCAGCAACATTGGCACGGGCAGCCTCTCGGCAGGTGCGGTGGATAGTACCTATCCCTCCAGCCCGTTAGGCGCAAACCTGACGCTGAGTTTTGATTCAACCAGTGGCACGCTGAGCGGGTTCCCGGCAGGCGCAGCGATCAACCTGACGCAGAACGGCACAACCACGACCTATCCGGCCGGGAGCAACGTGCCTTTTGCTTCTGGCGCCACAATTTCATTCGCGGGCATGAGTTTTGCTCTGGCGGGGACACCATCAAATGGCGATCAGTTCGTCATCAGCCCGAACACGAATGGCGTGGGGGACAACCGCAACGCCTTGTTGCTGGCAGGTCTTCAGAGCCAGAAGACGTTAGCGGCTGGCACAGCCAGCTTCATGGATGCCTACGGGCAGATGGTCGCGCAGGTAGGCAACCAGGCCAGCTCGGCGCAGGTGAACAGCCAGACCCAGGACAAGCTGCTGCAGGAAGCCCAGTCCGCGCAGCAGGCGGTGTCAGGCGTCAATCTGGATGAAGAGGCTTCGAATTTGCTGCGTTACCAACAGGCCTATCAGGCTGCCGGAAAGGTGATGCAGATAACCAGCCAGCTATTCACCACATTGCTTCAAATTGGGAGCTGAGGTTCTACATGCGCATAAGTACCAGCCAGATCTATGACTTGGGGGTAAATCAGATGTCCGCGCAGCAAACTGCGCTCATGAAGACTCAGCAACAGGTCTCGTCCGGACGCCGGATCATGACGCCCGCTGATGATCCTGCAGCATCGGCAAACGCGTTGCAGGTCAATCAACTGGATAGCGTGAACACCCAATACCAGACCAATCGCACCAGCGCGAAAAACAGTCTGGGCATCGAGGATGGCGTACTCCAGCAGGTCAGCGACCTGATCCAGAGTGCAAAGTCGCTTGCAACCAGTGCGGGCAATGGAACGCTGGGCAATTCGGACCGCACGGATATCGCGACCCAGCTTAAGGGTCAATTGCAACAGTTGCTAGGCCTGGCCAACAGCAAGGATGGCGCTGGCAACTATCTGTTTGCAGGGAACCAGTCTGCAACCCAGCCTTTTTCACAGAACGGCACTACGGTTCAATATTCAGGCGATTCGGGGACAAGGGCGCTGCAGGCTTCTGTCAGCCGCCAGATTGCTGTCAACGATTCCGGCCAGCAGGTGTTCATGGCCATTCCGGCCGGTAACGGAACGTTTTCCTCTGCGGCTGCCGGCACAAATACCGGGACTGGCGTCATCGGCGCGGGCAGTGTGACCGATACCAGCCAACTGACTGGACACGACTACAGCCTGAATTTCTCCGTATCGGGTGGTGTCACTACCTATTCAGTGGTCGATTCCACAACCGGAACAACCGTATCTTCAGGCAACCCTTATACCAGCGGCAGCGCCATAAGTGTTGCGGGCATGCAGGTCGATATCAGTGGCAACCCAGCCAATGGCGATCAGTTCTCCATGACAAGCGGCGCAAAACAAAGTCTGTTCCAGACCGTGCAGAACCTGATTGATGTCCTTTCTACCCCGGTCAATACGGCTGCTGACTCAGCCAAGCTTAGCAATGGTGTGAATGCGGCACTAAGCAATCTGGATGGGGGACTGAACCGGATACTCGAAACCCGCGCTTTCGTCGGTTCGAGTCTAAACGAACTGGATTCACTCGACGCGCTGGGGAGTAATCTGCATATCCAGTATCAGCAAAACATCTCCCAGCTTCAGGACCTGGATTACACCAAGGCCTTGTCTGATCTGTCTTTGCAGCAGACAGCGCTTGAAGCGGCACAGAAGTCCTTTGTACAGGTCATGGGCTTGTCGTTGTTTCAATATATGACCTGATTTACATTGAGCATGCTTCATTGGGCTCAACGTCGCAAGATTCCCCGTAACGGATTTCTGCAGGCGTTACGGGTTGCCCGCAAAGCTCCCTAACAGGGTGTGCATTGACTCCAGTGTAAGCTGGAACAAGGCGTTTGTTTGTGCTGCGTAATAGGGCAGGGCCAGATCCAGCATGATCAGGCCGATGCCCAATGTAACCGGGAAGCCGATGGCAAAGATATTCATCTGCGGCGCCGACCGGGTCAGCACGGCCAGCACAATATTGGTCAGTAACAAGACGGCAATGATGGGCAGGGCCAGTTGAACTCCAGCCTGGAAGATGACAGAGGCGCCATCCGCCACCGCTTGCAGGCCCGCACCCGATAACATATGTGGGGTGATCGGTAGAGCGAGGAAACTCTCGGCCAGAGTTCCGATAAGGGCAAGATGGGCGTTCGAGGCGAAGAAGGCGAGCAATGCGAGCCAGCCCAGAAACTGGCTGACCACGCTGCTGTCGGAGGCGTTGTTGGGATCATAGAGTGTCGCGAAGCCGATGCCCATCTGCAGGCCAATCAGTTCACCCGCCATGGTTACCGCCGCAAATACCAGTTGCATGACAAAGCCCATGGCAATACCAATCAGGGTCTGCATGGCAAGCGTCATCAGTCCCTGGAACGAATACAGCGTTATGGAACCCATGGCAGGCAGGGTGGGAGAAATGGCGAGGGTAATGAAAGCCCCGAGACCGATTTTGACCCGGGCCGAGACGGAATTGTCGCCAAAGCCGGGTGCCACCATGATCAGGCCCAATATTCTTGCCAGCGGCAGGATGAACCCTGCCAGCCATGCATTCAACTGGGCATCGGTAATGCTGATCATGATCCAAGGAATTCAACCGACCAGGCTTGGCAGGTCGGTTAGCAGGCGCGTCATGTAATCGGTTATGACGGTAATCATCCAGGGGCCGGCAATCATCAATGCCAGAATTACGCCAACGAGTTTGGGAACAAAGGACAGACTGGCATCGTTGATCTGGGTGGTTGCCTGGAAAATACTGACCACCAGGCCGATGATCAGGGTCACGGCCAGTAGCGGCGCCGACAGCATCAGCACGACTTGCATCGCGTCCTGGCCGAGTGACATGACACTTTCGGGAGTCACCATGATGGTTTCCTATCTTATTGATAAAAACTCTGGGCCAGCGACCCGATGAGCAGATGCCAGCCATCGACCAGGACAAACAGGATGATCTTGAATGGCAGCGAGATCATTGGCGGCGAGACCATCATCATGCCCATGGACATCAGCACGCTGGCCACGACCAGATCGATGATGAGAAAGGGAATGAAAATGGCGAAGCCGATCTGGAACGCAGTCTTCAGTTCGCTGGTGATGTAGGCCGGGACCAGAATGCGCATGGTGACGTCGTCTGGACTCTTCAAGGGCGGGCTGCCGGAAATCTTGACAAACAGGGCCAGATCAGTCTCGCGTGTCTGGCGCATCATGTAGCTCTTCAGTGGTGTGGAGCCGCGTTGAATTGCCTCATCCATATTGATGCGGTTTTCGGAATACGGTTGGTAGGCATCGGTGTAGATCTTGTCCAGCGTCGGCCCCATGATAAAAAAGGTCAGGAACAGCGAGATGCCGATCAGTACCTGGTTGGGCGGTGAAGTCTGGGTCCCAATGGCATGTCGCAGCAGCGACAGCACGATGATGATACGGGTGAAGCTGGTCATCATGAGAAGTCCTGCCGGCAGCATCGACAGCGCGGTCAGCAGGATCAGGGTCTGGATACTGAGGGTATAGGTCTGTCCGCCACCTGCCGCGGGCGTGGTTGTGAGGGCGGGCAACCCGGCAGGAGCTGCGTGCGCCAGGACTGGGAAAAGCAGCGCTCCCGCCAATATCAGCCACGTGGCGGTTCTATTTTCCATGGCCTGATTTCTCGACCATCGATTTGAACCTGGCGGCGAAGCCTGCAGACGGCAGTTGGCCGGCAGATGGCATTTCGCCCCTGGGAAGCGTGGCGAGGGCATTCACCTGACCCGTGGCCACGCCTGCCACAATCCAGGTGTCGTTGACTTCAATCAGGACAGCACGTTCACGTCCGCCAAGACTGACACTGCCTACGACTTTCACCGGGCTGGAACCTAAATTCTGGGTGATGCCCATGCGCTTGCTGAGCCAGGACAATCCCAGTATCAGCATGACGACAACCAGCAAGCCCAAAACCACCTGGAACACACTACCTGTCGAACTGGCCATGGTGGCAGCGGGCGCGCCCGCGCCCACTGCCAATGCGGGCATGAGCAACAGAGACCAGCCGGCGATGCGTGACCGGTGGTTCATTTGTTCAGTTTGCGAATGCGCTCGGAGGGCGTGATGATGTCCGTCAGGCGAATGCCGAAGCGTTCGTTGACGACGACTACTTCACCTTGTGCAATCAGGCAGCCATTGACCAGGATATCAAGCGGGTCGCCAGCCATGCCGTTCAGTTCGATCACCGAGCCGCGTGACAGTTGCAGCAGGTTCTTGATGGGCAGCTTGGTATGGCCCAGTTCGACAGTCAGTGTGACGGGGATGTCGAGAATCATGTCGATATCGTTGGCCGTATCGGCTTTACCCGCGCCGGAGAGCGGCTTGAACAAGGTCGATGAGATGGCGCCGCCCGTTTGGGGCGATTCTTCAATGACTTCCGTGGCGTCATCATTGTCGATGTCGTTCTTGTCAGAATGGGTGTTGGGAGCAGTATTTTCCATGGTGTTCTCCTGATCAGGAATCCCTGTTTTCCAGGGGAATGATGTGTTCAACGCGAAGCGCATACTGGCCGTTGGAGACGCCGAAGCTGCATTCGATTAACGGGGTTGAGTCAGCCCTGGCCTGGATCGATTCCGGCACTTCGATAGGGATGAAGTCGCCAACCTGCATGTTCAGCACATGACGCAAGGCCATGGTGGCTGTGCCCAGGTCGGCGGTCAGATTGACCTCGGCGGCTTGAACCTGAGTGGACATCAGTTTGGTCCAGCTCCGGTCCGCTACGTCCCGTTCCTGTCGTGTGGTGACAGACAGGATTTCACGTATCGGTTCCAATGAGGTGAAGGGGAAACAGATGATAAGGTCTCCACTGGTGTCTCCCATTTTGATGCTCATGGAGTTGATAACCACCATGTCGTCCGGAGCGCATACGTTCAGGTATTGCTTGTAGGACTCCGAGCGCACAAATTCGAAATTGATCGGGTGCACCATTTGCCACGAGCGGGTCTGGCAATCAATCACTTCGCCCATCAGCCTCTGAATGATGCGCTGTTCGGTGGGGGTAAAGTCGCGCGATTCACCTTCCTTGTAAAAGCGCCCCTGTCCGCCGAACAGGTTGTCCACCATAAGGAAAATCAGATTGGGGTCAACAATGAACAAGGCATGGCCCGTCAGCGGGGTAATGCGGATCAGGTTGATGTTGGTCGGTACGGTTACTCCACGAATGAAATCCGCGTACCTCATGATTCTGAGTGGCACCGGCGTTATTTCGCAGGGGACCTTGACGAAGTCATAAAGCGAAATGCGGAAATGCTGGGCGAATTTCTGCGTGATGATTTCCAGAACGGGGAGCCGGGTCTGGACCAGGTGTTCGCGGCTGGTCAGATCGTATGAACGGACACTTTTTGGCGTGGGCATGGCCTCGCCGGATCCGTCACCTTCTTGGGGTAATCCATTCAGGAGGGTGTCGACTTCATCCTGCGAGAGAAACTCGGCGCTCATCGTTCTATTGGATTACAAGGTCAGTAAAAAACACGCCACCGACTTCCTGTTCGGCAGTGCCTTCGGCAAAAGGCTGTTTAACCTGGGCGACAATTTCATCTGAAAGTTTGTGCTTGCCTTCGGCTGTGTTGATCTCCGAGGCAGTCTTGCTGGAAAGCAGCATCAGCAGCCGGCTGCGAACCTGCGGCATATGCTGTTTGATTCGCTCTGCAGCCTCCTCATCCTTGACCTGCAGCACGATGCTCGTCTGCAGGTAATGATCCTCGTCTTCCGACTGCAGGTTGACAGTAAATGGCTCCAGGTTGACAAAGACGGGGGCGGGCGGTGCGGGAGGCTGGTGACGCGCTTCCTTGGCATTTCCGCTGTTGCCCAAATAGAACCATGCACTAGCGCCGCCTGCGCTGACGGCAGCAGCAACGATCATGGCAATGATGATGATCTTCTTGCGCGGCTTCTTGCTGCCTTTTGTTTCTGCGGCAGCATCTACTTTGGCTGGTACGGGTTTGGCCATGGCAATCTCTGTAAATATATAACCTGTTATTGATTATTGAGCCGATCCGAATGAAGTGATCGTTCGATTAGACGCGATAAATCCCCACAATTCATCCGTCTGTCAGTTGTCTGTCACGCGAACCTGTCTACAAGGCCCTGGCGGGAAATGGTTCTGACGGCACCCTGGACTTGTGGCACGGCAATGTCCTTGACAGGCTGATTCAGCCTTGTCCAGTTTGCCCCCCCGGACTGGCCTGATTGGGTGAAGCTTCCAGAAGTGTCGGCCTGCACATTGGTCTGGCCCAGGGTAATGCCTGACTCGGCCATCATCCCGCTCAGTCGGGGTAGAGCGGATTCAATCGCCTCGCGTGTTGCACTTTGATGAACGAGAAAAGACAAGCTGGCCTGATTATTGTCGAGAGTGAGGGTAATCCTGATTGGCCCCATCTCTGCTGGATTCAGGTGAATCTCGGCCTGCTGCTGTTTCTCGGCCACCATCATGACGACCTGCTGGCCCAGTGCGTTATTCCAGGCGGTGGTGCCAATCTGGGCGTCAAAGCGCGTTGTTGGTTGTGATGGGAGTGATTGGGTCTGAACCGGCGCCAGAGGCTGATTCGCTGGAGCGCGAATATCCGAAGACAGGAGGGACAGTGAATCACTCTTGACTGTTTCCAGCGTTTTCGGCTGCTCTGCAGTTTTGGCCAGGGCGTCTGCACCATCCTGACGAATCGTCAGTTTGTCATGGGCGGCTTGATGGATCGCCTTGGTATTGTCAGCCCTCGCCTGCTGATCGGTACCCGGCAAATCGGGCGGTGTAAATTTGCTGTCCTTGCTGCCTGCCCCTGGCCCTTGATCGTTCAGGCTTGTGCCGCCAACCTTGATGTTCGAGCCCGGCTGCAACGTGTCTATTGGCTGCATGGCGATGATGTCACCGGCCGGGTTTTGTTTTGTTGCAGATTTCAGATCGATTCCCATGCGCTGCTTTATTCGTGCTGAATCCATCGGTTCCTGTGTGTCGCCCTTTGCCGGATCTGTAGGGTTGGCAGCAGCTGTGCTGGTTAAGGGAATCTGCAGCGCAGCCAGATCAGGCTGAGTATTGGCGGAAACTGCGTTGGTATCAGGCGTGTCCGTGTCCTTGGCCTTGCCATCGGCTGCCTTGCCACCCTTGCCAGGCTTGGCTTCGTTCTTTGTTTCGGGAACCTGGTTACTCATCTCCTTAACCAGAACGTCCTTGAACGATTGCCCGTCGTTGGCCGGGGCGCTGGAATCGGTTACAGATTGTGTTGCACCTGCTGGCGGTGTGCTGATGGGTGAGTCAATGAGAATGGCTGGCACGATTCAGTCCTTGTTTGAAATGTTCGAGTTGATGTTTACGGAAAACTTGCGGGTTGAAAATTCATCCAGCAGACGCTGTTCCTGTTTTACCGCCTGTTTTGCTTCCTGCGTTTCCAGCCGTTTGGACAGAACGCCGTACGACTTGAGCTTCATATAGCTGCCCTGCCATTCAGTGCGACGGCCTTCTGCCCGAAGTGCGCAAGTTGTTACGTATTTCTTTTGCTGGGTAATTGCCGCATTCAGGCGTTCCATGAACAACTGCTGGTTCTTCATTTCCTCAGCAGTCAGTCCATTCCTTGCTGATCTGGAATGCGCCACCAGATAATCGTCATAGAATTTTTCCAGCATTGTCAGCTTGTTCTCGGCTTCTTCTTGTGTATTCACGGCACCGGCCAGCGCCTCGACAGATTGATCCACTTCCTTGTCGGCCAGGTCAATCAATATTTGCCAGGAAATCTTCTTGCTCATGGATTAGGCTTCCGCGTTAAACAGGCTTTTGAGATGGTTGATGCTGTCACCGGCCGTGGCTTTCTCGTTCATCCCCTGTTGAAGGAAAGATTCCAGGGCAGGGTAGGCCTCGATTGCCTGATCGATCAACGGGTCGGTGCCGGCCTTATAAGCACCGACGGTTATCAAGTCGCGATTGCGCTGGTAACGTGAATACACCTGCTTGAAGGCCCGGGCCTGATCGAGCTGTGCTTCTGGAACCAGATTTGGCATGGCGCGGCTGACTGAAGCTTCAATGTCGATGGCAGGATAGTGGCCCGATTCTGCCAGGCTGCGCGAAAGCACGAAGTGGCCATCGAGGATGGCGCGCGCGCTGTCGGAGATTGGATCCTGCTGGTCGTCACCTTCTGACAGTACGGTGTAGAAGGCTGTGATGGAACCACCACCTGGCTTGCCGTTGCCTGCGCGTTCTATCAATTGCGGCAGTTTGGCAAACACTGAAGGTGGATAGCCCTTTGATGCAGGGGGTTCCCCCACGGCCAATGCGATCTCGCGCTGAGCCATGGCATAGCGGGTGAGCGAGTCCATGATGAGCAGGACGTTCTTGCCTTCGTCCCGGAAATGCTCCGCCACCGACGTGGCATAGGCCGCGCCCTGAAGTCGCATAAGCGGTGAGGTATCAGCCGGCGCGGCAATCACAACCGAACGTGCCATGCCCTCAGGCCCGAGGATTTGTTCGATGAATTCCTTGACCTCGCGACCGCGTTCACCGATCAGCCCCACGACAATGACATCGGCGCTGGTATATCGGGCCATCATGCCGAGCAGCACGCTCTTGCCGACGCCGCTGCCTGCAAACAGACCAATGCGCTGTCCACGGCCGACAGTGAGCAATGCATTTATCGCACGGATGCCGGTATCCAGGATCTGAGTGATCGGCGCACGGGCAAGCGGATTGTTCGGCCGGCCATAAAGCGGTTTCATCTGGCTGGTATGCAAGGGGCCATGTTCGTCGAGCGGAAGGCCCGCACCATCGACAACCCGGCCCAACAGGGTCGCGCCAACCGGAAAATGTTTGGTCCGGTCCGAGGTGCGCAGACGAGCATGCTTGACCATGCCGGGTTTGGGCAGGCAACGGGTGATGTCCTCGGGCAGCACATGCGCACCCGGCTCAATGCCATGCATATGCCCGTTGGGCATGAGAAACAGGCGGTCATTGGCAAAACCGACGACTTCCGCATCAACATAACTGCCATCGTTCACTCCAACCAGGCAGCTGTTACCCACGGCCAGTTTGAGGCCGCTGCATTCCAGAATCAGTCCCGCCACGCGCGTGACTTTTCCGCTCATCTGAATGGGGTCGGCTATGGCGGCGAGCTGGGCGCAGTCGCGCAAGTAGGCCGTGACATCCTGGCGCAGCAACCCGGGTGGCGCGTTCATTCCAGCCATGGTCCTGACTGGCTAAGTGCATGAGTGAGACGTTTCCAGCGCGATTCCATGGTTGCATCGACCTGGCTTGCAGTCGTTTCAAGTTTGCATCCGCCACGCGTGAGTGTATTGTCAACCCGGACTTTAAGGCCGAACGAGGTGATTTCGTCGGCAAAGGCTTCTTTCAGAAGTCGTGCATCGTCGCCGTTTACTGCCAGCTGAATGGGATGGACCATGGGTGGCAAACGGTTCAGGGCTTCCTGCACCACTGGAATAATCAGTTGGGGATGCACGGTCAGAGCTTGCTGCACCATGACTTTGGTCAGGTCAAGAGCAAGTTTCAGCACCTCTTCGGCCATGGTCTGGCTGAATTGGCTGACTTCAGCCTGCAAGCTGTCAGATATCTGCTGGATGGATTTCTTCTGGCCGTCAAGCATGGCACGGGCTGCCTGCATGCCGGCGGCATATCCTTCGGCATGGCCAGCGGCTCGGGCGGCTTCCTTGACGTTGACCAGTTCCGCATGGGGCTGATTGGTTTGTATGTGCAGCTCTGCTTCGTCCGTGTCGAACGACGCCATTTCCCAGCGCTGGTAGGCGGTGAGCCTTTCCTTGGGAATGATGATGCTAGACATAAACCTCTCCACCCTTGCCGCTGATGACTAGCTGGCCTTCTTCCGCCAGACGTTTGACAGTCTGAAGAATCTGCTTCTGCTCGTTTTCCACTTCGGAAAGGCGCACCGGGCCTTTGGATTCGAGGTCTTCACGCAGCATTTCAGCGGCGCGCTGCGACATGTTCTTGAATATTTTTTCCTGCAGGTGCTGGGATGCGCCTTTGAGCGCAACAATGAGAGATTCCGACTGCACTTCCCGCAACATGAGCTGGATGCCCTTGTCATCGATATCGAGCAGGTTGTCGAAGATGAACATTTCATCCTCGATCTGCTGGGCGAGTTCGGCATCATAATCGCGCAGGGTGCTCATGATGGCTTCTTCATGATCGCCATTCACGAAGTTGATGATCTCTGCAGCGGCCTTGACGCCACCGGCAGTCTGGTTGCTGCCCGATTCGCTTCCGGTCAGCAGGCGGCTGAGCACTTCATTGAGTTCCTGCATCGCAGCCGGCTGGACGCTGTCCAGGGTGGCAATTCTGAGCAGAATGTCGTTGCGCAGTTCATTGCTGAAACGGTTGAGAACCTCGCCGGCCTGGTCGGGTTCCAGGTGAACCAGGATAGTGGCGATGATCTGCGGGTGTTCATGGCGGATCAGCTCGGCCACTTCGTCGGCTTCCAGCCATTTGAGGTGATCAATGCCGGGTGAGTCGCGGTCCTTGAGAATCTTGCCGATCAGGTGTGCAGCGCGATCATCCCCCAATGCCTTGGTCAGTACGGTGCGAATGTAGTCCGAGGAATGGTCCAGCCCGGTCTGTTCGCCGACCAGGTCAGTGAAGGCCTCAAGGGTTTCCTCGATCTGCTCGCGGCTGACTTTCTTCAATCCTGCCATGGCGACGCCAATCTTCTGCACCTCTTTGGGCCCCAGGTATTTGAGGACTCCGGCGGCTTCATCTTCACCCAGTGAGAGGAGCAGGATGGCGCTGCGGTTGATCCCCTGTTCGCTCATCTCATTCCACCCAGTTCTTTACAACGTTGGCTACGGCCTGCGGATTCTGTCGCGCCATGCTTTTCGCGGTAAGCAACCGCTCTTCATGGCTGATCATGGCCTGTCCCGGCGGCAAGGCCAGAGTACCGTTGGGTCCGGTCAGCGAGGGATTGACACCTTCGCGCCCATTGCCTGCAAGTACTGGCCCGATGCGTTTGGTCAACGGGCGCAGAATCTTGAAATACAGATAGGCAATCACCAGCGCCATGATCAGATAACGAACGCCACTCTGCGCCATATCAATGTTGTCGGGCTGTTTCCAGAATGGCTGTTCAGGCAGCTTCTCTACTTCAGGCGTGGTAAAGGGGGTGTTGGCGACGCTCAGGGTGTCGCCGCGCGACTGGTTGAAACCCATGGCGTCCTTGACCAGAGACTCGATCTGCGCTTTTTCAGCGGCAGTCAGAGGAACATTGCTGGTCTTGCCGTTCTTGCCAACGACTTTGCGATAATTGACCACCACCGCAGCGGAAAGCCGCTTTACGCCGCCCATGGGTTGCTGGGTATAGCGTATGGTCTTGTCCACCTCATAGTTGGTGGTGGATTCCTTGTGGATGTTCTGATTGGCCGTTGCTGTACTTTGGCTGCTTGCGCCCTTGGGCGCATTGATCGGCGCAGTCGCAGGTGCGGGCGGCTGGTTCGACAGCGCGCCTGGCACGCCTCCCGGACTCGCAGCGGAGTTGGTCGATTCGCTGGTTTGCTGGCTGCGAATGACGGCGTCGGTCGGGCTCTGATTGGGCTTGTAGGTCTCGGCGGCCTGCTCTGCACGAGTGAAGTCCATTTCGGCCGTTACTTCGGCCCGTACATTATCTTTGCCGACGATCGGATACAGGATGGACTCGATCCGCTGGGCAAGGTTTTGCTCATATCCCTGAACGTACTTGAGTTGATCCGGATCAAGACCGTTATCCGGCTTTGTTTCGGAATCGGAAAGCAGATCTCCATTTTGATCCAGGATCGTGACGTTGCCTGAGGGCAGGTCGGAAACGCTGCTGGAAACCAGATGGCTGATGGCGTTGACCTGGGCTTTATCCAGAGTCCGGCCAGGATAAAGATTGAGGATGACCGATGCAGTAGGCTTTTGCTGGTCGCGTACGAATACGGATTGCTTGGTGAAGGCGATATGCACGCGCGCGCTTTGCACTGCAGACAGCGTTTGAATGGAGCGGGCCAGTTCACCCTCCAGAGCGCGTTGGTAATTGACCTGTTCCAGAAACTGGCTGATGCCCAGTTTCTGGTTTTCCATTAGCTCGAACCCCACTGTTCCGCCTCTTGGCAGCCCCTGGGAGGCAAGACGCAGACGGGCCTCATGAACCTGATCGGCTGGCACCAGAATGGCACCCCCGCCGTCAGTGAATTTGTAAGGCACGTTCATCTGCGCAAGAACGCCAATGATGGCACCACCGTCCTGATCGGAAACATTGCTGAAAAGCACCTTGTAGTCGGGCTTGTTGCCCCACATCCAGACGCCGATGGCGAGCGCGATGACGGCGGCAGCGGCGACCAGCGCGATAATCTTTTGTTGTCCTCCAGGCAGGAAAAGCTTGTTTAGCTGGGGTGCTAAAGCGACTTGTGCTGTATCACTCATACCTATCCTTTTCTGGAACCACATTCATTCTTGTTTACTGATGCGACTGGTCTGGTCACCAAGCCCACCAGGGGATGTTCTGAATTATCGGCAGCGGAAGGATTTTCGAGACCGGGAATAGAGCGGGATTTAGGCCTTTATTCCTCGGAGTGCGGAATGATTTGGCAGCCTATGATTCGGTCTGTAGGGAAGGACTCCCCGTATAGAAGGCCCAAACCAATGGATACAAGCAAAATCGACCGCATGGTGGCTCTGTTGCATGCGCATGCGGACCTTGCCGCAGGGCGCATCCGACCCCCGGCGTCTGAGCAGCCTGCGGAAACGCAGGGCTTTGGCAATCTGCTGAAGACATCGCTGGATCAGGTTAGCCACACCCAGCTTGCCGCCGAAAAGACGGCCAAGGACTATGAAATGGGTGCGCCCAGTGTCAATCTGGGCGATGTGATGATTTCTATCCAGAAGGCTAATATCGCCTTTCAGGGCACCGTCCAGGTGCGCAATCGCCTGGTGGAGGCGTATAAAGACATCATGAACATGCAGATTTAAGTCCCAACCTGATCCGGCGGGACTTGGTCTCTTCTTAGAGCTTGGAACGCCGCTCGCGCTCCAGCTTCATGATATAGCGCTGCAGTGTGGATACCATGGAATAGGGCAAGTCGACAAAACTGCATCCAATCCGTTTTTTCTTGATGCCGGTTCGTGCCGTGATCTGCGCTACGCTATGCACGCGCAAATTCACGCACAGTGTCCCAACTTCGGGAAGCGCAATTTCACACTGAGTCAGCGTGTCTCCGGCACGCGGACTGAAGGTTCCCTTGTTATCCGAAATGGCGACCCCCCCCAGGCTGATGTCCAATACCATGGTGCTCACAGGGTCAGGATTGCCAGCTGCCGCAGCGGGGATGACGCATTGAACAGGCTTGACGATAGGCAGGGTTACACGAAAATGCTCGCGACGCTGCAATCGTATGATTGAGTCAGGGATATGGACGTGAATGGCGGGGCGGCCTTCGAAGTCAGCGAGTGTGCTTATCGTTGTGTCGAAAACGATCTTGATATGGTCCAGGCTGGTTTCGACATGTATGTCAGAGCCCGCTGAAGCCCGGCGATTGAAAGGGTGGTCGACAACACTGTCCATGACCATTTCGCCGCTCTCTTCACCAATGTCGAGTATGGAAGAGATAATGAATTCACGGCTGCCCAAAAGGGAAATGTTCACCAGCAGCTTCTGTTCCAAAATGCCGCGCAGATAGAAAAGGACTTCGCGCCAGCCATGAATGGCGTATTGGCCCCAATGGCTGTTCTCAGCTCCTTCGCTCTCCTGATTTTGATCAGACTGATCTGCCACTTATTCCTGAAGCTGTTTCAATAGGATTATCAAGACTTGTTTGCGGCATAAATCGGGTTTTCTGAAGGGTTCTGTTCGAGCCTGTAAAGCCACGCAAGCAGTTCCGCGATGACGGCATAAAGTTGGGGCGGAATATGGCTATCCAGGTCCACCTGCATGAGCAGGGAGACCAATTCCCTGGATTGATGGACATAGAGCCCGGCGCCGCGAGCGCGCTCAATGATCGCTTCGGCAATTTGACCGCGGCCCTTGGCTACAACCCTGGGAGCCAGGTCGCCATCCTCGTAGGCCAATACGGCGGCTGCGGGTACTCGGCTATCCCGGTCCATCAACTTTCCTGACATTCATTCGTTTTAATCTGCATCCCGTATCGGAAAGCCGGTTGCCCAAGGTAATCTGGCTATTCTGCAGCTGGGCCTGCGCCCTGGGGGTTTCACTCTGGATGTAAATCTCAACCCCGGCGCTGTCAAGGGCGATGATGACCTTGATCCTGCCCAGGTGTGGCATTTCCAGGCTGAGCCGGGTAACCCACGGCGCATCACTTTCGACCGATTGGGGGCTGTCGCGGCTGGTTTGTAGCGTTACATGCTGGCCTGTCCAGACCTGTCCCATCCAGGCCAGGGTCGGGTTGCTCAATATCGAAAGTTGCTGGACCAGGTTTTGCTGCAGCCACACGAGCGGCTCCTGGGCAATCGATGGTCGCGCTTCCGGGCTTTCTCCACGGCTGGTATCGGCGGGCGTGAACACCAGCGCTGGAGGCAAAGTGCCCTGCGGTTCCTGCTTCAGTGCATCCAGGGTTCGCGCGCCGTTCAGCCACTGTTCCAGGTGAGACTCATAAAACAGCCCGCTCTGGCTGATGGCATCGCGCAGGGCTACGGCAAGTACAGAGGGCTCATTCGGGGCCCCACGAACAAGTGGCATGGTGCTGCGAATAAGGCCGCTGCCTTCCGCCTGCGGGTTTTCAGTCCTCAGACTGGCCAGCAGGGTGGCGGTCAAGCTGAAGCGGGTTTCATGCGAGCTCGCCGGGCTGTTTGTCTCGTCCAGCATGGGGTTAAGCAGGCCGACGATCGCATAATTTGCCGTTTTGGCCGATTTGGCTGTCTGCTCGGATGAAATGGGGGGCTGAGGGCCCGATCGGGATTCTTCGAGGCCCGGTTGGGCGAAGGTTCTCGCCAACGATACTGCAGAGTTCAAGCTTGGATCGGCACTGCGTTCGACAATGGATTGCAGCGCCGACTCTGCAACAGTGCGTTTTAGCGCGCGTTCGGAAGCCGCGGCGCCGTCACTTCCGGGCTGGCGATACTCGTTCCTGCCCGTTTCATGATCCTGAACAGGAGTAATTCCGATAATGGGCAGCAGGGTGCTCAGTCGCAACATCGGTCATCCGGTCAGCCAGACCGATTGTCCGGCTTGTAAGCCCTAGCGATCAGTTTGCCCTTGCGGTTTGCGGTCAAAATGGAGTGCAGGCTGTTCATCCAGGGTTCAGTCAGTTCACGGATTCGTGCATCATCGGCCAGGATCTTCTTGATCACTTCGACTTTCTGCTTCTGGTCTCTGGAATCCATGATTACTCCTTCCTTCCGCTTCTTGAGCGCCTCAACCCTGGTCCGGCAGGCCAGTTCAAGTTCAATCAACCCTTCCAGGTCACGGGCGGAGGCGGCATTCACCATTTTTTCCGTCAGGATGGAAATGGATTCGTATGAATCGATCAGGCGTTCCTCTTGCATGTATCGTATCCTCAGGCAGCAATGCTGATTGTGGTGTTTCCGGGCTGTTGATCGCGGCTTTTATCGGCCGGGCTGATTTGAGACCAGGCCTCATGGATTTGCCCCAACAGCGTCGTCACTTCATCCAGCAGTTCCGGCTGGTTTCTCAGATTAGCCAGGAACAGACGTCCGGACAAATAGGAATACAGCGAATAAAGTTGAATCGCGATCTCGCCACCCTTGCGCAGGTCCAGCGATCCTTTCAGTCCTTCGCCGATGATATTCATGGCCTTGGTGATGGAGTTTGATTTTGCCTCGATTTCACCGGCCACCATTTGCTTGCGCGCAGCAGAGATTGAACTCATGGCACCTTCCAGCAGCATGGAAATCAACTTGTGTGGGCTCGCTGACAGGACACCGGTTTCCAGCCCAACCTGGCTGTAGGCGGTCGCGTTCTCCATTAATTTCGTGTACACGTTCTTCTCCTTGTCCATGGTTACTTGCCCGTACTGCTGGGGGTGAGGTTGTTGATGGCTGCCAGCTGCTGGGTAAGGAAAGTACTGGTCTGGCTCATGCTGCTCAGCATGGTGTCCAGGGCGGTAAATTGGGCCAGATAGCGTTGCTGTATCAGGGCCAGTTGGGTCTGCAGGTCATTTTCTTGATTCGTGATTTGCTGAATGCTGGTATTAAGTCCAGTTGTTCTGGATGCAAGGCTCCCGGTGTCGCCCAGCGCGCCTGTCAGGTATTGGTTGAGTCGTGCGGCGATACCCTGTGTGTAGGTTACTGAACCTCTGGGACCCGTGGCGCCGCCCGATACGAGAACCGAGATTCCCTCAGCCAAACTTCCCGCGTTAGCTGTCAGAGCCTGCCCGTTACCGGTTGCTGGCTGGCCATTGATCGTGCCACTCACGTCCTGTCCGGACACGGAAGTTGGGGAGGCCCCAAACAGCCCGGCAGCCGCGTTTCCGCCGGTGATGCTGATGCCGGAATTGCTGCCATACTGGTTGGTGGTGATGCTAAGCGTACCGGCAGATGCCGATACGGCAACGGACTTGCCCAGAACGCTATTGATCTGGGTCTGCAGTTCCGTCGCCAGATCAGCCGCAGAGGCATAGTTGCCGGGGGCGATCGTGACACTTGCGCTTGTCCCGTTCACCATCAGATCCAGCTGGTCGTTCACCCCGGCTGTAATGGTCAACCCGGCCGTGCCTGAACCGGTCAACTGGCTGGGAGTGGCCATGCTGGTTATGTTGACGCTGTAGCTGCCTTCCTTGGTGTTGCTCGTTGTGCCCGCGACGCTGATCTGACTGTCTGTGCTCGCATTATTTGTGGCAAACAGGGATGCAACGCCATTGAAATTGGTACTAAGCGCGTTCTGCAATTTTGTGGCATCAACTGCAAGGCTGCCATCCTGCTGGAATGCGACGCCAATGCTGCTCAGCGTCGAAAGGGACGATCCGACGCCGCCGGTCAGAATGGATTTCATCTGGAATTCCAGGGAGGAAACCGTTGAATCTCCAGTCAGGACAGAGGCAGTCTTGGTTTGCGCGTTATAGGCTGAAAGACTTCTCAGTAATTTGTCGGCAGTGTTATAGGACGAGACCAATCCCTGTACGGTGTTGGATATGGTTTGCGTGTCCGGGTTGACTGAAACCGAGACGGGTTGCCCAACGTTGGTCTGGGCCAGATTGAGCGTTACTCCCTGGATCGCATCAGTGATCGTGTTGCTTGGCTTGCCGATCGGTATGCCGTCGACTTTGAACAGGGCATTTTGCGCTGCTTGCAACTGGGTCAGATTCTGTCCGGCCCCGTTAGTGGCAGTGGGGTCATAGGCCAGCGCAGACAGGCCTGATGCATCCGTATTGTTTCCATCCCCGTCTGTCGTCGTTATTTTGATGCTGTTGGCAACTCCGCTATTGCTAGAGGTCAGCACCAGGCGGTTGCCGCTGCCGTCATTGATAATGCTTGCGCTGACGCCGGCATTGGCGGCATTGATGGCATCGCGGATTCCGGCCAGGGTATTGTGCGAGCTGTCAATCGTGATGGTCGTGGCAGGCTGGGTGCCATTTTGCGTGAAGGTGCCAGCGGTTGCATCGTACGTGCCGAGCTGGATGGTGAGGCTGCCTGTTCCAACCACATCGCTGGTTGACGCGTAATCACCCGAGCCCAGTTTTTGCTGCTGCGCCAGCTGGGAGGTTTCGATCTGATAACTGGCCGGCGAGGCACCGGCCCCCGCGGTCACCGACAACACGCTGCTGTTGGAAACTGTTCCGGTGAATACCTGGAATTTTGACGGGTCGGACAAGGCCTGCACAGCCGACTGAAAGCTGGCCAGGGCACTCTGGATTTGTCCATAGGCTGAAATCTGCGACTGGTAGGTTGACTGCTGCTTTTGCAGTGCGGTCAAGGGCTGCTGTTCGACCGCCATCAGCTGGCTGACGATGCTGTTGACATCCAGCCCGGATCCGATGCCCGGTGAGGAGATTGTTCCTGCAGAAATCGTCGACATATCAGCTGTCCATTCCTTTAAGCCTTCCGGTTAAGGGCCAGGCCCTGTAGTTTTGCCGGGTCCTGGGCAATCCTGACCATCTGTTCATTCGGGATCTGCAGCAGGACCTGATTGGTCTGCGTGTCCACCATCTTGACGACGGTCTTGCCTGACTCATTCGACACATTGAAGCGGATTTGCGAGGAGACATTCTCCATCCGCTGGTTGGCGGCATGGGCCGCCTTCTCCACTGTGCGGGCTGAATGGCCAATCGCCTCGGTTTGCGAATGTGCCTGTGCCCCAGACACATCAGGCTGGGGCGTTGAGCCACCAATGACTGGTGGCTGGTAACTGACTGCTGAACCAACCTTGTCGATAATCATGTCATTCTCCGCTGATCAAATCCCGGGATGGTTTCTATTGCCATCCCGGGTTTAGCCAATTACTGGAGCAGCTTCAGCACGGTGTTGGGCAGGGAGTTGGCCTGCGCCAGCATGGCGGTGCCAGCCTGCTGAAGAATCTGGCCGCGGGTCATGTTGGCAGTTTCCGCTGCAAAGTCGGCATCCATGATGCGGGACTTCGCCGCAGTCTGGTTTTGCGTTTCGCTCTGCAGTCCGCTGATGACTGACTGGAAGCGATTCTGTACCGCACCCATCTGGGCACGCGCACCATTCACCTGAGTGATCGCTGAGTCAATCGCAGTGATGGCCAGTGTAGAGTTCGCAGCAGTATCCACTTTGATCGTATTCCCAGCCGCAGTTGCAGTCGCGCCAGCTGTTATGTCAGTTCCCTGAACTAAAATTGTATCAGTCGCGTTCGCGCCTACCTGGAAAGTGAGGCCCGTTGCGGCGGCGGCACCCAAGGTGTTATTTCCATTAAACAGGGTATTGCCGGATTGACGGGTAATTTCAGCCTGTAGCTGGGTAAATTCTGCAGTCAGGCTTGCGTTGTCGGTGGTGCCGTTGGCGCCTTGCACGGCCAGTTCACGCATACGTTGCAGAGCATCATTGATGTTGCTCAGACCGCCATCGGCCGTCTGTGCCCAGGAAATGGCATCGTTGGCGTTACGGGTTGCGACGGTCATGCCGCGGATTTGTGAATCCATTTTCGTGGCTATCGACAGGCCGGAAGCATCGTCCGCGGCACTGTTGATACGCAGGCCGGAAGACAGGCGCTGGATGGAGGTGCTCAGTGACATCTGTGACTTGGACAGATTGTTCTGCGCAACCAGGGAGTTCATGTTGGTGTAGATAACAGAGGACATTTCATTCTCCTTGAAAGGGTTACGATAAGTTGGCTCTAGGCCTCTAACTTTGGTCTGCCCTGCGTTTGCGAGGCTTTAGAACCGCCGTTGTTTGATTAATCGTCGCCCGTTGGAGTTTGTTTAACGGATTTAATCAGGCCACTGAAATATTTTCCGCCGGGAGCAGGAGCGGGGCCTTGCAGACCTTGTTTTTGCCCGTGCGCTTGGCTTCATACAGGCCTTTATCCGCCCGGTCCATGACCGATTCCTGGCTTTCGCCGAATTCACGCAATGCCACGCCGGCGCTGAACGTGATCAGGATGCGCTCATTGTTGTTGAGAAACAATTTCTTGGTCAGGCCGCGCTGCACCCTGGATACGGTCTTGACGGCGTCATCAAGGCCGGTGTTTGGCAGCAGAATGAGGAATTCCTCGCCGCCCATGCGGCCGATCACATCAGTTAGGCGCAACTCTTCCTTGGCGACTTCTACGAGATGAACCAGCACGTCATCGCCGGCCATGTGACCATACGTATCATTCAATTTCTTGAAGTTGTCAATGTCGATCATGGCGACACAAAACGGGCTGCCATGGCGATCGGCACGGGACGCTTCCTTCTCGAATTCATGTTCCATCCCGCGCCGATTCAGACTTTGGGTCATGGGATCAATGCGAACCAGCGTGCTCATATGTGTCAGTTCCGTTTCAAGCTCGGCAATGCGCCTTTCTGCATTCAGTGCCGCATCGTGGCTCTTCTTCAATTCGTCGTGGGTACGGCTGGTGCTGGCCTGAACCAGGCGGGTCTCGCGCAGGATATGCTCGAGGATATTGTTCAATTCCAGCATGTCATCGGTGTTGCTGATGCGCTCGGCGTAATCGGAAATCTTGTCCTGATAGTCGCCTGTGGTGTCAACAGCTTCACCGAGCCTGTCGACAAACGATTTCATGGTTGCCCTTAAGGTGTCGGTTGCCTCTCTGAGGCTGTGTTTCACCATGCTTTGCTTGTAGATGACTTCCTTGAGACGTTTTTCGGCCTCTTCGAACATCTGTGGTTTGGCAGGCCCCTGAATGACTTCCCGGATCATTTTCATCTGGCCGCTTAACCAGCTGTCGTCATTCATCAATTCAGTGATGTTGTCGATCAGGAGCTGCAGCAGACCGCGCAACCTTTCGTGCTGGTCCTGAGATTCCGCACTTTGCATCTCGATGTCGACCCATAGGCGTTTTACATCCTGGCTGACTTTCTTCAGATTCGGGTCGGTGCCGGCGGCCTTGATTTCAACGGCCAGGCGACGTGCCTCATCGGCCAGAGCGGGAATTTGTTCCAGCCTTGGCGCCAATGCGTGCTCCAGGGTTTGGGAGAGCATTTCCTGCATCAACGAAAAATTGCCGGACAACTGGCCGCCGTCCCCTGTGTCCGGTTTCTTGTCTGCGTAATGTGATTGGGCGGTCAGCTCGATCAGAATCTTTGTGCACTGAAGCCAGTTTTCCCGCTTGATGGCTTTGTCCATCTCATCCAGAAAGGGGGAGAGGGCGGGATGGCGCTGCCTCAAGTCATCGGTCAGTGCTTCCAGCGCCGTGACAGCACTGGGCGCCACCGATGTTCCGGCAATCTCGTGGTACAGGCTGCGGTAATTCTCCGGCGTCGGCGCGATTCGGCGCAGGGCAAGCCTGCGCAGGGCCTCGCGGGCAACTTCGATCGGGTTGTTAGTGTTAATTCTAGTGGTCATCTCCGGCATGTCTCAGCTCCAATCAAGCGCAAAACGCATCTCATGGCGTTCATGGTATGAGATGCGAGCCTGCATTAATCTGGGGATTAGGTGGGCAAAAAGCCCTTAATTTGACTGGATTGAAGTCCGGGGGAGGCCTTAGTCAACCAGGCCGTGTTTGATGGCGTAATGCGTCAGCTCAGCATTATTCTTGAGCCGCATTTTCTCCAGTAGCCGGGTTCGGTACATACTGACTGTCTTGACCGACAAGGACAGGGCTTCGGCAATGGCGGAAACGGTCTTTCCGGCCGCGATCATGCACAAAGTCTGATATTCCCGATTGGAAAGGGTTTTGTGCGGCATGACTTCGCGTTCGCCGCTAACCTCGGAAGCCAGCTCCTCGGCTAATTCCGGACTGATGTATTTTCGGCCGCTGGCAACCTGGCGTATGGCTTTGACGAGCTGGTCGGGGGCACTTTGCTTGTTCAGATAACCCGAGGCTCCGGTCTTGAGTGAGCGTACAGCGTACTGGGTTTCCCTGTGCATGGACAGCATCAGGACATTCAGTCCGGGATGCTCCTTCTTGATCATCTGGAGGGTTTCCAGCCCATTGCGGTCAGGCATGGAGATGTCCAGCAGGACAAGGTCCCACGGTTGCTGGCGGGTCAGGTTCATTGCCTCGCTCGAGGTTTCGGCTTCTCCTCCGACCTCCAGATCATCGGTGTCGGCCAGAATCTGCTTTAAGCCTTCGCGAACGATGGCATGATCATCAACAATCAAAACCCGGATTTTGCTGCATGCCACCATGAATGAAGTGCTCCCCGGCATATGGGCCGGCGTACCGATAATTTTCGCGTATCTGAATAATCGGCATGCATTCAGGGTTCTTTAGTTTTTTTACGGCTTGAGGGGGACGGTCAAGCTGACTTTGGTTCCGCCTTCAGCACCTTCCCCCACCCAGAGTTCGCCACCCAATGCGGCCGCCCGTTCCTGCATGCCCAGGATGCCAAATGTATTCGCAGTAGCCTTTGGCGCATGTTTGAGCCCAACTCCATTGTCAATGATTTCGAGATGAAACTGATGTTTCTTCCTTTGCAGGTTGACCCATAGTTTCGTGGCCCCGGCGTGCTTGGCAATATTGGTCAGGGCTTCCTGCACAATCCGAAAAATCGCAATAGATGCATCCGGATCGAGAGGAATTTGCTCATGCGTGGTGGTGAACAAACACTCGATCTCGAGGTTCTGGCTAAACTCTTTCATTTGCCATTGAACGGCCGAAACAAGGCCGAATTCAACTATCGTCGGACGCAGGTTGGAGGCGATCCGGTGGGTGGCCTCCATGGTCTGGTCAACAATCGAATTCAGATAGCGTGCTCTTTCCAGCAGCTTGGCCTGTTCCTCTGGCAGGTTCTTTTGCAGCCAGGAAAGGCCGATTTTGACTGCGGTCAGGTTGCCGCCCAATTCATCGTGCACTTCACGCGCCACCTTCAGGCGTTCCTGTTCCTTCACCTGTTCGACGTGGATTGCAAGCTCACTGATCTGCTTACGGGAGCGGCGAATCTCTGCTTCGGCCTGCTTGCTCTGCGTGATGTTGAGCATGATGCCATCCCATATTATTCTACCGTTTGCCTGCTCCCGTTTCTTGACCCGGATGTTGACCCACTTCACATCGTTCCAGCTCTTGATCCAGATCCGGCCTTCCCAGTTGAACGTCAGCTGGCAGCCGCCGGCCTTTTCCAATCCTTCAAGGTAACTCGGGCGGTCTTCAGAAAGAATCAGGTCCTGGAATAACTTCGGCTTGGCCTGCAAGGTACTGGAATCAATCCCAAGCATGGCCTGCGAATAATCACTGACGAAAAGCAGCTTTGCCCGGCCTTTGCTATCGCAAACTACCTGGTAGGCCATGCCCGGGATGTTAGAGATCAGGGCGCGATAATTCGACTCGGTATCATCCAATGCTTTCTGTGACTTGTTGCGGTCGGAAATATCATTTGCGATGACAATGTAACGGGCACTGTCTTGATTCGATGCAAGGTAAACGCGGATATCTACAGGATAGGTTGTGCCATCCTTGCGCTTGAAAAGCGAGGTAAAAGAGGCAGAATTGTTCTTCTTTCTCCCATCAAGCCCTTGGGCAGTCTTGATAAAACTGGCAGCGCTCTTTTTATCCGCCAGAATTTCAAACGGTGTCAGACTGCGCAGGTCCCGCAAGGTATATTGAAGCTTGGTGCGCGCGGCATTATTGGCCTGGATGACCCGCAAGGTTCCTGCGTCAAGGATGAGGATTTCATTGAAAGACCCCTGCAATACCAGAGGCAACATGTCTGCGTCGGTGATTGTTATTTTTTTTGGAGTACCCATATCGCTTAACTGTGCCCCGCCGAGATTTCTGTTTTCCGCAAATACACTGAAGCCCAATACCTTTTGCTTGTTAAACAGCATGTTGTGCAAAGTATAAGCGGCATTCCAAGGATAACACAGCAGTTTTTATGGCAACATCGGATCGTGAGTAGTTGTTTAATAGACCCGCAGAACAAAATGCACGATATCGGAGTTCAGCAGTCTGTCACTTTCTTTAAGCGGGGCAGCGAGCGCCTCGGCGCCGTCCGGCGCAATCATGCGACTGCTTCGGAGGCCAGCAAGACTATGGGAAAGCAGGCCAGTTCGGTCGGCAGGTGCAGCGCCGCGTCGCCCCACACTTGTCGCTCGGCGAAGGCAGGCTGTTCAGTCGCCCAGCAG
>JBAUMF010000054.1:0-15465 GCA_049578545.1 Thiobacillaceae bacterium
GGGCGACAACATCAGCATCACGGTTGCCCTGATTGCCCCGATTGCCATGGAAGAAGGCCTGCGCTTCGCCATTCGCGAAGGGGGCCGTACCGTCGGCGCCGGCGTGGTGGCAAAAGTCATTGAGTAAGCTGTTTTCTTCCGCATTCGGGGCAGCGGCGAGTATGACCCTCGCCGCTTGCCGTTTCAGGCGGAAGTGAACGAATAGTTAGGCCAGTAGCTCAATTGGCAGAGCGTCGGTCTCCAAAACCGAAGGTTGGGGGTTCGAGACCCTCCTGGCCTGCCAGATTTGGAATGGATTAATGCCGGGTTAACCGGGTTTGTCGGGAAAATGGACAAAGTCAAACTGCTGTTGGCAGCGCTGTTTGTGGTGGCGGGTCTGGCGGGCTTCTATCTGCTGGGCGAATACCCAATGATTGTTCGGGTGCTATCTGTGCTAGGCGGTTTGATCGCTGGTGCAGTGCTGGCACGATTCACTGAACCCGGCAGGCAGTTTATGGTGTTTGCTCGCGAATCATGGGTAGAGGCCGGCAAGGTGGTATGGCCAACTCGCAAGGAAACGCTGCAATCCACTGGGGTGGTGCTGGCCTTTGTTATAACCATGGCGATTTTTATGTGGCTGGTGGATTCAGGTTTGGGTTATGTGATGAAACTGGCCTTGGGACGGGGTTGAACATGACAATGCGCTGGTATGTCGTCCATGCCTATTCGGGTTTCGAGAAAAGCGTTGCGCGCGCCCTGAAGGAGCGTATCGAACGGGGTGGCATGAAGGACCGCTTCGGCGAAATTCTCGTACCGGTGGAGGAAGTTGTGGAAATGAAGGGCGGCCAGAAGGCCGTGTCTGAACGCAAGTTCTTCCCGGGCTATGTTCTGGTGCAAATGGACATGGCGGATGACACTTGGCACTTGGTGAAAAGCACTCCCAAGGTAACCGGGTTTGTGGGTGGCAGCGCAATGAAACCGACGCCAATTTCCGAAAAGGAAGTGGCGGCGATCATGGATCAGATGCGCGAGGGGGTTGAGAAGCCCAAGCCCAAGGTGCTGTTCGAAGTGGGGCAGGCGGTTCGCGTGATCGACGGCCCGTTCAATGATTTCCATGGCAACGTGGAGGAAGTGAACTACGACAAGAACAAATTGCGTGTTTCAGTCACGATTTTTGGCCGTGCCACGCCGGTAGAACTGGATTTCGGTCAGGTTGAAAAAGCCTGACCATCCCGCCTGTTTTCGGGCAGGCGGGCAGACGAGGAGCGCAATTAGGCAGTGCCGAACGCGCGTTGGAACTCACTTAACAAGGAGCCATCATGGCAAAGAAAATTGTCGGCTTTATAAAGCTTCAAGTTCCGGCGGGTAAGGCCAATCCTTCACCGCCTATCGGCCCGGCGCTGGGTCAGCGCGGCCTGAACATCATGGAGTTCTGCAAGGCGTTCAACGCCAAGACCCAGGGCATGGAACCGGGGCTGCCGGTGCCGGTGGTCATCACCGCCTTCGCGGACAAGAGCTTCACCTTCGTGATGAAGACGCCGCCCGCAACGGTGCTCATCAAGAAAGCCATCAAGCTGGACAAGGGGTCTGCCAAGCCGCATACCGACAAGGTCGGAAAGATCACCCGCGCGCAGCTGGAAGAAGTCGCTAAAATGAAGATGCCCGATCTGACTGCCGCTGACATGGATGCCGCCGTGCGCACTATCGCTGGCACCGCCCGTTCCATGGGCGTGGATGCGGAGGTTTAAGTCATGGCCAAACTTTCAAAGCGCTTACAGGCGATCAAGAGCAAGATTGACCGCAGCAAGGCCTATTCGGCCATGGATGCCTTGCAACTGGTAAAGGAAACGGCGACAGCCAAGTTTGACGAGTCTGTTGATGTGGCTGTCAATCTGGGCATCGATGCACGCAAATCTGACCAGATGGTACGGGGTTCCGTCGTGCTGCCCAAAGGGACCGGCAAGACCGTGCGGGTGGCCGTTTTTGCCCAGGGCCCCAATGCCGAGGCGGCCAGGTCCGCGGGTGCTGACATTGTCGGGTTCGATGATCTGGCTGCCGACGTCAAAGCCGGCAAACTGGATTTTGATATCGTGATCGCCACCCCCGATGCAATGCGGGTGGTCGGCCAGCTCGGCCAAATCCTTGGACCGCGCGGCCTGATGCCCAACCCAAAGGTGGGTACGGTCACGCCCAACGTGACTGAGGCAGTCAAGAACGCCAAGGCCGGTCAGGTTCAATACCGTACGGACAAGTCGGGTATTGTTCACTGCACGATCGGTCGGGCTTCGTTTGCTGCGGATGATCTGAAGGTGAATCTGCAAGCCCTCGTGGAAGCATTGCAAAAGGCCAAACCCGCTGCTTCCAAGGGCATTTACCTTAAGAAGATGTCGGTCTCCAGCACCATGGGGGTTGGCATTCGAATCGATCAGGCTAGCCTGGTCGAGTAAGAACTTTGGGCCCGGTCTTGTTTCTGCAAGGCCGGGGTTGTCAAAGACCGTAGGGGGAACAGGAATCAGGAATCACGGGTCAGATATCAGTAATGACCGGTGAACTGTTGCTGTTGCTTAATTGACGGGTGCAGGATGGGTGGAAAGGGAGATACTTTGATCCCTGACCGCTGTCCTTTGATCCCTGAACCCAACGCAGATGGCGTACCCGAGGGCAGGATTTTCCTGTCAAGGTCGCCAAACAGGCCGGTTTCCGGCTTGTCATCTTGAAGGAGGTTAGACCTTGAGTCTCAATCTTGAAGAGAAAAAGGCCGTCGTCGCCGAGATCAATGAGCAAATTGCTCAGGCCCAGGCTTTGGTGGTGGCTGAGTATCGCGGACTTGAAGTCGCGGACATGACCCAGTTGCGCGTGAAAGCGCGCAGCTCAGGGGTATATTTCCGCGTTCTCAAGAACACCCTGGCACGCCGTGCAGTTCAGGATACGCCGTTCTCCGGCATCGCCGACCAACTGGTTGGGCCGCTGGCTTATGGCATTTCCAGGGATCCGGTTGCGGCTGCCAAGGTGCTCCACGAGTTCGCCAAAGGCAACGAAAAGCTTGTTATCAAGGCCGGGGCAATGCCCAATTTCGTCATGTCCCCCGCGGACGTGTCGAACCTGGCATCGATGCCCAGCCGCGAAGAGCTGCTTGCCAAACTGCTCGGCACCATGCAGGCCCCCATCGCCAAGTTTGTGCGCACGCTTAACGAAGTGCCAACCAAGTTTGTGCGGGGGCTGGCTGCTGTCCGCGATCAAAAGCAGGCTGCCTAGTAGCATTATTCATCCATTTACGAACCTGACAGGAGTTAAACATGGCTGTATCTAAAGCTGAAATCCTTGATGCCATCGCTGGCATGAGCGTGCTCGACCTTTCCGAACTGATCAAGGAAATGGAAGACAAGTTTGGCGTGTCCGCCGCGGCGACCGCAGTGGCTGTGGCGGCTGCGCCTGCCGCTGCTGCTGCTGTGGAAGAGCAGACTGAGTTCACCGTCGTGCTGGCTTCAACTGGCGACAAGAAGGTGGAAGTGATCAAGGTGGTGCGTGCAGCCACTGGTCTGGGCCTTAAGGAAGCGAAGGATCTGGTTGACGGCGCACCGAAGCCCGTGAAGGAAGGCATCAGCAAGGCGGATGCCGAAGCGCTGAAGAAGCAGTTGGAGGACGCTGGCGCCAAAGTCGAGGTCAAGTAAGACTTGGAGTGTGTTCTGTAGCGGGTTTCCGCTGCGAACACACGTAAGGAGCATGCCCGGATTCCCCAAGGGGTTCCGGGTCATGTGCTTCTTACGTGTGTTGCCACTGAAACGTATGCATCCGTTTGAGCCTGGAAGAGAAGTACCTGTTTTGGCCGCTTTGTCCGCGCCATGCAGTCGGCTTTTCAGTCCGGAAAATCAGGGGATGTCGTTCGTGCCCCATCACCCTTGTCAGTAAGGAGACTCCATGGGCTATACCTTCACCGAGAAAAAACGTATCCGTAAAAGCTTCGCCAAGCGCCAAAGCGTGCTCACCGCACCCTTTCTGTTGGCGACCCAGCTCGATTCCTACAAGGCCTTTCTGCAGGCTGACCGGTCGCCAGATGATCGGTTGAACCAGGGCCTGCAGGCCGCGTTTACGTCCATCTTCCCCATTTCCAGCCATTCGGGAAATGCCCGTCTGGAGTACGTCAACTACACCATGGGCGAACCGGCCTTCGACATGAAGGAATGTCAGCAGCGCGGCCTGACCTTCTGCGCCCCGCTGCGTGCGAAAGTGCGCCTGGTGATCATGGACAAGGAAGCCTCCAAGCCCACCGTGAAAGAGGTCAAGGAACAGGAAGTCTACATGGGTGAGATTCCGCTCATGACGCCTTCTGGCTCCTTCATCATCAATGGCACCGAGCGGGTCATCGTATCCCAGTTGCACCGTTCACCGGGTGTGTTTTTTGAACATGACCGGGGCAAGACGCATTCCTCCGGCAAATTGCTGTTTTCTGCACGAATCATCCCCTACCGCGGATCATGGCTCGATTTCGAATTCGATCCGAAGGACATCCTGTATTTTCGCGTTGACCGTCGCCGCAAGATGCCCGGCACAATCCTGATGAAGGCGCTTGGGTTCAATCCCGAATCCATCCTCGATACTTTCTTCAGCAAGGATACGTTCCATATCAATGCCCAGGGTATCCAGTTCGAACTGGTGCCTGATCGCCTGCGCGGCGAGATTGCGCGCTTCGACATTTGCGGCAAGGATGGCAAGGTGATCGTCGCCAGGGACAAGCGGATCACAGCCAAACACATTCGCGAACTGGACGCGGCCGGGGTGAAGATGTGGGCGATCCCGGCGGAGTTTGTGGTGGGGCGTATTCTGGCCCATGACGTGATTGACCAGTCCACCGGCGAAGTGCTGGCCAAGGCCAACGATGAAATCACTGAGACGCTGCTGGAGAAGTTCGCCCTCACTGGCGTAGGGAAAATCCAGACCTTGTATATCAATGACCTTGATCAGGGACCCTATATTTCCCAAACCCTGCGTATCGACGAAACTGCCGATCAGCAGGCTGCGCGTGTTGCCATCTATCGCATGATGCGCCCTGGTGAGCCACCGACCGAAGATGCGGTTGAAGCGCTGTTCCAGCGTCTGTTTTTTAACCCGGATACGTACGATCTGTCGGCGGTCGGCCGCATGAAATTCAATCGTCGTGTGGGCCGTGAACAACTGGATGGGCCCGGCACCATTGACACCGATGACATCATTGCTGTCCTGAAAATCCTGGTGGAACTGCGTAATGGCCGGGGTGAGATTGACGACATTGACCATTTGGGCAATCGCCGGGTGCGATCGGTAGGCGAGCTCGCCGAGAACCAGTTCCGCGCCGGTCTGGTGCGCGTGGAACGGGCGGTGCGTGAACGACTGTCACAGGCAGAATCCGACAACCTGATGCCGCATGACCTGATTAATGCCAAGCCGGTCAGCGCTGCGATCAAGGAGTTCTTCGGTTCCAGCCAACTGTCACAGTTCATGGACCAGACCAACCCCTTGTCCGAAATCACACACAAGCGCCGCGTTTCCGCGCTGGGCCCGGGTGGCTTGACCCGGGAGCGCGCCGGCTTTGAAGTGCGTGACGTGCATCCCACCCACTATGGCCGGGTATGCCCGATCGAGACGCCGGAAGGGCCAAACATTGGCCTCATCAATTCGCTGGCGCTCTATGCCCGAACCAACTCGTATGGCTTCATCGAAACGCCATACCGGAAAGTGGTGGACGGCAAAGTGACGGACGAGATCGTGTATCTCTCGGCAATTGAAGAATCACAGTATGTGATCGCGCAAGCGAACGCCGACCTGGATGCAAAAGGCAAGTTCAAGAGTGACTTGGTGTCTTGCCGCCACAAGAATGAATTTACCCTGTCTACAACCGAGCGCATCCAGTACATGGACGTTTCGCCGTCACAGGTCGTGTCGGTTGCCGCGTCGCTCATCCCATTCCTGGAGCATGATGACGCCAACCGTGCGCTGATGGGTTCCAACATGCAGCGTCAGGGCGTACCCTGTCTGCGTCCCGAAAAATCACTGGTCGGTACCGGCGTAGAACGAACCGCTGCGGTGGACTCAGGTACTGTGGTGACTGCGCTGCGCGGTGGCGTGGTGGATTATGTTGACGCCGGCCGCATTGTTATTCGCGTAAATGATGACGAAGCCAAGGCAGGCGAAGTGGGCGTGGATATCTACTCCCTTATTAAATACACCCGTTCCAACCAGAATACCAACATCAACCAGCGCCCGATTGTGAAAGTGGGTGATGTGATCGCACGCGGTGATGTGATCGCCGACGGTGCCTCTACCGACTTGGGTGAACTGGCTATGGGGCAAAACATGCTGGTCGCATTCATGCCCTGGAACGGCTATAACTTCGAAGACTCGATTCTCATTTCCGAACGCGTGGTTGCTGAAGATCGCTACACCTCGATTCACATTGAGGAACTCTCGGTTGTGGCCCGCGACACCAAGCTGGGACCGGAGGAAATAACGCGTGATATTTCCAACCTGGCAGAACGCCAGCTTAGCCGTTTGGATGAGTCCGGCATCATTTCCATCGGCGCCGAAGTTGAAGCAGGTGATGTGCTGGTAGGCAAGGTGACCCCCAAGGGTGAAACCCAGCTGACGCCGGAAGAAAAATTGCTGCGTGCCATCTTCGGTGAGAAGGCGTCGGACGTTAAGGACACCTCGCTGCGGGTTCCGTCCGGCATGAGTGGCACAGTAATTGACGTTCAGGTATTCACGCGAGAAGGCATCGAGCGCGACAAGCGCGCCCAGTCCATCATTGATGCGCAACTGGCTGAATACAAGAAGGACTTGGCCGACCGTATGCGTATCGTGGAGGCGGACGCCTTCGCCCGGCTGGCCCGTATGCTGCTGAACAAGATTGCCAACGGCGGCCCAAAGAAACTGGCCAAGGGAAGCAAGATCAGTCGCGAGTATCTGGAATCACTGCCAGGCCATGACTGGTTTGATATTCGTGTTGCTGATGAAGAAACCAGCCGGCAGATGGAAGCGATCAAGGAAGGCCTGGCGCAGAAACGTGTCGAGTTTGACGCCATGTTTGAAGAGAAGAAGAAGAAGCTCACACAGGGCGACGAACTTCCTCCCGGTGTGCAGAAAATGGTCAAGGTTTACATGGCGGTCAAGCGCCGGCTCCAGCCTGGAGACAAGATGGCGGGCCGCCACGGTAACAAGGGCGTGGTGTCCAAGATCGTACCGGTTGAGGACCTGCCCTATATGGCAGACGGAACGCCAGCCGACATCGTACTTAATCCGCTGGGCGTGCCTTCACGGATGAACGTGGGCCAGATTCTCGAAACCCATCTCGGTTGGGCGGCCAAGGGCCTGGGCGTCAAGATCGGCAAAATGCTCGATCAGCATGTCAAGACCAAGCAACTGCGTGATTTCCTTGACGAAATCTACAACTCGAAAGGGCAGAAAGCCGACCTGGCGTCTTTCACTGACGAGGAGATTCTCGGTATGGCGGATAACCTGCGTCAGGGCGTACCCTTCGCCACTCCCGTGTTTGACGGTGCGGGTGAAGATGAGATTCGTCATATGCTGAAATTGGCAGACCTGCCTGAAGGCGGCCAGGTAACCCTGTATGACGGTCGTACCGGTGAAGCATTCGAGCGACCGGTGACAATCGGCTACATGCACGTGCTGAAGCTGCACCATCTGGTGGACGACAAGATGCATGCGCGATCCACCGGTCCGTACAGTCTGGTTACTCAACAACCGCTCGGCGGCAAGGCCCAGTTTGGCGGCCAGCGCTTCGGTGAAATGGAAGTGTGGGCGCTGGAGGCCTATGGTGCTGCCTACACGCTGCAGGAAATGCTTACCGTCAAGTCTGATGACGTCACGGGCCGCACCAAGGTTTACGAAAACATCGTCAAGGGTGATCACAAGATCGACGCCGGCATGCCGGAATCCTTCAACGTGCTGGTGAAGGAAATTCGCAGTCTGGGTATCGATATTGATCTGGAACGTTATTAATCGGGTAGGGATCAGTCATGAAAGCACTATTGGATCTGTTTAAGGAAGCCACCCAGGAAGAGGAGTTTGACGCGATCAAGATCGGTGTCGCGTCACCGGATAAGATCCGGGCCTGGTCGTATGGTGAAGTCAAGAAACCCGAAACTATCAACTATCGTACCTTCAAGCCGGAGCGCGATGGCTTGTTCTGCGCCAAGATTTTTGGCCCGGTGAAGGACTATGAGTGCCTGTGCGGAAAGTACAAGCGTCTCAAGCATCGCGGAGTGATATGCGAAAAGTGCGGCGTGGAAGTCACCTTGTCCAAGGTTCGCCGTGAACGCATGGCTCATATCGAGCTGGCATCGCCGGTTGCCCATATCTGGTTCCTCAAGTCTCTGCCATCGCGCCTGGGAATGGTGCTGGACATGACCTTGAAGGACATTGAGCGGGTTTTGTATTTCGAAGCCTATGTGGTGACCGAGCCCGGCATGACGCCGCTCAATCGCCGTCAGTTGCTGACTGAAGATGATTACCTTAACAAGGTTGAAGAATACGGCGATGAGTTCAAGGCGTTGATGGGTGCCGAAGGGGTGCGCGAACTACTGCGCGGCATCGACCTGCCCAGCGAGATCGAGCAGTTGCGCGCCGAACTTTCCAAGACCACTTCGGATACCAAGCTCAAGAAAACATCCAAGCGTCTCAAGGTACTGGAAGCATTCCAGCGCTCCGGAATCAAGCCCGACTGGATGATTCTAGAAGTGCTGCCGGTGCTGCCACCCGAACTTCGTCCACTGGTGCCGCTGGATGGTGGCCGCTTTGCCACCTCTGATCTGAACGATCTGTATCGCCGCGTCATCAATCGTAACAACCGCTTGAAACGCCTGCTCGAGTTGAAGGCACCTGAAATCATCGTGCGCAACGAAAAGCGCATGCTGCAGGAAGCGGTTGACTCGCTGCTTGACAACGGCCGTCGTGGCAAGGCCATGACTGGCGCAAACAAGCGTCCGCTCAAGTCATTGGCCGACATGATCAAGGGCAAGAGTGGCCGTTTCCGGCAGAACCTGCTGGGTAAGCGCGTTGACTACTCGGGCCGTTCCGTAATCGTGGTGGGTCCGCAGCTGAAACTGCATCAGTGCGGCTTGCCGAAGAAAATGGCACTTGAGCTGTTCAAGCCCTTCATCTTCCATAAGCTGGAAGTCATGGGCCTGGCAACCACCATCAAGGCGGCGAAGAAGATGGTGGAGGATGAGGAACCGATCGTCTGGGACATCCTCTCCGATGTAATTCGCGAGCATCCGGTCATGCTCAACCGCGCACCTACGCTGCACCGTCTGGGTATTCAGGCGTTCGAGCCAGTGCTGATTGAAGGCAAGGCGATTCAGCTGCACCCATTAGTGTGCGCGGCATTCAACGCTGACTTTGACGGTGACCAGATGGCGGTTCACGTTCCTCTGTCGCTGGAAGCGCAGATGGAAGCGCGCACCCTGATGCTGGCATCCAATAATGTACTGTCTCCGGCCAATGGCGAACCGATCATTGTGCCGTCCCAGGACATTGTGCTGGGCCTGTATTACATGACCCGCGAGAAGGTCAATGCAAAGGGGGAAGGCAGCTTGTTCGCTGATGTAGCGGAAGCGCGTCGTGCCTACGACACTGGTGCAGCAGAACTGCACGCCCGCGTAACAGTGCGGATCAAGGAAGTGGACATCAAGGATGGCGAGAAGGTTGAGACCATCAAGCGCGTGGAAACCACCCTGGGCCGTGCGCTGCTGTCCGAAATTCTGCCTCCCGGGCTGCCGTTCAGCTACGTCGACAAGCCGCTCAAGAAGAAGGAAATTTCCCGTTTGATCAATGGAAGCTTCCGTCGTTGTGGCCTGCGCGAAACTGTAATCTTCGCTGACAAGCTGATGTATACCGGCTTCACCTTCGCTACACGTGCAGGCATGTCGATCGCAATCAAGGACATGCTGATTCCGAGCGAAAAGCAGGGAATCATCAATGCGGCCGAAGCGGAAGTGAAAGAAATTGAAATGCAGTACACCTCGGGTCTGGTGACTCAGGGTGAGCGCTACAACAAGGTCGTGGATATCTGGGGCCGGGCGGGTGACGCCGTGGCCAAGGCGATGATGGGTCAGTTGGGTTCGGAGAAAGTGAAGAACCGCGAAGGCAAGGAAGTCAGCCAGGAATCGTTCAATGCAATTTACATGATGGCTGACTCCGGGGCCCGTGGCTCAGCCGCCCAGATTCGTCAGCTGGCTGGCATGCGCGGCCTGATGGCCAAGCCTGATGGTTCAATTATCGAGACCCCGATTACTGCAAACTTTCGGGAAGGTTTGAACATGCTGCAGTACTTCATCTCCACCCATGGAGCGCGCAAGGGCTTGGCGGACACGGCGTTGAAGACAGCAAATTCGGGTTACCTCACCCGTCGTCTGGTCGATGTTACCCAGGATCTGGTTGTTACCGAGGACGATTGCGGCACCAAGGAAGGCATGGCGGTCAAAGCGCTGGTTGAAGGGGGTGAAGTTGTTGAACCGTTGCGCGAGCGGATTCTGGGCCGAACTGCGTCGCTTGATGTCATCCATCCGGAAACTCAGGAAACCCTGTTCGAGGCTGGCACGATGCTGGATGAGAATACGGTGGACACGATTGAATCCCTTGGCATCGATGAAGTCAAGGTTAGGACGCCGCTTACCTGTGAAACCCGTTATGGCCTGTGCGCCAAGTGCTACGGACGTGACCTTGGCCGTGGATATCTGGTCAACGTTGGCGAGGCAGTCGGCGTCATTGCAGCGCAGTCCATTGGCGAGCCGGGCACCCAGCTCACCATGCGTACCTTCCACATTGGTGGAGCCGCATCACGGGCGGCAGCAGCTAGCCAATTGGAAGCCAAGTCGGCCGGCACGATCAATTTTTCTGCCACGATGCGTTACGTGACCAATACGCGCAAGGAACTGGTTGCGATTGCGCGCAGTGGTGAATTGATCGTCGTGGATGATTCCGGACGCGAGCGCGAGCGTCACAAGGTGCCGTATGGTGCAACCATCACGGTCAAGGATGGAGACAAGATCAAGGCAGGCGCTGTTCTGGCCACCTGGGATCCTCACACCCGGCCCATCATTACCGAGTATTCGGGCCGGGTCCGGTTCGAGAATGTGGAAGAAGGCGTGACGGTTGCCAAGCAGATCGATGATGTTACAGGGCTGTCGACGCTTGTGGTAATCGATCCGAAGAGCCGGAAGGGCGCAGCCGCCAAAGGCATGCGTCCGCAGGTCAAGCTGCTCGACGAAAAGGGTACCGAAGTCAAAATCGCCGGCATGGATATCACGGTTAACATCACGTTCCAGATTGGTTCGATCATCACGGTGAAGGATGGTCAGGAAGTGAACGTGGGTGATGTTCTGGCGAGGATCCCACAGGAGACTTCCAAGACTCGCGACATTACAGGCGGTCTGCCGCGCGTGGCCGAGTTGTTCGAAGCCCGTTCACCGAAGGACGCAGGTGTGCTGGCAGAAATCACGGGTACCGTTTCATTCGGCAAGGATACCAAGGGCAAACAGCGTCTGGTGATTACTGACTTCGACGGCCAGCCTCACGAGTACCTGATTCCCAAGGAAAAACATGTCACGGCCCATGATGGCCAAGTGGTCAACAAGGGCGAGATGATTGTGGACGGGCCGGTCGACCCGCATGACATTCTCCGTCTGCAGGGCGTGGAAGCGCTCGCCCGCTACATTACCGATGAAGTTCAGGATGTCTACCGACTCCAGGGCGTGAAGATCAACGACAAGCATATTGAGGTGATCGTGCGGCAGATGCTGCGCCGGGTGAATGTGGCTGACCCGGGTGATACCGGCCTGATCCCGAGTGAACAGGTGGAGCGCTCTGAGGTGCTGCAGATGAATGATGAAATGATCGCTCAGGATAAGCAACCCGCAACCTATGATCCTATTCTGTTGGGCATCACCAAAGCTTCCCTGTCAACGGATTCCTTTATTTCCGCGGCTTCGTTCCAGGAAACCACGCGCGTGCTTACTGAAGCCGCAATCATGGGTAAACGGGACGAACTACGCGGCCTCAAGGAAAACGTTATTGTTGGCCGCCTGATTCCAGCAGGAACCGGCTTGGCCTACCATAACACCCGGCGGCGGCAGGCAGCAGGGGAAGACATGGCAGAAGGGCGCCTTATCGAGGAAGGCGACGTGGCAAGCCAGGAAGACCAGGAAGTGGCTTGACAGTTGGGGTGACAGTACTTAAAATCATTCGTCTTTTTCCGGGTAAAATAAACGCGGAAATTAACGCAATTTAATAGCGACGGGACGGCGCAAGCCGTCCCGGTTGTTTTAAGACCAAGCATACGGATAGGAATCGATGCCAACCATTAACCAGTTGATCCGCAAGCCACGCCAGGCCCCGGTAGTCAAGAGCAAAGTGCCTGCATTGCAGGCCTGCCCCCAGCGCCGCGGCGTGTGCACGCGCGTATACACCACTACCCCGAAAAAACCGAACTCTGCTTTGAGGAAGGTTTGTAAAGTTCGTCTGACCAACGGATTTGAGGTGATCAGCTACATCGGCGGTGAAGGCCACAACCTGCAGGAGCACTCTGTGGTTCTGATTCGTGGTGGTCGCGTGAAGGATTTGCCAGGTGTGCGTTATCACACTGTGCGCGGCTCCCTGGATACGGCTGGTGTTAAAGACCGTAAGCAGGCCCGTTCCAAGTATGGCGCCAAGCGTCCCAAGGCTGCCTGATTAAGAGAGGAATGAAACCATGCCACGTCGTCGAGAAGTTCCCAAGCGTGAGATTCTGCCCGATCCAAAATTCGGTAATCAGGAAGTCTCCAAGTTCATGAACGCCATAATGACTTCCGGCAAGAAGTCTGTAGCCGAGCGCATCGTTTACGGTGCGTTTGAGCAAATCTCCAAGAAATCAGGCAAGGATCCGATGGAAGTATTTTCCGCTGCACTGAACAACGTGCGCCCGATGGTGGAAGTCAAAAGCCGCCGGGTTGGGGGCGCCAACTATCAGGTGCCTGTGGAAGTGCGCCCGTCGCGCCGTTCTGCACTGGCCATGCGCTGGGTGCGCGATGCAGCCCGCAAGCGTGGTGAAAAGTCCATGGGTGCTCGTTTGGCAGGTGAGTTGATGGATGCCGCCGAAGGCCGTGGCTCGGCCATGAAGAAGCGCGAAGAAGTGCACCGCATGGCTGAAGCCAACAAGGCTTTTGCGCACTTCAGATTTTAATTAGCTCATCCCTAGCAGAGAAATTTAACGTGGCACGCTCTACCCCCATCGATCGCTATCGCAATATTGGTATTTCCGCACACATAGATGCCGGCAAAACCACCACGACTGAACGCATCCTCTATTACACCGGCGTTTCCCACAAGATTGGCGAAGTACACGATGGCGCGGCCACCATGGACTGGATGGAGCAAGAGCGCGAGCGTGGCATTACGATTACCTCTGCAGCGACCACCTGTTTCTGGAAGGGGATGGACAGCAATTATCCGCAGCATCGCATCAACATTATCGATACCCCCGGACACGTGGACTTCACCATCGAGGTGGAGCGGTCGATGCGGGTGCTGGATGGGGCCTGCATGGTTTATTGTGCGGTGGGTGGGGTGCAACCTCAGTCCGAGACCGTATGGCGTCAGGCCAACAAGTATGGTGTGCCCCGACTGGCGTTTGTGAACAAAATGGACCGGACCGGTGCGAACTTTTTCAAGGTCTACGAGCAAATGCGGACCCGTCTGCGCGCAAATCCGGTTCCCATCGTTGTGCCAATTGGTGCGGAAGAGAACTTCAAGGGTGTCGTCGATCTGGTCAAGATGAAGGCGATCTACTGGGATGAGGCCTCCATGGGCATGACGTTTACCTACGAAGATGTCCCGGCTGAGTTGGCTGATACCTGCAAGGAGTGGCGGGAGAAGATGGTCGAAGCCGCTGCAGAATCCTCCGAAGAGCTGATGAACAAGTATCTTGAAGAGGGCAATCTTTCGGAAGAAGAAATCAAAAAAGGCTTGCGCACCCGCACCATCGCCAGCGAGATTGTCCCGATGCTTTGCGGTACCGCCTTCAAGAACAAGGGCGTGCAGAAAATGCTGGACGCCGTAATCGATTACATGCCCGCCCCGTCGGATATTCCCCCGGTAAAGGGTGAACTCGAGAACGGTGGCCCAGCTGAGCGCAGGGCTACCGATGAAGAACCGTTTTCCGCGCTCGCGTTCAAGATCGCGACCGATCCCTATGTTGGTCAGTTGACCTTCTTCCGTGTTTATTCGGGCGTGGTGAATTCTGGCGACACCATCTACAACTCGGTCAAAGGAAAGAAAGAGCGTATCGGCCGTATCCTGCAGATGCATGCCAACCAGCGCGAAGAAATCAAGGAAGTGCGGGCCGGCGATATTGCGGCGGCGGTGGGATTGAAGGAAGCAATAACGGGCGACACCATCTGCAGCCCGGACAAGCCCATTATTCTGATACGAATGGAATTCCCTGAGCCCGTGATTCACGTTGCCGTCGAACCCAAAACCAAGGCTGATCAGGAGAAGATGGGTATCGCCCTGGGTCGTCTGGCTCAGGAAGACCCTTCCTTCCGTGTGCGTACCGATGAAGAATCCGGTCAGACCATTATTTCCGGTATGGGTGAACTGCACCTTGAAATTCTGGTTGATCGCATGAAGCGTGAATTCAATGTTGAAGCTAACGTGGGTGCTCCCCAGGTGGCCTACCGTGAGGCGATCAAGAAGGAAGTCGAGCAGGAAGGCAAGTTCGTCAAGCAATCGGGCGGTAAAGGTCAATACGGCCATGTCTGGCTCAGGATGGGGCCGAATGAAGCGGGTAAAGGGTTTGAGTTTGTCGACGCCATCAAAGGTGGTTCAGTGCCGCGTGAATATATTCCGGCAGTTGAAAAAGGCCTGCGTGATGCGCTGAACAACGGAGTTCTCGCCGGCTTCCCGGTAGTGGATGTAAAAGTCACGCTGTTTGACGGCTCCTATCATGAGGTCGACTCCTCTGAACAGGCTTTCAAGATGGCTGCCATCATGGGCTTCAAGGATGGCATGCGCAAAGCCAGTCCGACCCTGCTGGAGCCGATGATGGCGGTGGAAGTGGAGACACCGGAAGACTATATGGGTGATGTGATGGGTGACCTCAACCGCCGCCGCGGCATTATCCAGGGAATGGAAGACATGCTGGGAGGCAAAACCATAAAGGCTGAAGTGCCGCTTGCGGAAATGTTCGGTTATTCTACCGATCTGCGGTCCATGTCCCAGGGTCGTGCGACCTACTCGATGGAATTCAAGCATTACAGCGAGGCGCCCAAGAATGTGGCGGAAGCTGTTATCAGTAGCAAGAAATAACTTTTAACGGGGGCCAGAACATGTCCAAGGAAAAATTTGAACGTACGAAACCGCATGTAAACGTGGGGACGATTGGTCACGTGGACCATGGCAAGACGACGCTGACGGCGGCGATCACCACCATTTTGTCGAAGAAGTTTGGCGGGCAGGCGA
>JBAUMF010000055.1:0-7803 GCA_049578545.1 Thiobacillaceae bacterium
GTTCAGAAGGCTTAAAGGCTTCCGGCGCATCTTCTCCCGATTTGAGAAACTCGACGTGATGTTCATCGGGTTTATTCATTTCGCCCTAATCATAGAAGGACTGCGGTTGTGTTAACAGGCCCTAGTACTTTCCGTGTGTCGCTGCTTTATATCATGGCTGCGGCAATCAATCAGAATGCCACGGGTCACGCAGAGAGTGAAATTACACACGCCCTGCGTGAACGTTACTGCATCGGCAAGTCTGTGGCATTGACTGTAGGTTTCTTTTATTCGCTTTTTGCCTGCTTGGCGCGCATCCCGTCTCGACCAGACAAAGGCCCTTAGAACCCAATAATTCAGACAAAACAAGAAGAGGCGGCTTGCCTCTGAATTATCATGGGGTAGGATAGTCATACTCTGACTTAATCAATTTGTGAATATTGTGATGGGACGCTTAAAACTCTTTCCCTTGTTATTGGCCTTGGCGGCTTCCTCTGCATGCAGTCAGAACCCGGTTATACCCTCTCCAGAAGTGGTTCAGCAACAGCCTGCTCCAATTGTCGTCAAGCAGGCCGAGAATGCTAAGGTGGAAGCCCACGAGCCTCTGCGCGTCGCGACTCATCTGCCAAAGCAGGAATTAACTCCAGATGTTTTGTATGAATTCCTGGTTTCTGAAGTCGCTGCTCAGCGCGGCCAGTTAAATACAGCCGAGGAAGGTTACCTGGATCTTGCCAATAAAACCCAGGATCCGCGTATAGCCCAACGGGCTGCGGAGATTGCTGTATTCAGCAGGGATCAGGCAGCTGCTTTGCAAGCGTCCAAACTGTGGGTCAAGCTAGATCCTGATGCACCTCGAGCCAGCCAGACCGTGGCGGCATTGTTGCTTGCGCAGGGCAAGATTGATGAAGCAGCCCCCTATCTTGAGAGCTATCTAAAAGGCCAGGAGGGACCGTCGGCTTTCCTTCACATGCCCATGATGTTCTCCAAGGTGAAGGATACCGACAAGGCACTGGCGATCATGAAAAAGCTGGCCCAGGGCTATCCGCAGTCTCCGGAAGCGCAGTACGCAATCGCCCAGACAGCCGCCAATGCTGGACAGATGGACGAAGCATTGGATGCATTAACCCAGGCGAATAAACTGCGCCCCGGTTGGGAACCCGCTGCCTTGATGCGGGCACAGCTACTGGCGCGCGGCTCAAAGGCTGAGGCCCTGGCCTTTATGAAAGATTTTCTTGCGAGCCATCCTCAGGCACGGGATGTACGTCTGGCCTATGCGCGCCTGTTGGTGAGCGCGAATCAGTACGCCGAAGCCCGTAAGCAGTTCAACGAACTGATGATTGAAATCCCGGATAATGCGGACATCACGCTTGCATCGGGTTTGTTGGCGCTGCAAATGGCCGATCTGCAAGAAGCGGAAAGATTGTTGCTTAAAGCCCAGGATCTTGAGTACAAGGACCCGGAAACGATTAGCTACTATCTGGGTCAGATTGCTGAAGAACGCAAGCAGCTGGATCGCGCAATGGAATTTTACGAGAAAGTGCAGGACGGTGAGTTCATGATTCCTGCGCGCAGCCGTGAGGCAGGTATTCTTGCCAATCAGGGGAAACTCGCCGATGCTCGCAAACTGCTGATGGAAACTCCAACGCTGGATGATGTTCAGCGCATTCAGCTGGTTCAGGCGGAGGCAGGATTACTGCGCGATGCCCGCGATTACGCAGGTGTATATGCCGTACTCAGCGAAGCACTGAAGAAGTTTCCTGATGCGCTGGACCTACTTTATGACCGGGCAATGGCGGCGGAAAGAATCAACAAGCTGGACGTGATGGAACAGGACCTGCGCAAAGTAATCCGCATCAAACCGGACTATGCCCATGCCTACAATGCGCTGGGCTACACTCTGGCGGACCGAACCGATCGTCTGGCCGAGGCGGAAGATCTGCTCAACAAGGCGTTGTCGCTTGCGCCCGACGATCCATTCATACTGGACAGCATGGGTTGGCTTCAGTATCGCAAGGGCAACCTCGCCAAGTCGCAGGAATATCTTGAGCGTGCATACAAGGTTCGGCCGGATCCCGAGATTGCTGCGCACCTTGGGGAGGTGCTGTGGATGAAAGGCGCCAAGGATGAGGCTGACAAATTGTGGCACGCATCCCTGCATGATAATCCACAGAACGAAGCGCTGATTGAGACGGTAAAGAAATTCAATAAACAATGATCCGGTGAATCGAGTACTACGTGCAGCATGGCCCTTGATAGTTGTTCTGGGTGCATGTGCCCATGCGCCTCCACCCGCAGAAAAGCCTGCAGGGCAGACCGGTCCAAGCATGAGTCTATCCGGCCGGGTGTCGGTACATCAGGAGGAAGAAAGTTTTTCCGGGCAATTCCAGTGGGTCTCCAGCGATGGAGTGGATGATATTTTACTGTCCGATCCTCTCGGCCAGGGTGTAGCCAAGATTCTGCGCAATGAACGGCAAACCATGTTGCAATTACCTGATGGCCGCAAAGAGACTGCACCTGACGCAGATGCCTTGACTGAAAAACTGCTGGGTTTTCGTTTGCCGTTGGGTGGAATGAGTTACTGGATCAATGCTCGCCCTGATCCATCCAGTCCCAACGAGCTTGTTCTTAATGAGCAAGGTCAGGTGGTACGCATCAAACAAGATGGTTGGAAAATTGATTATCTGAGCTACAAGGAGGATCGGCCCAAAAAACTCCTCATTACACGTCAAGCTTTGGAAATCAAGCTGATTGTCGACCATTGGGGGCAGCAATGAGGGGCTATCCTGCCCCAGCCAAGTTGAACCTATTCTTGCACGTGGTGGGACGCCGAGAGGATGGCTATCACCTGCTGCAAACGGTCTTCCGCTTTATCGACCATGGCGATTCTATCCACCTGGCACTGCGCGATGACGGGCGCATTGTGCGCTTGCACGAGCTTGACGGGGTAGCGGAAGACACGGATCTGACGGTTCGTGCCGCCCGTATGTTGCAGGCGGAATCCGGCGCGAAAATGGGTATCGATATCCGGCTGGAAAAGCGGCTTCCCCAGGGCGGGGGCCTGGGTGGCGGAAGTTCGGATGCCGCCACCGTTCTGCTGGCCCTGAATCGCCTTTGGCACATTAACTGGCCGCGTAAGCGGTTGGAAGAACTGGCATTGAGGCTCGGGGCGGATGTGCCGGTTTTCGTCTTCGGCCAGTCGGCCTTTGCCGAAGGGGTGGGCGAAAGACTTCAGCCTGTCGTGTTGAAGCCGGCCTGGTATGTGGTCTTGATGCCTCCTGTTAGGATCTCTACGGCCGAGATTTTCGCCGCGCCGGAATTGACACGGAACACACCTCCCATCAAAATACCGGACTTTTCTGCCGGGGTTGGTCACAACGATCTTGAGCCCGTTGTTCTTTCCCGCAGCCCTGAAATAGTGCGGCATCTGCACTGGCTAAACGCTTTTGGCAAGGCACGAATGACGGGGTCTGGAGCCTGCTTGTTTCTGGAAGTCTCTGACCAGACGGCTGCTCAAGGAATTCTGGACAGGATGCCGGCAGATATGCAAGGGTTTATTGCGGCCGGCTTGGACAGGCACCCCCTGTACGAGCTGGCGGCTTGAGGCAGTCAATTGAAATGATTGCTTCGTAGGGGAGTCGCCAAGTGGTAAGGCATCGGATTTTGATTCCGACATTCGCAGGTTCGATCCCTGCCTCCCCTGCCAAAGATTACAGCGAATAGCCACAACCGATGCGGCTATTTCATTCTGCTGCTGGAGTGGAGCGTGGCTTTCAACAATCTGACGGTATTTACGGGTAACGCCAATCCGCGTCTTGCAGGAGATGTGGTGCGCCACCTCAATCTCCATCTGGGGCGTGCATCGGTTGGTCGTTTCTCCGATGGTGAGGTCGCCGTTGAGATCATGGAGAACGTGCGTGGGCACGATGTGTTTGTGCTCCAGTCCACCTGCATGCCGACCAACGACACCCTGATGGAGATCATGGTTATGGTAGATGCCTTGCGGCGTGCATCTGCGGGACGGATCACTGCAGCCATTCCCTATTTCGGTTATGCACGTCAGGATCGGCGCACCCGTTCCGCCCGTGTGCCGATTACGGCGAAGGTGATTGCCAACATGTTGCAGGGCGTCGGTGTAGACCGGATGTTGACAATGGATTTGCACTCGGACCAGATTCAGGGATTCTTCGACATACCCGTGGACAACATTTACTCCAGCCCAATTCTGCTGGGGGATATCTGGCGGCACGACCACGACAACCTGATGGTGGTATCTCCGGATGTGGGCGGCGTGGTTCGCGCCCGAGCCATTGCGAAACGGCTGGAATGCGATCTTGCGATTATCGACAAGCGTCGGCCCAAGCCAAACGTGGCGAAAGTGATGAACATCATCGGTGATGTGAAGGATCGCACCTGTATCATCATGGACGATCTGGTAGACACGGCCAATACGCTGTGCGAAGCGGCACAGGCCCTTAAAGACCATGGAGCGTCGAAGGTAATGGCGTATTGTACGCACCCGGTGCTATCGGGCACTGCAGTTCCAAGAATTCAGGGATCCGCGCTGGATGAACTGGTGGTGACCGATACCATTCCGTTGCGGGAAGAAGGACAGGCATGCAGCAAAATCCGCCAGCTGTCGGTGGCCGGATTGTTGGCGGAAACCATACGCCGCATCAGCAATGAAGATTCGGTGAGCTCACTCTTTATCGAGTAAGCGCACTCCGCCTTGCCCTCTGGAAGCGGGCAAGGCAATTTATTAACTTGCTTCCAGCCTTCTGGTCGCGGAAGGTTATTTCAAGGAAATATCATGCAAAACGAAGTGATCGCGAAAAAGCGTGACGTGCAGGGTACGGGTGCGAGCCGCCGTCTGCGTCGCGCGGGCCTGGTCCCAGGCGTTCTATATGGCGGCGACAAGCCCGCTGAAAGCATAGTTCTGAACCACAAGGACCTGTTTCTACAGGTTCGCCATGAGGCATTTCATTCTTCCATCCTGAACATGAAAATGGATGGAGATACACAAATGGCCCTGCTGCGTGAGCTGCAATGGCACCCTTTCAAGCAGCAAATTCTCCATGCCGATTTTCAGCGTGTGGACAAGACTCACAAAATACACGTTAAGGTACCGCTGCATTTCAAAGACCAGGAAACCTCTCCCGGCGTCAAGCTGGGCCATGGCTTGGCTAGCCACGTAATGACCGAGCTGGATGTCGAATGCCTGCCAGGCAACCTGCCCGAGTTCATCGAAGTCGACATGGGTCAGTTGGAACTGGGACAGTCGATCCACGTTGGCGATCTCGAATTGCCAGCCGGCGTGGAGCCCGTTGCCCATCTGAAATCAGAAAATCCTGTTGTGGCCGTTATTACACCGCCCAAGGTCAGCGCTGAGGAAGCAACCGAAACTCCTGCGGCACCTGCCGGTGAGACTCCCGCAGCGTAAATTCGGCTGGTGTTCTTAGCCAATGGCTGCTCTGCGCCTGATTGCGGGGCTGGGTAACCCCGGCCCCGATTATTCTGAAACCCGGCATAATGCCGGGTTTTGGTTTGTGGACGCTTGCGCGCGCAAGATGGGTATTACGCTGGCGCCTGAATCACGTTTCTTCGGTGAGGTGGGGCGAATCAAGCATCATGGCCAGGATGTCTGGCTTCTAAAGCCGCTTGCTTTCATGAATCGCTCGGGCCGGTCGGTGGCTGCCTTGGCGCATTTCTACAAGATCAATCCGGAAGAAATCCTCGTCGTTCATGATGAATTGGATCTACTGCCTGGCGAGGTTCGTTTGAAGCAGGGTGGCGGCAATGGCGGCCACAATGGCCTCAAAGACATCGAGGCCCAATTGGGCAGCAAGGACTTCTGGCGACTGCGTTTGGGTATAGGGCACCCGCGCAGTCTCAGCCTGACGCAGGATGTTGTTGATTTTGTACTGCACCGGCCGCGGCAACATGAGCAGGAGGCCATAGCTATTGCATTGGCACGCTGCCTTGATGAATTGCCTTCGTTAACCACAGGGGATTTCCCCGCCGCCATGCAGCGTTTACACACGAAAGCACAAGAATGAGCTTGAAATGCGGCATCGTGGGATTGCCCAACGTGGGTAAATCCACCACCTTCAATGCATTGACCAAGGCGGGCATCGCCGCGGAAAACTACCCGTTCTGCACCATCGAACCGAATGTCGGCGTGGTGGAAGTGCCTGATCCACGCCTTAAAGCGCTTGCAGAAATCGTCAAGCCGGAACGCGTCATGCCTGCGATCGTCGAGTTCGTCGATATTGCTGGCTTGGTGGCGGGCGCTTCCAAGGGTGAAGGCCTTGGCAACCAGTTTCTGGCCAACATCCGCGAAACGGATGCCATCTGTCATGTGGTGCGCTGTTTCGAAGACAGCAATGTCATGCATGTTACCGGACGGGTGGACCCGATTGCCGATATCGAAACCATCGATACCGAACTGGCCCTGGCCGACCTCGCTACCGTCGAAAAGGCGTTGGCGCGCTACCAGAAAGCCGCGCGCGCGGGCGACAAGGAAGCGCAGAAGCTCGTTGCCGTGCTGGAACCAACACTGGCTCATCTAGATGAAGGCAAGGCGGTGCGCACCATGAAGCTGGACGACGAGCAAAAAGCACTGCTCAAGCCACTTTGCCTGATTACTGCCAAGCCGGTCATGTACTTGGCCAACGTGCGTGAGGACGGCTTTGCCGACAATCCTCACCTGGACCGGGTGACCAGCCACGCCCGGAGCGAAGGGTCGCCGGTAGTGGCGATGTGTGCGGCCATCGAATCCGAAATGGTTGATATGAGTGACGAAGACAAGCAAGTGTTCCTCGACGACTTGGGTCTGGATGAACCCGGTCTAAACCGGTTGATCCGCGCGGCTTACAACCTCTTGGGCCTGCAAACCTACTTTACAGCGGGGGTCAAGGAAGTGAGGGCGTGGACCATACACAAGGGTGATACTGCCCCTCAGGCTGCCGGCGTCATTCACACCGATTTCGAACGAGGATTCATCCGTGCGCAAACCATTTCCTATGACGATTTCATCACTTTCAAGGGTGAACAGGGTGCAAGGGAGGCTGGAAGAATGCGTTCGGAAGGTAAGGATTACGTGGTCAAGGACGGGGACGTGATGAACTTCCTGTTCAACGTCTGATTTGTCTTTTTCCTTGCTGAATAGTGAGCCCGGTGATCTTGCTTGTGGTATGCCAAGAGGCCTGGTTCTGCTCAAGTGACGTGCGGACCGTTGGCAATGTCAAGTTTTTTCCGCCTTAAGGTTTGACACCCCCGCTGGAACACGCGATAATCTCGCCCTTTCGTTCGGTGGGGTTCCCGAGCGGTCAAAGGGATCAGACTGTAAATCTGACGGCTCTGCCTTCGAAGGTTCGAATCCTTCCCCCACCACCAGGGTTTTCTTGGGTTTTGGCAGTAGATACTTGGGGCAGGTTAGGGCGGCGGTAGTTAAATGGTAGAACCTCAGCCTTCCAAGCTGATGACGCGGGTTCGATTCCCGCTCGCCGCTCCAGAGGTTTGTATTGCAACCGTCCTCATGGGCGGCAGCGCCCATGTAGCTCAGTGGCAGAGCACTCCCTTGGTAAGGGAGAGGTCGGCAGTTCAATCCTGCCCATGGGCACCATGAGATTTGTGTAGTGAGAGTGATTTAAGCAGCGCAGTGTTTGACTTGACAGTGATTACGGGGGCGTTTTATGTCTAAGGAAAAATTTGAACGTACGAAACCGCATGTAAACGTGGGGACGATTGGTCACGTGGACCATGGCAAGACGACGCTGACGGCGGCGATCACCACCATTTTGTCGAAGAAGTTTGGCGGGCAGGCGA
>JBAUMF010000056.1:0-3283 GCA_049578545.1 Thiobacillaceae bacterium
GAGCACACGCCGCACTGCATGCACATCTTGACCCATTCGCCCATTTCCACCTGGTCTTCGACTTCCTTGAGGAAGCTGTTCTTGTACTTGGCGGCCATTTGCTGATTTGCACTCATGTTCTCTCTCCCCCGCCTTAGAAGCCCTTGAACGGGCTGAGGCCCATTTCAACAATCTGGGCGGCGTAGTCGTTGATCTTCTTGGGCGGGGTGTGCATGTCAGTGATCGCCAGTTCCATGTCGTATACACGCTCAGCTTCAAGAGTAACCACTCAAAACTTGTGGACTAACATTCTTCATGCCGCCAGCTCCTCGTCGCCTGTCTCCGCCATCACCTCGCGTTCAGCTTCCAGCCAATCGTCAAGTTCGTGGCCGGGGATGAAGCCACGTGCCTCAGCCTTAAAGTAGGCGGCCAGTGCAATCCGCTGCGAGCGGTCAGAAGGGAACCGTGTCTCTTTGGTGCTGGCTGCTTTCAGGCGTGTTGCAGCTGTCTTTTGGAGTTGCGATTTCATATTGCCTCCTTGTAAAGTCAACCATCAAGCATTGATAGAAAAGCCCAAATACGATATTCATGACCGCGTTGATCTGGACTTGGGCCGCTTGGCATTTCGCGCTGGGGAAGAACCTGCTAGCCGATTGACCGCAGCCTCTCTCAAGGTAGTTCAGTGCCGGCAGCCAACGTATTGCCGGGTTCTTTATCTGCGCAAAGATATCTTTAGGTGCCGCAGGCGTGACCGGCATGGGCAACCTTACATCCAGCATCTTGGGCCTGATTACCGGGCGAATGTGTTGATGTGATCAATCTTTCTTTGCAGCTGAATAATTCCAAACAACAATGCCTCTGCAGTAGGTGGGCAACCCGGCACATAGATATCGACTGGCACAATCCGGTCGCAGCCGCGCACCACAGAGTAAGAAAAGTGATAAGGGCCGCCTCCATTGGCACAGGAGCCCATGGAAATCACCCAGCGCGGCTCCGCCATCTGGTCATAAACCTTGCGCAGAGCGGGCGCCATCTTGTTGCACAGGGTCCCGGCCACGATCATGAGATCAGACTGGCGTGGGCTGCCGCGGAAGACAACCCCAAATCGATCCAGGTCATAGCGGGAACTGGCGGCCTGCATCATTTCCACCGCGCAGCAGGCCAAGCCAAAAGACATCGGCCACAGCGATCCGGTGCGGGCAAAGTGGATCACCGAATCCATTTTCAGCGTGACAAAGCCTCTGTGCATCATGTCTGCATTGTTCATGGCATAGTTTCTTCCATAGAGACCATGGCCAGCAGGCGGACGTGCGTCCCTAAGAGAATGCAGGGGCACTGAACCCGCCATCGGGTTGGGAATTTGCTGTCCTTACTTCTTCCCGTTCTGCGACATCAGATACTGGACGATGGTGTCAACCTCGTTGTCAGGGATGGGTGCACCCATCACTTTCTTCATTTTCATCACCTCCCCATGCCATTGCTCCCTGGTGAGCGGTGGCTGCATGTAGATGTAATCGACCGAGTGGCAGGTTATGCAATTATTGCGTGTCACCTCAAGCCCTGGACCAGGCTTGAGCTGTGCGGTCTCAGCCGGCAACTGGATCGTTACAACTCCCATCTCCTCCGCCAACGATCCCTGCGGAGCCATGGTCAATCCGGCAAGACCCCCACGCAATGCGAGTGATTTTACGAATGCTTTCATCATTCACCTCCTAGATGGCGCTGATGCGATAGGTCTCGACAACATTGCGCATATAGCCGGCCGGATTCCAGCGTGGTGTAAAACGCTGGCTTTCACCGTTGTTGTTGATCGCAAGACAGGCCAGTTCATAATGGTCTCCTGCTTCTGGCTTGAAGGCTGTGCTCCATTGCCTGAAGCTGTAGTTGCCAGGTCCACGCCCAGTCTTGTCTCTTCCCAGCGCTTGCCGCCATCGCTGGAAAACAGGACACGCGCAATGCCGTATCCGCCGTCGAATGCAATGCCTTTGATTTCATGCGCATGCCCACCCTTAAGCTTGGCCCCGTCAGCCAGGCTGGTGATGAAGGAACGCACGTCCATGCGGTTGATGGGGACGGTCTTCACTCCGTTCTGCCCAGGTGTGATGCAGGCACAGGGATTATCCGGAATGCGATAGGCCGGATTCATCCAGAAGTTCTGATCTGTCGTGTTGATCACTTCAATGTCATCCAGCATCTTGACCCAGTAGGTGGCGAACCAGCCAGGAACGATCAGCCGGACTGGAAACCCGTTGAGCAGCGGCAGGGGCTCACCATTCATGCTGTAGGCAAGCAGCACGTCATCGCCCAGAGCAATGTCCATGTCCAGCGCCTTCTTGAAATCGGGCGTGGCGGGCAGGACCGGACCTTCTGCGCCATTCAACCGAACCTGCACGGCATCGGATTCAATGCCTGCCTTGTTCAGAATGTCACGCAAACGCACGCCTCTCCACAAGGCGTTGCCCATGGCACCGTTGCCCCACTCACCGCCTGCAACACGTGGATTGAACAGTCCACGGCTGTTGCCTGAGCATTGGCATACCGCCGCAATTTCGATCGCCTGGAACGTGTTCTTCAGGTCAGCCACTGTCAGTGCAAGGGGTTGCTTGACCCGGCCATGGACCTTGATCTGGAACGTGGTTGCATCGATGCGGGTAGGTACGCCTGCCAGGTGCCAGCGCACGAAAAAGGCGTCATTGGGCGTGTAGACGTTGTCATTGAAGATGTGAAACGGTGTCTCCAGTTGAACAGGGCGCGCCGTCATCAGGATCAGCTCACGTTTCTGCGGATAGACGGCCAGTTCACGTCGGCCATTGACCATGGGCAACTCGACCGTGGCGGCCGAGGCAGGACGCAGGCCGGAACGCCCCAACAAGCCGAGGCCACCCAAGGCCGCGGTTTTCTGGAAAAAGCCCCGTCGCGACGTGTTAAATACAGATCGCGGAAACAAGGAATTGCTTTTGTTATCCATCTCGCTGCTCCTTGAACAGATGGGAGACTTTGAATCTATACAAGAAAGGAGCGTAGCGATGTAAGGATTTATTTACTGAGGTTGCATCCCAGAACCAACGGGCAGAAACCGTGAAGCCTCCAGACGGATTAGGGGAATTATCGTCGTGTCCGGGACAAAGGCTTGAAACACGATTATGGAATGCTCAGGCTGCTTGCTGCCTGGCATCAATCCACAGCTGAACCAGTTCCGCGGCCGATTTGATCGATGTCTTTTTCAGTATGTTGTGGCGATGCACATCTACGGTCTTTTCGCTGATGTTCACTAGCGACGCGATGACCTTGGACGGTTTTCCAG
>JBAUMF010000057.1:0-29342 GCA_049578545.1 Thiobacillaceae bacterium
TGGACGATCTGCTCAATGGCACATCTACGGCACAGCAGAAATAAAGAAGGGTTAAAGCAGCGTCTAACCCTTTGATTATTGGTGCTGGTGACACGAGTCGAACGTGCGACCTACTGATTACGAATCATCTCAACTTTCCAGCAACCATGCGGGTTTGCGCGAGATACTGGTTCATAAAGAATGCCTTGGATACCCTATATTTTGCTTGGAACGGGCTTTTTTTATGAACCGGTTTACCATTTAAAATTAGCTTGCCAGCTATAGCACCTAGTGCTATACATACGCTTGGGAGGCAGGGCATGGCGATCTACAAGACCCGATGGTTTGATCGTTGGGCGCGCAAACAAGGATTGACCACGTCCAGCCTCTGCATGGCTATCCGCGAGATGACGGCAGGGCTCTATGAAGCTGACCTGGGCGGCGGGCTACTGAAGAAACGGATAGCACGGCCCGGACAGGGAAAGAGTGGCGGCTTTCGCACGCTGGTTGCCACCAATCGGGGAAACCGCTGGGTGTTTGTGTACGGCTTCTCCAAGAACGAGCGTAGCAACATTGATAAGGACGAAGAAGAGGCCTTGAAGAAGTTGGCTGCCCACCTGCTGTCACTAACGGCACAGGCGCTCGGCAAGGCACAGCGCGCCGGTGAATTGATAGAGGTAGATTGCAATGCGCAAAACGAAATCACCCATCCTTGAAGCTGTTCACGACACTGCGAAGGGGCTGCACAAGGCGGGCGTGATGGACCAGATCACACTGCGCGAATTCGATCGCCTGTGCCTGCCGCCGGTCGAGCCTTTGGCGCCGGAGGAAATCAAGCATATCCGTGAGACGTCACGGGTTAGTCAGGCGGTCTTTGCCCGGCTGCTGAACACCAGCGTGTCCACGGTACAGAAGTGGGAGATTGGCCAGAAGAAGCCGACGGGTACCGCACTCAAGCTTCTGCACCTGGTGCAAAAGCGCGGTCTGGAAGTGATCGCCTGAAACCGGGCTGCAGGGCAGGGGGTAAATACCATTCTCCGTACCCGTTCGATTTCGTCAGATCGTTATCAGTCAGAGGAGTGGGTCACGGATCTCGGCACCCTGACTTCGGTCAAGCCACCTGTTTTCTGCCAACATCTGTTATCGGGATCCAGGCCGTACCGTCACTTTCGGCCATGACCGGCCTGTCGTCGACCGCAAATGCTCGGAGTTTGAATGACGGTTCACTCCTACCAGAGGAGTCATTGATTACCTTCAGGCATCAGTCGGTACCTCGGCCTTATGTAGCGCTCCACATAAGCTCGATTATGTAGACCGCTCGATTATGTGGACTATTGGGGGTGGCATGTTTCGGACGCCATGTGCGGCGTGGCTCTTCGGCGATTGATGTAATGGCAAGCTCGACATAATTTCAGCGGTGATCTGAAGTGGCGGTCCACTTCAGGAGACCGTTATGAAACCCACCGCTTCGCACCGACCCACGCCAAAGGCTCGGTCCTCTGCATCATTTCCAGCACACATTGCGGGCGAGTTGTGCCGCTACGACGCACATCTGCGCGATGTACGAGGGCTGGCGGCAACTACGCGTAAGGACAGGCTTTACGTCGCAGGCTTGCTGCTGCAACAGAAGTTCAAGGATCGCGCCATCGATATATCGCGGCTGCGACCCGATGACGTTCGCCAATTCCTTGCCCGCCAACTGGAGGCGCACAGAACGGCTTCCAATGCATCGCATCTCGCAGCGGCACTGCGCAGCTACCTTCGCTATCGGGCGACCTGCGGCGATCCGGTAGGCAAGCTCACCGCCGTCATCCAGAGTCCCGTCCACTGGAGGCTGTCGTCATTGCCCCGCGCGCTCAAGCCGGACGAGATCGAGCGCCTGCTGAACTCATTTACCGCCGATCTCCGTTGGCCCAAGCGCGGTTACGCCATCATTCGTTGCGCGTTGGACATGGGGCTGCGGTCATGCGAGATAGCCAGCCTGAAGATCGGCGACATCGACTGGCGTGCCGGCATCGTAACGCTACGGGGCACGAAATCACTGCGGCAGGACGTACTGCCTTTGCCGATGGAAACCGGGCAGGCGCTGGTGGACTATCTGCAGAACGAGAGACCGCGTACAGCCAACCCTTCGGTCTTCGTTCCACGCCTCGGTGATCATGATCGACCGATGACTGCCGGTGCGGTTCGAGGCGTGATCCGATGGGCGTATCAGCGCATCGGCCTGACGCATACACGTTCGCACGCGCTGCGCCACGCCTTCGCCTGTCGTTTGGTTGAGAGCGGCAGTTCGCTCAAGGAAGTCGCAGACCTGCTGCGCCACCGTTCGCTGAACACCACCCTGATCTACGCCAAGCTCGACACACCTAAGCTGTCGGCCGTTGCCCTGCCGTGGCCCGGGAGCGCATCATGAGCGCGCGCATCGGATTGCAGCAGCGAATCAACGACTATCTTGCCGAGCGGCGGCGCCTCGGTTTCGATCTGCGTTCAAGGGATACGCTGCTGGCCGGATTCGTCCGGTATGTTGCCGACCGGCATCACCGTGGGCCACTGACGGCTGATCTCATGGTGGATTGGGCGCGACAGGACAGGTGGCAACGTGGCACGCCATCCACCTGGGCCGCCCGTCTGGCAAAGGTTCGCCATTTCGCCCGCTACCTGAAGCAGTTCGAGCCGGATACCGAAGTGCCAGAGGAAGCGGTCTTTGGTCCGGAGCCCGGACGTGTCGCCCCACACATCTTCCATGAGGAGGAAATCGTCCAATTGCTGGCGGCGGCCCGTCGGCTCGGACCGCAGGGGAGCATACGCCCGCCAACTTACGAAGCCCTCTTTGGCCTGATGGCCTCGACCGGCTTGCGGGTTTCGGAGGCCATTCACTTGAGGGATGCCGATGTCGATCTCAAGCATGGGATGCTGACGATTCGGCAGACCAAGTTCGCCAAGTCACGTCAGTTGCCCGTGCATCCAAGCACTATTGCCGCGTTGGCACGCTACCGGCAGCAACGTGCACGGCACGTTCCTGTGACGCCCGGCATGCTCTTCCTCATTGGCAGTCGTGGCCGGCGGTTGGGGCTGCCGCTCGGCGAGCGACAGGCCCATCGCGTCTTCACCGCACTGCGTGACAGCCTGGGCTGGGTGAATCGCGGCGCCCATGCGGCACCACGGCTGCATGATCTGCGCCACACCTTTGCCGTCCGCCGCATGATGCTCTGGCATGCCGAGGGCACCGACATCGACCAGATGATGCTGGCGCTGTCGACCTACATGGGGCACGCCGAGATCTTCTACACCTACTGGTATCTGACGGCCGTTCCGGAATTGATGGCGCTGGCCGGCGGCAAGTTCGAGCGTTTCGCCAATCTTTCGGGAGATGGCAATGAGTAAGCGAACCAAGTTACCGCCTTCGTTTGCCGCACTCGTGCAAACCTACTTCGCCGAGTACCTGACTCAACAGCGGGCGCTCAGCGCGCAGACCATCGCTGCCTATCGCGATGGCTTCGTGCTCTTCATCAACTTTGCAGAAGCGCGTCTGGGCAAGTCGCCGGCCGCCATGGCGCTGGCCGACATCACGCCGGAACTCATCATGGCCTTCCTCGATCATCTGGAATGCCAGCGGCACAATTCCGTGCGCAGCCGCAATGCACGTCTGGCGACGCTGTGGTCGTTCCTGAAGTTCGCTGCGCATAGGGACGTGGCGTCACTACAGGTGATCGAACGCGCACTGGGCGTTCCGGTGAAGCGCTTCGAGCGCCCGATGTTCGGCTATCTGTCTCGCGAGGAGATGCTGGCGGTGATCGGTACGCCGGATGAGTCCTGGCTGAGCCAACGGGATCACGCACTGTTCCTGCTGATGTACAACACCGGCGCGCGCGTGTCGGAGATCGTCGGTCTCAAAGTCGGCGACGTGGTGCTCGACGCCGCCGCCGCTTGCGTCCATCTGCACGGCAAGGGCAGAAAGCAGCGGAGCGTCCCGCTGTGGCATTCGACTGTGAAGGCGGTGCGGGCCTGGGTGCGTTTCAATCATCAGTTCACGGCGGCATCGCCCCTGCTGCCAAGCCGCGACGGGAGCGCGATGACTCGCTCGAATGTGACGAAGCGGTTGTTGCTGGCGGTGCGAACAGCCTCAGAACACCATCCCCGTCTGACGCAACAGCGTGTCTCGCCGCACACCATCCGCCACACCACGGCGATGCACCTGTTGCAGGCCGGCGTCGACATCAGCGTCATCGCGCTCTGGCTTGGCCATGAAAGTCCAGCCACCACGCACCACTACATCGAGGCCGATCTGACCATGAAGGAACGTGCCTTGGCCAGGCTTCATGAACCAGACGTCAAGATTCAACGCTACCGTGCGCCTGACTCGCTGATCGACTTCCTGAAGACCCTGTGATTATGTGGAGAACAAAATACACGCGGCCTCTGCACATCAGCGGTTGGCGCGTATCCACAGGCTCAATTCCACATAATCGAGCGGTCTACATAATCGGCCTTATGTAGCGCTCCACATAAGCTCGACGATGGGACGTTCACGCGATAGCGCTTGAACTTGCGCTGTTGGCAGGACGCGGAAGAATTACTTCAGTGCCTCAACCAGCTTAATCGCTATCAACTGACGATCTTTTGGCAACGACCTAAATGCCGCAAGCAGGTGAACTTCCTCGCTTGATTCCTTGCGGCTCTCACGGGTCATCGCCATCAGTTCTCCAGTCTCGAAGCCCAATGCTTCTGCCAGCTTCAAGAGGTTGTCACCCTTTGGCACTTCCCGTTTGCCAGATTCCCAAGCGGCCACAGCGGTTTGGGTTACGCCAACCTTCGAGTTGGATAACGCACGCGGCATACCCAGGCTCAGGGGGCTTGGCGAGTCAGAGGCAAGGGAAGCACGCCCCACGCTGGAGCGGTTTTTCAGGGAAGTGGCAGCACCGTTCACGCCTCTGCCGGCGAGCGGGGCTCAGGTGCAGAGACCGCCGTCTCTGGATAGAGCCGAGGCTGCTTGAAGAGCGTGCCCGCCCAGTCCGCGCTACCCATTCTCAGGCTTGGATGCCTCGAGAGCTTGATCGTTGGCCGCTTATCCAGGCCTCTAAAGCCTCGAAGGTGTCGGGCCACTCATGGTTGTACCCCGCATCAAACACCGCCATGCAGGAGGTGATCGAGTTGGGGTGGGCAGAGTGACGCGGTGGCGGATGCTATCGATGCCCCTCGCGAAGGGGCAAGCGCCTGCTGAGAAGAGATGACGGCCAAAGCCTTCACGCATTTTCAGCTGACTTCTCGCTGACAGAATGCTTGGTCGAAACGTTGCAAGAAGACAACAAAGACTTATCGCAACAAAAAACGGGAACGTCCCGGAAACCCGCGTGGATACTGGATTGTGCAACATTGGTTGCACTTGCGCAGCGCCCCCAGCCACGGCACGCTCCAAACATGAGCCGAAATTCTGCATCTGCTGGTGGAGTTGGATCTGAACGCAAGGCCGGTGAAAGCTTGCCTGGCGCCCTTGAACAAGGTGCGGCCAACGAACGCTGGCCGCAAGAGCACGCGCATCGCCTAGTGCATTCCGATTCCATCCTCGGCATTGCGGCGCCAGACAGCCACAGCCTGAGCTTGATGCGAACGCGGCTGCGTGAGCTGGCGGCCGGATTGGAATCGTGATCTCTCCAACGCCATTTAGTCGTACTGCACCGGGAGCCTGCTATGACGTTCCGCATTGACTACCTGTATCGCCGAGAGGGCACCGATGGCTGGGTCTTCGACATAAAGGGCATTGAGGGCCGAGGCGTATACGGCACGCTCGTCACCAACCCTGAGGGTCGCGCGCTCTATTTGGAGGACCGGGAGCACCTCATCCCGATCCCACCAGGGACGCTGCTGCTGTCTGCGACCGAGTTTTGCGTCCCGGCCAACAGCAGCAAGGCGCAGGCCATGCGAATGCTCGCCCTGGCGCTTCTTCGCCTGGGGTGGGGCCCCGAGGTCAATCAACAGAACAAGGTGGTATCACGTCCACCTGCCAATGGGGCCGAAGCCGCCATGATCGTCAACGCACGGAATGCGGTCCTGGCAGCTGCGGAATGGCTGACCGCTGGGCAGGTCGTGGAGCGAGCGGGCTTCTCCCTCTACAAGAGTCAGTTGGAGCAGTGGAGGAATGAAGGGCGGATCTTCGCCATCCGGCATGAAGGTGCGGACCGTTACCCCGGCTACGCGTTCAACCCCGAAACCTATTGGCCGATCGCAGCCGTGGCACACGTGCTCGCCGTGTTTCAAGCGAGCCGAGATGCCTGGGAGGTGGCTTATTGGTTCGCCAGCGCGAATGGCTTTCTGGGCGGCAGCCGGCCGCAGGATCTGATCCTGACTTGCCCGGACGAGGTCATTGCCGCCGCAACGGATGAGATGACTGGGCCCATCCATGGTTAGGCAATTTGGACGCAAGACGACGGCCTGGAGGCTGCGGAAGTGCGCGCCCATGGCGCCTCAAGGGTTTCAGCCATTATGTTGAAAGTCCCCGTCTCCATCGTCCCCGGCGGTCATGGCGCCGAGCGGCAGCTCGGGCACCTGCTCATCAAGAATGTGGGGGGCGGTTCGCTTAACCGCCTCGTAGGCGCGAGACCAAGGGCCGCCGTCGCCGATCATAGGGCGAATTGGGACGACTCGTGCCTGGGGCCACCAGACGGCCGAGCCTAGCCGGTCTGGTGGCCCCAGGCAGTAATCGGATCCCGATCCTGAACATTTCTCGGCAGCTCTCAGCACAAGATCCCAGATTGACCACCTGTGTAGCCGCGGAGACACTCTCCAAGGTGGTCTTCTATTTCCTACCCTTGGATCGGAACAATGCCTCAACTTTTTTCTGAATTTCGTCTGAAAGGCGCGGTGCTACGCAATCGCATCGTCGTTTCGCCGATGTGCCAATACTCTGCCGAAAACGGTGTCCCGAACAATTGGCATATGGTGCATCTTGGCGCGCGCGCAGTCGGCGGTGCCGCACTAGTTATCGCCGAAGCCACGGCAGTATCGCCCGAAGGCCGCATCACGCCGGGGTGCACCGGTCTGTGGAACGATGAGCAGGTGGAAGCCTTCGCACCTATCGCTAATTTCGTCAAGAAGCACGGCGCGGTTCCCGGAATCCAGATCGCGCATGCAGGCCGCAAGGCGTCGGCCAACAAGCCTTGGGACGGCGACGATCATATTCCGGCAAGCGATCCGCGTGCGTGGAAAATCGTTGGTCCCTCTGCCGAGGCTTGGGGAGCAAATCTGCCACGGGTACCGCATTCGATGTCAAAGGCCGAAATCGTCTGTGCGCAGAATGACTTTGTGACGGCTGCAAAGCGCGCCTTGGAAGCGGGCTTTGAATGGCTCGAACTCCACTTTGCGCATGGCTATTTAGCGCAAAGCTTCTTCTCACCGCTCGCCAACAAGCGCACGGATGAATATGGCGGCAGCTTCGAGAACCGCGCGCGCTTCCTGGTTGATACGCTGACGGCGGTGCGTCGCGTGTGGCCGGAGAAACATCCATTAATGATCCGCCTTGGCGTCAGTGATTTTAAGGACGGAAGCCAGCCGCTGGAGGAATCCATTGCGTTGGTGGAAGTTTTCAAGCGGCAAGGGCTCGACATGATCGATGTGAGTCTCGGCTTTAACACGCCCGATGTTTCCGGTGTGCCGTGGGGGCCGGCGTTCATGGCACCGATCGCCAAGCAAATCAAAGAGGCGGTAAGCATTCCAACCGCTGTCGGCTGGTTCGTGACAGAGCCGCAGCAGGCGGAAACGATCATTGCGGACGGACAGGCCGATCTCGTCATGCTTGCGCACAAAGAATTGGACGATCCACATTTCCCCTACCATGCGGCGAAAGTACTCGGCGTTCCTGATGCCCAGAATGTTCTTCCGCCGCAATACGCGCATTGGCTCAAGGGACGGTGAGGTGACTATGCGGTTGGCCCAGAAAGGCGACGAGGCCGTGATGGAGGTCATCGACTCGGGACCGGGCATATCGGCTGCGGAGCGCGAGCGGGTGTTTGATGCCTTTTACCGTATTCCCGACTCGCCCGGAGACGGCCGCGGACTGGGGTTCGCCATGGCACGCGAAGCGGCGCCCGCCTGGGCGGCACGGTTAGCCTTGCGCGTGCTCCAAGGGCGAGGGGGTTGTGTTCAGGTAATCAAGGTCGGCAAAGCTGGATTGGCGGGACATGGGTAGCAACCTCAGTAGCAATTACCAAATTATCCCAGATAAGAAGATTTGTTCAGCGCTTCCCTAGTGTCTACACGGAGCTAATCGAAGTTTGAAAGGCTTGTGGTTCATATCTCTAAGCCATTGTTATTATTATATAAATGGTGCTGGTGACACGAGTCGAACGTGCGACCTACTGATTACGAAGCGCGGCCAATGGATCAGGCCAATTATAAATCAACCACTTACAGCGCTTGCCAAAGCACAACCCAACGTCACACAGCCTCAATTCGCACCAGCCCAGGCATGTCATGGCACAAATACGTCACAGCACTTCGAGCTGTTTGCGGCTCGCGGGTTTGGACAAATCTGGTAACTGGATTATCACGATTCCAGTTTGATATTGGCGCCCCGGAGAGATTCGAACTCCCGACCCCCTGGTTCGTAGAATCAATCACGGACACGGGGACATTATGAATCAAGACCTTACAGCGCTCGCCAACGTCTAAATAAGTCTCAAGAAGTCACGCATCTGTGTGAAATAGCGTCATCAAGTTACGAGTTGGCTACGTTAACGGTGTCGGTGATCGGCCATCGAGAGCCCATCAAGCGACGGTCATTTAATCGTTGGATTTCTTTACACGCAGGAAATTGGTTGACATCAAATCCTCCTTTCTCAAACCGCCGACTCACTTCCCGTCCACAAGCAACGCATTGATCGTCCCCACATCCGCCTCACTTAGATTTCCGGCAGCCGCCTTGAGTTTCAATCCCTGAAACAGAGTGTCGTAGCGTGCCTTGGCCAGGTCGTGCAGCGTGGTATACACCTGCTGCTGGGCATTGAGCACATCGCTGTTAATGCGTAACCCCACCCGATAGCCCACCACATTGCCCTTCACGGCGCTTTGACCCGAACGCAGTGCCGATTCCAGCGCGTCCACCTGGGCCAGCCCATTCTTGATTCCCTCAAAGGCCTGCCTTGCATCGGTGGCGGCTTGGCGCCGCGCGGCTTCCAGTTCGGCGGCGCTCTGTTCGCGCTTGGCCATTGCCTCGACTACCTTGGAGCTGGTCGCGCCGCCGGCGTAGATCGGGATCGCGAGCTGCAGGCCGGCCTGCCAGCTTTTGTACAGGGTGGAATAATCCACCGGATTGGTCAGGTTGTCCGACGAGTAATTGCCGCCGTAAGACGCAGTCAAGTCGAGGGTCGGCAAGTGGCCTGAGCGGCTGCGGCTGATTTCCGCCTCGGCTGCCTTAAGCGCCGCCTGTTGCGCGTGCACCGCCGGATTGTCATTCTTGGCTTGGCCGATCCAGGCCTGCGGATCGTCGGGCGTGGGTTGGGGGATCACCTTCGCCGCCTGGAAACCCGCCAGGGTTCCGGGCCACTCGCCGGTGATCTTTTGCAATTCACTGCGCTTGGCATCCAGTTCGTTGGCGGCCGAGACCGCCTGAAACCGGGCCAGCTCAAAGCGTGACTTGGCTTCGTCCACGTCGGTCACCGCCGAGGTGCCTGCGGTATAGCCATGCTGGGTCTGGGCAAGCTGCTCCTGCATGGCAGACACTTGGGCGTCGGCCGCCGTCACTGCCTCCTGCGCGACCAGCACATCAAAATAGGCCTGTGCCACCCGTAGGATCAGATCCGCTCGCGCCTGCTCGAACTGCGCCTGGGCCTGCTCAACCAGGTAGCCGGATTCTCGGTAGCTATAGAGATTCTCCAGATGCACCACGGGCTGGTTCAACTGCAAGGTCCAGGTCCAGTTGCGAATGTCCCGGGTGACCGGGGAGACTCCGCTAAATTCCGTACTGGCATGGGTGCGGCCATCGTTGCCATTCAAGCTGGCATTGGCCAGCAAACCGGCCCGGGCCTGGGGAAGCTTTTGTGCGGCAGCGTCAAAGGCATGGCGGGCCGCCTGGAAGGTGGGGTCGTTGGCTTGCGCCGTCTGGTAGATCCGCAGCAGATCGGACGCCTGCACCGGCAAGCTTAAAGCCAGCAGGGCGAGACCCCACGTCGCTTCCCGGCCTAACGTAGGCCAGACCCGTCGCAGCCCATCGCTCACCGTTCCCGTCCGCTTTCCTGCAAGGTCTTCTGGATGGGGGAGAACAAGTACTCCAACACGGAGCGCTTGCCCTGGTTGATCTCCGCAGTGACTTGCATGCCGGAAACCAGCTTGAGGTCTTCGCCCTGCGCATGCAGGGTTTGGCCGGACAGGGCCACCAGCGCTTTGTAGGTGAGCTGGGGAGGCGTTTGATCTGAGTGCGTGGACGAGGAATCCCTGTTGGAGGGGGTTTGCGTGGCGTTGGCGTCACTTGCATCCGGGCCAATGGTCAGCACTTCACCGTCGAGCATGCCGTACTTCTGGAACGGATAGGCAGCCAGCTTGATCTTCACTTTCTGGTGCGGATAGACAAAGCCGACATCATCATTCTTGACGCTCACTTCGGCCACCAGCGCCTCGCTGTCAGGTACGAGCGACAAGAGCACGGTGCCCGGCGAGACCACGGTGCCGGGGGTATGGGTGGCCAAGTCCTTGACGATGCCGTCCTGGGAAGCGCGGAGTTCAAGCAGTTGATTCTTGTGCTCCTGCTTGGCCGAGTCCTGTTGCAGTTTGCGGTAGTTCCCTTCCGCATCCACCCGCTCGTTCTGCAGATCGCTGCGGTACTTGGAGGTGATCCCGGCGAGGTTCCGGCGCGCTTCTTCCACGGCGGCCGACTGACTGGCGACCGTATCCTGCTGTGCATTCAGGTCCTGGGCCTTCTCCAGATACTCCCGGGACTTGTCGCGCACCGTCACCTGAGGTGCATAGCCGTCCTTGCCCAGGTTCTCGTAGGCATCGGCCTGTTGCTTGAGGATCGGGGTCACTTCTTTGATCTTGATCAACTCCTCTTGGGCCGCCTCATAGTCGTGCTGGGCCTTGTGCAAGGCTTCCTGGGCCTGGGAGAGGGATTCGATGTGGGCCTGCCGATGGTCATGCAACTGGCTGTCGATCTGCCGATAGAGGTCGTCCGGGTCGCCGGGCTGGCGAGCCATTTCATGGCCGCCCAGTTCCGCGTCGATGCGGCGCAATTGCAGGGAGCGCAGGGTCAACTCGGATCTGATCGATTTGGTGTCGGCATCGGCAATCTGGGTGTCCATGCGCATGAGGACCTGGCCGGCATTCACGTGCTGACCCTCTTGCACCATGATCTGCTCGACAATGCCGGCATCGGCGGGCTGGACGATCTTGACGTAGGTTCTCGGGACCAGGCGGCCCTCGGCGCTGGCGATGATATCGAGCCGGCCGAAGACCATCCACGCGGCGGTGATCAGCAACAGGGCAACAACCGCATACAGCACGGTGCGCGGCAAACGCCGGGGCGGGCTCTCCTGGATGGACAGCAGCCCCGGTGCGAATTCGAGCGCGTCGGCAGAGAGGACAGGGGAGGATTCAGCCATGGATTCCCTCTACCTGAGAAGCCAAAGGCAGGTCGGCCGGACGCGTGCTTGGCAAACGTAACCGGCACCGCTCCGCATTCAGCTTTAGCACTCTAGAACTTGATACCGATTTCATCGACGTTCTGTCTCGAGCTTTCTATTTATTTCCAATGTTCCAGTCGTGATGAGTCCGGGGTCAATGGATGGCCACCGCACCCTGGCTGATGCTTGACCAGGCACTGATGGACTGCGCAGCGGTCCCGAACGAGGGATTCCGCAAGGCCGCCTGGGCCGCCGCCACATTCATGCCGCTCAAGCCGCCGTTCAAGCCATCGTAATAGGCCAGGTCGCCCCCTATCGCCTCTGTATTGCTGCCGCTCAGGTAGGCCGTGAGCAAGCCATTGGTGAGGCTCCACTGGGTCAGGGTGGGCGTGTCCGCGAGCGCGGCATTGAACTGGTTTACCAGACTGGTGAAACTGAGATCCACGACATCATTGTTGTAGAGCGCGCTGGTGGAAGCGGCATCGTGGGTGGAACTGGCCGCCTCGATAACCTGCAGGGTCACGAAGTTCTGATTGGCGCTTGACGCATACCAGTCCTTGAACGTGAGGGTATCCGTCCCTTCGTTGAGGATGAGGTCGTTGCCGCTCTTGGAGAATGACAAGTCGGCGTAGTTGATGCCACCGCCCAGAGATAGGGCGTTGGTTGCTCCGGCCGCTGCGTTGACGACATCCGCACCGTCGCCTTTGTCGAAGGCGATGATGTTGGCGCCGGAACCGCTGGTGATGGTGTCGTTTCCTGGGCCGCCGATGAAGAGGTCGTTGCCGGATTGGCCCGACAGCGCATCGTTGGCCGCGCCCCCCATGAGCAGGTGGTTGCCGCCCGCATCTACGCCCTGGCTGCCATCCAAACTCACCCAGCTATCTCCCACCAGGGTGCCATTGGCATTGACCGCGCTGCTGCCTGCGGTGCCATCCGATTTGGACCAACTCTGGAAATATGATCCATCCGGATTGCTGACCGTATCCGTGGCGTAGGTCGAGCCATCGGTATACGTGTAGTCGACCTTGGACTCGGTGACGCCGCTCACCCCACCGACGTTCTGGGTGTTGTCGTAGGTGTAGCTGTAGCCGGCCCCGGCAGTGGCGTTGCTGCCGCTGACCTCGCCGGTGACGGCATTGTAGTCGGTGGAACCGCTGCTGCCGTCGGACTTGCTCCAGCTCTGCTGGTAGGAGCCGTTGGGATCGGAGACGGTGTCGGTGAAGTAGGTGGAGCCATCGGTATAGGTGTAGTCGACCTTGGACTCGGTGACGCCGCTCACCCCAGCGACGTTCTGGGTGTTGTCGTAGGTGTAGCTGTAGCCGGCCCCGGCGGGGGCGTTGCTGCCGCTGACCTCGCCGGTCGCGGCGTTGTAGTCGGTGGAGCCGCTGCTGCCGTCGGACTTGCTCCAGCTCTGCTGGTAGGAGCCATCGGGATCGGAGACGGTGTCGGTGAAGTAGGTCGAGCCATCGGTATAGGTGTAGTCGACCTTGGACTCGGTGACGCCGCTCACGCCGCCCACGTTCTGGGTGTTGTCGTAGGTGTAGCTGTAGCCGGCCCCGGCAGTGGCATTGCTGCCGCTGACCTCGCCGCTCGCGGCATTGTAGTCGGTGCTGCCGCTGCTGCCGTCGCTCTTGCTCCAGCTCTGCTGGTAGGAACCGTTGGGGTCAGAGACGGTGTCGGTGCTGTAGGTCGAGCCGTCACTATAGGTGTAGTCGACCTTGGATTCGCTCACTCCGCTCACCCCGCCGACATTCTGGGTGTTGTCGTAGGTGTAGCGGTAGCCCGCCCCGGCGGGGGCATTGCTGCCGGTGACTTCGCCGGTGACGGCGTTGTAGGTATCGTAGCCCGAGGAACCATCGCTCTTGGTCCATTGGTCACCGGTTTCATGACCCTGGGGATCGTACTGGAGGGTGGTGCTGTTGCCCTGCCCATCGTTCGTGTAGGTGCTGGTGCTGCCATCGGCATACAGGGTGTGGCCCGAGGAGGCGCCGGTTGCCGGATTGTAGGTATCCGATCCCGAGGAGCCGTCGCTATGGATCCACAAATCACCGATCTTGTTGCCTTGGTTATTGTAATGGGTGAAGGTGGCATCGCCCTGTCCGTCACCTGCATAACTCAATGTGCTGCCGTCGGCGAACGAGAAGGCCAGGCTGTTAATGACAGTTGGATCGGCGGCCCCATTGGGGATCGTCAGGGTATCCGCGCCGCCTTGATCAGCCAGGACCAGGTCCGTTCCGTTCTGGCTTAGGCTCATACTGGAAAGATTAATGCCCGCACCGAACACAACCTGCCGCGCATAGGAAGGCAACACCTGCTGCCCCATGCCCGGCTTGAAGTTGAAGATTTCCGGATCGAAGCTCGGCGCCGGCGGGGCCAGGGCAATCATCTGCGCCATGCTCATCGTGGTGCCATCCGCGAAGACGAATTCCTGCACTCCCGAGCCGATCGGGTCGTTCTGATGGGGCATGATCACCTGGATGCCCTGGTTTTGGCCCCAGGAGATGTTTAGCGTCGTATAGGGTCCGGGTAGGGCGTAGCCCCCCTCATCCGTCGTCACCGTTCCCCAGAAGAATTGCAAGTTGGCCAAGCCGATGCCTGGGCCAAAGTGGACCGTCTCAGCAGGAACCGCGCCCGAGTCGAAATACGGCGCCAGCGCGGTGAAGTTATTGGCCGCGATGGTTGCCGTGACCGGTGTTCCCGAGGTCGCATAGTATGCCGCCGGCTGGGCGCCGTCTTTCAGGCTGATCAGGCTGGGCAACGGGGCGACGTAGGTGAGGAGACCACTGTCGATGGCCTGCTGCAGTGTGTCCGTATAGCCAAACCCCTGCATAATGTTGAGAGCATCCTGAGCCGTGTAGTAGCCGTCGGGGCTAAAGTGTCTCCACCCGCGCCATACAGAATCAGGCAACACAAGATGGTACAGGTCCGCGTATTGATAACGTTCTGCACCATCACTGATGCCTTGTGCCTGGTAGTAGGCATCCAGGAAAGCGGCATCCTGATTACTGACGTTTCCAATCACGTCCATCCCGCTAATGCCCGGATTGACCGTAACGGTTCCGGGCCCCGCGCCGAAGATCGTGTCGTTCCCCGACCCGGTGATCACGGTTGAGGCCCCAACGATCAAGTCATTGCCGGAGCCCCCGTACACCGAATTCGCGCCATAGATGGTGTCATTGCCGCTTTCGCTATAGACCGTGCCTGCGTTATAGATCACGTCGTTGCCCGTGCCGGCATCGACGAAGCCAGGGTTCCAGATGGTGTTATTGCCGCTGCCGGCATTCACCAGCGTCACGCTTGAAGCATTGACAGTATGATCGCCCGAGCCGAGGTTGAGCTGCTCAATCAGGTCGGTCGTCTGCAGGTGCAGGAATTGGGACTGGATCGCCTGCGGGAAATCGCCCTGGGTAGTCAGGCTACCCGGCGCAGACAGGATCGACCCTGCCAGACCATTACTGGGTGTACCTGACACAGCATAGTCCTGGACGGTCCCGTATTCGGACATGACAATCGGTGCACCTGTCCCTGAGCTGCCAACTGGCCGCGCGTAATGGTAGGTCTGAGTCGATACGAGTTGAGGGGCATTCCAGTTGACGCTCAGCCAGACATTGTCCAGCACGTTGTTCATCGTAGAATTCTGGCCCACATCAACAACCGGACTGGCCGCGTTGATCACGACGTTCTGGATGGTGTAGCGCTGGTCCTCGATGTATAAGCCACTAGAGGTCCAGGCCGTGTATTGGTTGGTGAGGGTCGACTGCTGGACGGAACCCGAATCATTGAGGATGAGATAGTTGGTCGTATCATTCTGGACCGTGTATTGAGCGCCAGCGGACTGATCATTGGCTGACGGTCCGATGTACCAGCTGCCATCCGCTTGCCGGCTAAATCCCCAGCCCACGAGTTGTTGAATGTATCCGGCCTTCACTTGGGTAAAGAACTGGCTCTCCAGTTGGGCCAAGGTATTCGCGGAAGCCTGGGCGGTGGCGTCGAGCAGCGCCTGGGCGGTGGTGCTGTTGCCCGAAGCATCCTGGATGGTCCACGCTTGGGGATCGAGGAAATAATCCTGGACGCGCAGGCTGCTCGCCGTCCCCCCCACCTGCAGCACGAGATCGTTACCCGATTGCACGGCCGTTACATCGGAGAAGACCAGGCCCGGATCGAGTTGGACCGTGGCGTCTGTGGCCCCCGCCTTGATCGCCGTGTAATTGCCAGCTGCGGCCAGCACGAACGTATCCTGACCGGCTCCCCCCACCAGCGTCCCGCTCCCGCTTCCTCCGCGCAAAGTGTCATTGCCGGCATTCGCGGTAAGGGTCATGTTGGCGACGTTGTTGCCGGTCAGGCTCAGGTCGGCCGTGCCGGTGCCAGTCAGATTCTGCACGTTGGCGGGCGCCACGTAGCTCACCGAGGTCTGGACGGTGTTGCTGGCGGGATTCGCCTGAGCAGTGACCACATCCGCCGCGTTGTTCACCACAAAGGTGTCGTTGCCAATCCCGCCCACGAGCGTCGTGATTCCCGAACCGGCGATCAGGGTGTCGTTGCCATTGTTGGCCTGGATGACATTGGCCTGGTCGTTACCCGTTGCCGTCAGATCACCGTTAGCGGTCAGCATCAGGGTTTGCACATTCTCGGGCATCACATAGTTGACCGAAGACTGCACGGTGTTGCTCGCGGCGTTTGCCTGAGCCTGCACCACGTCGGCGGTATTGTTGACGACGAAGGTATCCTTGCCGACGCCGCCGACCAGGGTGGCCACGCCAGACCCTGCGATCAAGCTATCGTTGCCACCGTTGGCGCTGAGCACGTTGGCCAGATCGTTGCCCGTCGCGCTCAGGTCACCCTGACCGTACAGGGTCAGATTCTGCACGTTCGCCGGGAGCACATAGCTCACGGACGACTGGATGGCGTCATTGACGTTGCTGTTCGCTTCTGCGACAACCTGGGTCGGATCGGTAACGATAAAGGTGGTGTCGCCTCCCCCTCCCGAGAGGGTGGTGTTGGCGCCGTAGGCTGCGATCGTGTCATTGCCTCCGGTCCCCGCCAGGGCATCGCCGGCCGTCGCGCTAAAGATCAAATCACCCGTCGCGCCGGCCACCTCGTTCGGAGTGGTGCTGGCCACCTGCAGAAGCTGCTGGAGGGTGTAGGTGGCACCGCCGACGTTGAAATGATCCAGGGAGTCGGTCAGCCCTCCGACGATGCTGATGCTGCCGCCGCTGCCCACATCGAGTTCCAGCACCGATTGACCGGCGGCGTTCACATTACCGGTCACGCTCAGATCGGCCAGGCCGATGCCGGAGCCGAACAGCAGGGTATCGCCGGCCGAGCCCGGCTGGATGGCCACGTTGCCAAAGCCAGGATCGACTTCGTAGGTGTTCTGCCCGCTGCCGCCAATCAACGTGTTATCGCCTCCCCCTGCCACCATGAGGGTGGTGCCGCTGCCGCCCTGGAGGGTGGCGGTGCCTGCGCCGCCAAACAGCGTGTCATTCCCCGAACCGGCAATCAGCATATCGGTGCCGGCACCGGCCATCATTTCTTCCGTGCCGCTGCCGCCTTGCAGGGTCGCATTACCGTCCCCCGCAATCAGCGTGTCCTGGCCGCTGCCCCCGTATATCTGGTCGACGCCAAATCCGCCATAGACCGTCGTGATGCCGGAACCGACATGAACCTGATTGGGGTTGGTCGCGGTGCCGCCATCGCCCAGGTTGATCTCCGTCGCGCCACTGCCGCCATAGATGACGTCAGTCCCATTGCCCCCGTAGATGAAATCCGTGCCCTGGCCACCGTAAAGGGTATTGTCGCCGTTGCCCGCGACGAGCGTATCGCTGCCAACACCCTGCGAACTGCCGCTGTAGAGAACACTGTGGCCGTCGCCACCTTCCATGGATTCGTTGCCGGCGCCGCCCAAGATGGTGGTACTGCCCGATCCGGCAATCAAGGTGTCATTGCCGCCTGCGCCAAAGATCAGGCTGTTGCCGGTTCCCCCGTCGACGTAGTTGTTGCCCTGATTGAATGTGTCCCAGTTCGAGCCGGCCTGACCGGCGTAGAGGGTGTCGCTGCCCGTTCCGCCGAAGATCGTGTTGTTTCCCGATCCCCCTTCGATATATTGGTTACCCGATCCACCCTCAATATAGTCGTCGCCGGCCTGACCATTGATCGTGCTGTTCCCCGCGCCTGCGAAGACGGTGTCATTGCCGGCCCCGCTGAACACCGTGCTGTTGCCCTGACCGATGTCGATATAGTTGCCTGGGCCGTTCGATCCCCAGATAATGTCATTGCCCGCACCCCCGAAGATGGTTTCGCTGCCACCGCCCGCTGGCACGCCTCCATCGGGTTCAACAATGTTAGCCTCCGGCCAAATAGCGGGGCCAACATACCCACCGCTGCTGGACAAACTTGTTTCCTTGATTAAGACCGTGTAAGAGGGCGCGCCCGGCCCTGTTTGGACGTTGTTTTGCGTGGACCAATCAGGCACGACGGCAGTGGCCTTTACCCCTCCAACGATGGTGTCATTACCCGGACCGCAGATGACGATATCGTTGCCGCCTCCAAGAACGAACAGGTCACTGCCATTCCCGCCCACCAGGGTGTTGTCGCCGCTGCCCACCGCGATGAAACTGCCCTTCTGCCCGGTGGGCGTCAACGTAGCCGCCTGGCTCAGGGCAGTGGCGAGGTCGGTTTGGCTGTTGGCATAAATGCGATTGGTGCCGTTCCCCACCCAGATGACATCCTGCCCCCCACCGCCGCTGATCACATTGTTGCCATTGCCGCCCCCGGCATAGATGTAATCTCGCCCGGTGCCACCGACGATCACATCATTGCCACCGGAAAGAGTGCCCGACGACGCATCCAGAAAATTGGTGCCATTCCCCATGTTGATCTGGTCGTCGTTGGAGGTGCCTTTGTATAAGGTATCGGCGTTGAAATAGCTGGCCTTTTGATCTGCCGAAATCGCTTGCCCTGTGACGACGTTGGTCGGGCTGGGGCTCAAGGGCGGACTGGCCGTATAGTCGACCTCGACGGTGCTGCTGATGGGTGTTCCGGTGCTGGGATCGTTGAACGTCGCCGTAAGTTGGATGGCCTCGGCGCTGGGGACATCCTTGGTATTCACCAAAGAAAAGCTAACGCTGTCATCACCCGGGGCCACGGTGAGGGTGACGGCGTTGTTGTTGAAGGCGACCAGGCCATGCCCGGTATCGACGGCAAAGGCAGTCGGGTCGCCTTGGGACAGGCTCAGGGTGAGGGTTTGGGGCGTGTCGCTGATGGTGGTGACATAGGCGGTGAGGGTAAGGGCGCCAGGCGGCGGATCGATGGCGGTGTTGGTCTGCGCGTAAATCTGCGCAACGGTGAGTGGTTTGCTGCCCTCCTGAATCGAAACCCCTGTGGGCAAATGAATGCCGAGGTAGCCGGAATCTGTTTGGGCTTTCGACCAATCGAAGTTGTTAATGATGATCTGACCGTTGCCTAGGAGCCCTTGGCTGATAGTCAGTTTAATGCTCCCGTCTTGGTTGGTCTGAAATTGGAATTGAGTGGTGCCTAACGTCCATAGACCCGGTGTTCCGCTATATTGGAGTTTCGTGGTGGGAAGCTGGGTACTACCTATCCAGATCGATCCATGCCCTTTGCCGACGCTGTCATCAATAGTCTCCGTGACATTTTGGTTGTTGGCGACCGCGGAATAGATGAAGGTGTCCGTGCCAACGCCACCAATTAGAAGATCATTTCCACTTCCGCCAACGAAGGTGTCATTGCCATTGCCACCAACCAGCGTATCAGTTCCCGTTCCCGCGACCAGTCGGTCATTGCCTGTCGTGCCTATAAGGGTATCGCTTCCGTTAGCACCGATGAGCAATACACCCGAATAGGGGCCCGTAAGCTTGCCAATTACAGTGTCCGAGAATCCATCGCTTGCGACGAAGATGTTTAGTGGATCGAAGCTCTGGCCGGGGGCGTAGGTATTGATCAGTTCGGTTGCGGCAGGCCAAAGGGTCTCCTCCACATCTAAGGCGTCAGCAAGACTTCCCAAATTATCATTGGCATTTACAAGATCTCCCGAATGCTTTGTGTCCCACGCCAGCATGTCGGTCGAGTGCTGCGTGTATACCCGATAAGCCGCAAGCGCCGCACCCTCTGTTACGGTTTGTCCAGGTGCAAACAGCCCAAACATCGCGGCTTCCATGTAAGAGCGCTGCGCGTATTTCGCCGGATTCAGGTATCGAATCGCATACCAAGCTTGGGCTCTTGCATCATTTGGATCACTCTGGTTCAAGGCAGTGTTGAGGAGGCCCTTCATCTTAGAATTCATTGCGCCCAAATATTGCATGGCGAAGAGGGCGATGCGTTCATTGGTATTGGGCACTGTCGATCCAAGTGAAGCATTCAGACGACCGTCTATCACTGGTTTGATGACGTCGAAGGTTGCCGCAATCTGATTTGCCGTGCTATAGGCAAACGCTGTTACGGGCGTGCCTATGGCTGCTTGGTCAGCCGCTGTGTAGCCATTCTTGTGAGCCACGATGTCGGCGGCGCGTTGGTCGAGTTTGGCTTTCAGTGCGGCTTGCAAGTCTTTCGTCGACTGTCCGGTTTGATCTGTCGTCGTGTCCGCTGGCCAAGATTGGTTTAGGATGGCTATGAGTGATTTCTCGTATTCCGCTTCACTGGCTTGGGCTGTAGAGGAAAGCGCTGGTTGGTTATTTGCGTCCTTCCTATTTTTGTCGACTCCCAACACCTGTTCAATAATGTTATTCAGGGCATTGATCGTTGTCAGATGCGCGTCATTCAGCGCAAACCCCCAGCCTATCGTCGGGTTGCCGGTGGAATCAACATAGACAGGGAATTTTTCGTCTTCGACAGCTTTGATGAAAGCTTGTAGCTGCTGGAGATAGGTTGTGGAATCAAGTGTTGAGGAATAATTCATGGTCATGGTGGTTACTCCTTGAGTGTATTCTTTTGTGATTTTTTGAAGTGATAAAGACAGATGGGCTCGAACCACACTGGGTAATTCAAGCGGAGCTGGGTCAGCTTGACATCACCTTTTTCATCGTAACTTTCCCCATAAATGCGGTTGTTAATGAGCCATAGATCTTGGAGATAACGACCTCTCCAGTCCAATATTTCCCCAAAAACATGGTTCATGTCTTTGTCGGCGATATACAACCGAGCCCCGTCACTATTTGTGCCTCTACCCACCGAGGGTCGACAACGATCCGGCCAAAGGGGATTGTCAGGATTGGTTGCATCGTTGCCATACTGAATAACGTTGTACTCTTGTTCGGGCAGCGGGTGATTGCTGCCTTCTTCAACACCTGGACTGCCTCTCAGGAAAAATTTGAGCCGACGAAAAACGAAGCCGCTACGTTCCTTGAAATTTCGCACCGTCTCCACCGCCTCCTTTTCGGACGGATCGGCTTGCTTGAACTCCGCCAACTTGACAATGTCTTTGGCCAGGTTCCGATACTTTTCCGGGTCAAGGTTCTCCCACTCCGCCGTCTTGATTTTGTCCTTCAGCATCGGCGCGATCGGTTGCCCGCAAGACAGCGGTTCGTTGCGCCGCGCGAAGTACCGCAGGTTCTTGAGATAGAGGGAACAAACCTCTTTGTCTTGGGCAACGGGATATTTCTCCCAATTCCAATCAATCATTTCCTTGGGTGCTGGATCAAGCCTGTAATCGTCTGCCTTCGCGGGCAGTGAGACGAAAAGACCACCCATCACATAGAAGAAAAGCCCTGCGATTGAAGCCCGTCTGAGAGATGTGTTCATGCAGCAATGCTCACATCCGCATCGTTCGCCGCGCAAACTTCCCATCGCATACAACTGTCTGCGATGAGGAGTTCCTTTCCCCCCACCAGGGTATTGTCGCCGCTGCCCACCGCGATGAAACTGCCCTTCTGCCCGGTGGGCGTCAACGTAGCCGCCTGGCTCAGGGCCGTGGCGAGATCGGTTTGGCTGTTGGCGTAGATGCGATTGGTGCCGTCCCCCACCCAGATGAGATCCTGACCCCCACCGCCGCTGATCACATTGTTGCCATTGCCGCCCCAGGCATAGATGTAGTCTCGTCCGGTGCCACCGACGATCACATCGTTTCCTCCGGACCGGCTGTCTGAAGACGCATCGAGGAAGTTGGTGCCGTTCCCCATGTTGATCTGGTCGTCATTTGGGGTGCCCGCATAGAACATGTCGGCGTTGTAATCGGCGGCCTTCTGATTGGCATCCACCGGTTGACCGGTAACGACGTTGGTCGGGCTAGGGCTCAAGGCTGGACTGGCCGTATAGTCGACTTCGACGGTACTGCTGATGGGTGTGCCGGTGCTGGGATCGTTAAACGTCGCGGTGAGCTTGATGGCCTCGGGGCTGGGAACATCCTTGGTATTCACCAGTGAAAAGCTGACACTGTCGTTGCCCGGGGCGACGGTCACGGTGACAGCATTGTTGTTGAAGGCAACCAGCCCATGTCCGGTATCGACGGCAAAGGCAGTCGGGTCGCCCTGGGCCAGGCTCAGGGTGATGGTCTGGGGACTGTCGCTGATCGCGGAGACGTAGGCGGTCAAGGTGAGCGCGCCGGGGGGCGGGTCAATGGGCGAGTTGGCCTTGGTCAGGATTTGCAGCAGTGAGAGTTGGTCAGTGCCCAACATGAGCTTGAGCGCCGACTGCATATGAATCCCCAGATAGCCATTCGGGTCCGTCTCGGCTTTGGAGACGTCGAAGTTGTCGATGACGATCTGATCGGTGCCGAGGAGCCCCTGGCTGATAGTGAGGGTTTTCTTGAGGGGATCGAACTGAAATTGGGTGCTGCCCGAAGTCCACAGTCCGGGTGTCCCGCTGTACACGAGCGGGGTGGTGGGAAGCTGGGTGCCGTTGACCCAAATGCTACCCTTGCCATCGCTGTCGTCGATGGTGTCGGTGACGTTGTTGACCGGCGCGGGGTCACCTATCTGATAGATGTCGTTGCCGGCACCGCCCTTAAGAAGGTCGTTGCCCGTCCCCGCCACCAACATATCATCTCCATTAGTTCCGACCAAGGTATCGCTGCCGTCTGCTGCAATCAGAAGAACACCTGCGTAAGGCCCTGTCAGCCTGCCCTTTACCATATCCGCTGAAAATCCATTGTTTGCGACAAAGATGTTCAAGGAGCCAAAGTTCTTGCCTGGGGAGTACGTGTTAATCAACTCCGTCGCTGCGTCTTGCAATGTCGATGCCAAGTCACTCACAGAACCAAGACCCGCCAAACTAGAGTTGGCCTTATTGACTATCGATGTTGTCAAATGTGACGTGTCAAAGTTCACCATGGCGTCGGCGTTACGCGTGTACATTCGGTATATCGCGAGCGCCTGACCGGGGTTAGGCGTGTCGGGGCCGTAGAGGCCGAACATCGCAGCTTCCGTATAATTGCGCCATACGTCGCGAGTTTTCGCATAAGGTCGAAGATACCTAATCGTGTACCATGCCTCCGCTCTCGCATCATTCGGGTTGGGCAGGCTCAGCGCTGCCTTGAGTAGGCCCGTAAATGGTGGATGAATCTCCCCCTGGTATAACAGGGAAAATAATGCGATGCGCTCATCTGAAGGTGAGATTCCGGGGAATATGCCGATCAAAGTGGCTGTGCCGCTTAACGTGTCTTCGTAATGTTGTTGTATTTCATTGACGAAAGCGTTGGCAACATCTGTAGAACTTTTGAATTCGAATGTATTGGGTGGAGTACCAATCAGTACCAGATCATTCGCGCTGTATGGCGAATTGGTCGCGTTCATCAATTGAATGCGTGCCTCCAATATTCCATTCAATGCGGATTGGAGTTGCGTTGTCGAGTTTGGCCCCTGTGACCAGGTGTCTAGAGTGTTCCTTAGTGCCGCGTAGAAAGTGTTCTCGTCCGCCTGAGCCGTGTTCGATAATGTCAATGTCAATGGAGGGTTATCTACCCCAAGATATGTTTGAATGAACCAGTTCTCAAAGCCAGGAACCGCCCTGGGACCGGTTATTGCGAATCCCCATCCAATCGTTGGCACCCCCACACTATCCACATAAGCTTGAAGCTTTTCCCCTTCAACCCCCTTTATATATTGCTGAAGCCGTTGGCTATAGAAAGTCGTGTTGGACCACTGGGTAATGGAAGTCTTGAAGGTCATGATCAGCGATCCTTACTCAAAGTTTTCTTGTAGCGAAAGAGACAGACCCGATCGAAGAACACCGCGGGGTCCAGCGTGATTTGCGATAACAGGACATTGCCATTTTCGTCATACAACTCCCCATAAGGCTGGCCATTGATTAGCCAGAGATTGCTGTAGGCGGAAGCACCAAAGCCCAGATGCGAATCATGTAGTTCACTGATGAACTCACGAAGGTTCCCGCTTGCGACGAAGGGGCGAAGCAAGTACCCGTGGGCTACCGGCATAACACGGCCTGTGCTCTGCTCGCAGCGCCATCTCGGATCCGGATTTGCAGGATCGGTTACATTGAACCCAAATTGGATGATCTGGAATGCAGTGGCTTCCTTTGTCGGCGAATACTGTGACGGCAACAGGAGATGCCCACTCAACTCAAGCTTCGCGCGCCGAAACACGAGGTCACCATTTCGAACCGCCTGCCGCCAGGATGATAAGGCAGCTTCCGAAGGATAGTCTTTTGCCTCCGAAGGGCGCGGGGGGAAAACTCTTGTTACCACTGCCTTAAAAAGTTCGGGATACTTTTCAGGATTTAGATCTTCCCATTGGACGGGCTTCAGCTTTCCCGCCAACATGGGTGCAACAGGCTGCCCGCATGACAGCGGTAAATTACGCTTCGCAAAATAGCGTAAGTTCTGCAGATAAAGCTTGCAGACCTTTGGGTCTTGTGGGGACTCGAAAGGCTCTCCTTCTAGATCTGCTCTTCCGGCATAATTTCTCGCATTCACATCCAACACATAATCGTCTGCACATGCCAGATTGGGAAGCGAGCTCAAACAGAACCAGAGTACCATTCCCCAAGGGACAGCAAGCCGACCACCCTCCTTCCAGCACATGCCACTTCTATGTCTGTCTGTTCTATCCATTTGCTCCTCCGCTCGTTTGCGCTGTGGTGCTCTCCGCATCTGCCACCGCAGCGAGTGATCCATGCCCAATCCTCACCACCTCATCCACCTGCAGGTTCTTCGGCAATGCATGGGCGATGAACAGCATGGTGACCTTGCCCCTGAGCTGGTTAACCGTGGCGGCGAAGTGCTCGGATGTCTGCGCATCCAGGCTGCTGGTGGCTTCGTCGAACAGCAGGATCTTCGGTTGCTTGAGCAGCGCCCGGGCAATGGCGATGCGCTGCTTCTGTCCGCCTGAGAGCCCGACGCCGCGTTCGCCGATCTCGGTCTGGTAGCCCTGCGGCAGCTTTTCGACGGCGTCGTGGATTTCGGCCATGCGGCAGGCGCGCACGATGTCGTCGAAGCTGGCATGCGGGTTGGCCAGTTGCAGGTTGTCGTAGAGGGTGCCGGAGAACAGGATGGTCTCCTGCGGCACCACGCCAAAGCTGTGGCGCAGCTCATTGGCCGATAGGTTGCGGATGTCGTTGCCGTCCAGCTTGATGCTGCCGTCGTTTGGCTGGTAGAAGCCTTGCAGCAGTTTGGCCAGTGTGCTCTTGCCGGAGCCTGAGGGCCCCATGATGGCCACTACCCTGCCGGGTTCGACCTTGAGATGGAAGTGCTGGTAGAGGAAGGGCAGGCTGTCGGCGTAGCGGAAGCTCAAGTCCTCGATCTCGATCTTCCCCCGGCCTTCCCTCACCCGGCTGGGCAGGATGGAATACGGTTCGGGCGGAGCATTCATGATGTCGCCCAGCCGGGCAACCGAGAGACTGGCCTGCTGGAACTGCTGCCACAGGCCGACGAGTCTTAGCATGGGCTGGGAGACGCGGGCGGCGAACATCTGGAAGGCGACCAGCATGCCGATGGTGAAGTCCACCCGGTGCATGACGAGGTAGGCGCCCATCACCAGGATCAGCAGGGTCATGGTCTGCTCCAAGGCGTTGGCGACCACGTTATAGGTGTTGGCGACCTGGCGCACATCAAACCCGGAGCGCAGGTACTCGGCCAGATAGTCACCGTACTTGGCCTTGATCTGCGGTTCCATCTGCAGGCTCTTGACGGTTTCGAGGCCCGAGACGTATTCGGTGGTAAAGGCCTGGTTGCGGGCGCCAAGGAGAAACTGCTCGTTGAGCCGGGTGCGGAAGACGGGCGCCATGATCAGGCTCAGGATGACAATGACGCTGATGATGGCCAGCGTGATGAGGGTCAGGTTCACGCTGTAGTAGAACATGATGCCGACGAAGATCAGCAGGAAGGGCAGATCCAGGATCAGGGTGACCGCGGCGCTGGCAACAAACTCGCGGATGGTTTCCACCCCGCGCAGGCGGGCGGTGATGACCCCAGTGGGCCGGTGCTCGAAGTAGCGCGGCGGCAGCTTGAACAGGTGCTCGAACACGGCGGAGCCGAGCACCGCATCGACCCGGTTGCCGGTGTGCAGCACCAGGTACTGGCGCACCCAGGAGAGCAGGGCGGTGAACAGGGTCACCACCACCAGGCCGATTGCAATCACCAGGAGGGTGCTCTCGGTGCGGTGCACCACCACCTTGTCGATCACCACCTGGGTGAAGATCGGGGTGCTCAGTGCCAGGAGTTGCATGATGAGCGAAGCGATGAGGACATCGCGCCATACCTCTTTATGCTTGAGCAGTTCGGGAATGAACCAGCGGAAGCTGAATGCCTTGGTTGAGGTCGTGGCCCCGTCGGGATCCTGCAAGGGGCTGTTGGCCAGGGCCAGTTGGAAGGCCACACCGGCATAGCGCTGGGCGAATTGGTCCGGGCTCAGGATCGCCGGGGTGTTGGTGCCGGCCTCGAACAGCACCACTTGGGTATCGCTCGCCTGGATGACGATGGCAGGGCGCCGCCTCATTCCCGTTTGCGGGGCCGTCGCTTCCGACTCAACGATTAGATGTTGGGTGGTGGGGTCGGCAGGTTCATTGGATACGTCATCCAGCAGGACCAGGCAGGGCACGCTCAAACAGGTTACAGCCTGGGCATCGCAATCCTTGCGCTTGATGCGAAACCCCAGGGCACGGGCGGCGTGGACCAGGGAATCGGCAGAGTAAGGCGGCGGAAACTGGCGGACCAGGAGTTCGGGGTCGAAGGGCTTGCGGTTTAAGGCACAGAAGCTGCCCAAGGCCCAGACGATGTCTTCAGTGGAAAGGGGGGCTTCTGGGGATGCCGGAGACGGGCGCACAGCGCTCTTGCGCGCACGCCAGTTCGACGCCACTGCGGCTAACCTCCCCATCGATCTTAATTTCTTTCTGTGTGGCTGTTGGTCTAAGTTGTCAGCGTTTTTGAGAATTATCTTTATCAGGTGTGAAGCACACTAGCTGCACCCCCCCTGCACTGTCAATATGCCAATTGGTATAACGAACAAATTTAATTGCGGGTGCCGGTTGGCGTTGCCGTCCCCGTCCCAAATTAGCAAATAGTTAGTAAATCCACGACAGTCCCGATCTGATCCTCCCAGGCTACTGAACAGCGCCTTCTGCGGATCGAAAGGTTCCAGCTACAATGGCAGGCCGATTGATGCCCACCCCGACAAGAACGACGCGATTCCCACGCCGAATTCAGACGCCATGAAGGTTTTGTTCGTCCATCAGAATTTCCCCGGCCAGTATCTGCACCTGGCGCGTGCACTGGGTGCCCATCCCGGCAATGAAGTGGTGTTCATCACCCAGCGTAAAGATGCCTCGCTGCCGGGGGTGCGCAACATGGTCTACCAGCCGCATCGGATGATCACCCGGGAAGTGCATCATTACCTGCGCGAGACCGAGGCGGGCGTGATCAATGCGCAGGAGGTGGCGCGCGCGGCATTGAACCTTAAGACATCCGGCTTCGTGCCGGACGTGATGTTGGGTCATAACGGCTGGGGGGAGATCTGGTATCTGAAAGACGTTTTTCCTACCACGCCCCTGATCGGCTATTTCGAGTTCTTTTACCGCTTCCTTGGGGCAGACGTGGGGTTCGATCCGGATGAAGTGGCGATTTTTGATACCGCCCCCCGCATCCGGACCAAGAACCTGGGCAATCTACTGGGACTCGACTGCGTCGATCTCGGTCAGTGCCCGACCCGCTGGCAGCATTCGCTCTACCCGGCCCGATATCAGGATAAGTTGCGCGTGGTGCATGAGGGCATTGATACCCGGCTGGCCGCCCCCAACCCGCAGGCCCGCCTGAAACTCCCGAGCGGCCAGGAGCTGACGCGCGCGGATGAGGTGGTGACCTATGTGGCGCGCAATCTCGAACCCTACCGGGGTTTCATCAGTTTCATGCGCGGCCTACCGGAAATTCTGCAACGGCGTCCGAAGGCCCAGGTGGTGATCATTGGCGGCGATGAGATCAGCTATGGCCCTCGGCCCGCCCATGGCACGACTTACCGGCAACAGATGCTGACAGAGCTGGGGGATGGGCTTGATCTCAAGCGGGTGCATTTCATGGGCAAAGTGCCGTATCCGGTCTTTATGAACACGCTACAAATCTCCAGCGCGCACGTGTACCTGACCTTCCCCTTCGTGCTGTCCTGGTCGATGCTGGAAGCGATGTCGGCGGGCTGCGTCGTGATCGGTTCGCGCACTCAACCGGTGGAGGAGGTGATTCGGCATGGGGAGAACGGCCTGCTGGTGGATTTCTTCTCACAAGTTGCGATCGCTGAGCAGGTGGTGGCGGTGCTCGAAGACCCCGGTGCCTATAAGGCCCTGCGGGAGAATGCCCGTCGGTCGGTCGTTGATGCCTATGACCTGAGTTCGATCTGCCTGCCGGCCCAGGTGAGATTGCTTAATGAAGCAGCGGGGATAAGGAGGGATTAAGAGCTAATGCCAATTCTGATTCTTGCGTGACTTAAGAATCCAAGGCCAGACGACGATGGAATGGATTCATTCGAGATCGAGTTCCATGTCGTGGCTGGCTCTATGATATGTTATGAAGACATCATTGCACGAGTCTTGAATCAATCTGGCGTTCACGCAAATGGGACAGTTGTTGATTTGTTGAAGCCGGTGTTTTAGTGTGATGGCACAAAAGATTTATTGTAGTGAAAACGTACGGTCAGCCCTGAAACCGCACGAAAGCCGCAAGGCTTGGGTAGATCGTAAATACTAGAGCGTGCGAAGGCAGTTCGTTGTGATGGTGGTCGTCCAAAGCTAAAACCGAGGACTGACACAAACAAGAGCCCCCGTTCTGCTGATGGATAGCCGGCGGCATTGTCGAACGGAATCGAGTCCAACTGGACTCTGCTATATAAAGAAGATTTCCCTTGTTATGTGAAATGGCCAGGCCATTTGCGCACGCCAATGGTCTTGTTTCATCAACACTGAGCAGCGGACACGCTGCTTTCATCGTCAGGATGCGCGAGCATCGTCGAACCTGCCCTCGCTATTGAGCGGGCGCAGAGGCACTAAACAGGAAACACCTACCGGATAAACCACCGGGCGCGGCATCGCTACGCCTGTTGGCATGCACCGTTCGTTGTCCGTCACCCGGCGGACATTGATGCAGTTCGGTAGGTGCTTTCCCCTTAGCTGCCGGTGTGCGCCTTGAGCGCTGACCGATCGCAGCAAACCAACCCCTTCATCCGCAATCTGCGGCAATTGTGCGCGCGTCGTTACTGGCGGCGTGCTGCCAGTGACGACGCGCCAGCACCGGCGTCGCCTGTGGCAAAGGCCACGCTACACGCACGTGAAGCGGCCCAGTGACGAGGCCCTGCGCCTCGTGTCAACGCA
>JBAUMF010000058.1:0-9271 GCA_049578545.1 Thiobacillaceae bacterium
GCCAGGTTGCAACGCCGCCTTCAGCCACTTGTATATCGTGGTGCGGTTGAATCCGTAGGCTTCTATCACTTTCGTCGCCGGCTCGCCTTCGCGCACCCGCTCGATCGCCATCAGCCGAATTTCTTCAAGCGTCTTGCGATCCAATGTTCGTCCATCTCGTTTCATGCAACATGAGACTGTCATGGGTGCTGCGAGTTCCACATTTGTCGTCTTATTTAGCGACCAGTGAGTAGAATAACCAGCATCACACACTTTTTTGATGTTGCCATGCATTACTCGCACTATGCGTTTTACCGGTAGATTTTCTCATCTTCCCCTGAAAATGGGCAATGCGCATGCCAGATGGTGAATACTTGGAATTAAGGAGCCTCTGCAAAAACTTCGAGATTCCTAACCATTGAGGTTGCTTTAACGCACTGGATTCAGATCGATGCGCGAGAGAGGATTGGGCACTGAAGGCCGTAAAGCATGCGGCAAAGTTACCTGCTACGAGGTTTTTCTTACTTAGAGGGACAAGGTTGTGCCGTGGAAAGAACTGGTCGCCCTGATTGAACCCGGCTACCCCAAGGCAGGCAATGGACGCCTGCTGCCGGAGTTGAGCGCATGCTGCGCAGCATGCATCAGAAATCGACATAAATACATCTGCCTCATGCTCTTGCTCATCACATATGCAAAGTAATGAGCAAGTCCGGGCCTTGTTCAGAGGTTCCTCAACTAAAGATATCTGCGCCCCAGCCGTTCTTACCGATATTGAGAAATACGCCGAACACCAGCCAATATATTTTCCCACCAAGACAGGCTTCGATCTCGTCTCTTATTCTTATTCAAACGCAGCATTCAATGTCAACTGAAAAACTGGGCCGCTACGAAATTCTCAGTGAGCTTGGCCGGGGGGCCATGGGTGTTGTTTACAAGGCAATCGACCCGTTCATAGATCGTACCGTAGCCATCAAGACAATCCAGCTTGATCTTTCCAGGGATGAACTCGCGAATTTCGAGGAGCGTTTCTACCGGGAAGCCAAGTCCGCAGGTCGCCTCAATCACCCCAATATCGTTACCATTTATGACGTAGGCAAGACAGGCAACATTGCTTACATGGCGATGGAGTTTCTGGAAGGTCAATTGCTAAAAGAAATCCTGGATGTGCATACCGCGATGTCCGTCGACAGGATTGCCGACATCGCTGCCCAGGTTGCGGATGGATTGGCGTACGCTCATGAAAACGGGATTGTGCACCGCGACATCAAACCCGCCAATATCATGCTGGTGCGCGGTAGCGCAGTCAAAATCACCGATTTCGGGATCGCTCAGATGCCCTCCGGTTCCAGAACGCTGGCTGGAACGGTAATGGGGTCTCCCAAATACATGGCACCGGAACAGGTGGTCGGCGCAGCCGTAGACGGCCGCTCGGACTTATTTTCGCTGGGTGTGGTGTTGTATGAGATGTTGACCGGAGAACCTCCTTTCGCTGGGGACAACATCATCACCACCATGTACCGCATCGTAAATGAAGCCCCTGTTCCGCCAAAGACGCTGACCCCACGCATACCGGATGCGTTTAACTACATTGTCGCTAAAGCCCTGGCCAAACACCCCAACGAGCGCTATCAAAGTGCCTGGGAACTGGCACACGACTTGAGAAATTACAAAGACCTGTCCCTACCAATATTAGTAAGCGCAAAGCTCAATCAGGCTGGAACTTCAGACCCTAAGGCCGGGCCCAGAAACAACGTGGGCGAGGAAACTGTTCGTCTGAACCCGCTATCCGGTGGCCCAATCGGCACTAAAATAGCACCTGGCGACCTTGATATTACACAAACGCACAATGCGGCCACTCATGCTAGCGGCCCTCTTTTCTGGCAAAGCAGAAATATCCTAATGGCTGCGATCATGCTTTTGCTTCTGAGTGTTACCCTGATCGTTATGCGGGGCAGACCAGTGCATCAGGAGAAAGCAGCGCTGCCCGAGCAAACAGTCGTCACTCCGGCACCGGCACTCGTCAAAGAACCCACGGAAAACGCTGTGCAGGCAGATGATGCTCCCCTAAAAAGCAAGTTATCAAAAGCAGAACTGATTGTCGCTAAATCACAAACTGCGGCAGCTGGAGTGACCACATCGAGGGCTAACATCCCGCCCCGTAAGACGCTGAAACACAAGATTACCAATAGTAAAAGGTTAGCAACTCCGCCTGAGACCAACGCTCCTGAGGGCGGTGCACTGCTAAGCTTTGCTGTTACTCCATGGGGTGAAGTGTATGTGGACCGGAAGAAAGCAGGTGCATCTCCTCCACTCAAGGAATTGAAAATCCCGGCAGGCAAGCACCTTATTGAAATCAGGAACATGAATCTTTCCCCTTATTCAAAAACAATCGAGTTGAAAGCCGATTCAACGCAAAAAATAAAATACATCTTCAGATAGAAACAATCCGTGTCAATCCGTTCGTTGTTACTGTTCTTTGTGACCGCATTTTTGGCAGGCGCCTGCTCTTCAACTCCTGTTCGGGATATCGGTTTAGACAAACTCGCACCGCGCAAAGCGGAGCAGGAGCTTTCTAGCGGACTCAAGAGCTATGAAGATGGCAACTACCAGACCGCAGCAAGATATCTTCAAAATGCCTTGAATAAAGGGCTGGCATTCAAGAGTGACCAGGTCACGGCGCATAAGTACCTGGCTTTTGTCTTCTGCGTTTCCGACCGAAAGGAAAAATGCCGGGAACAATTCAAGGAAGCAAGGGACATCGATCCCGACTTTGAATTGAGTGCGGCAGAAGCAGACCATCCCATTTGGGGGCCTGTTTTCCGAGAGGTGCAGGCTGAACAGAGCCCGCAAAGAAGGTAGGGTTCACTCCCTGTTGATGACCGGATTGGCCGAAACTCCGGACGGTCAAGCAAACGAGCCTGGATGACCGCTCTTGGCCGGTAGTGACGATACAACACGGCACTCAATAGCGGACGTAAATCGCATTGCTGGCTACTGGATACCGAAATGCCGCGTTACAACCGTAGCCAAAATTCCAAGTAGCGCGACAAGCACCAAGGTCTGAATTATGGTCAGACCCTTTTGGGCATTCTTTAAATCGCTCATATTTGATCTGCCTGGTGTGGACAGCTCCCCGCAAATAGTCAGCTTGTGCCCACAAGTTCTCATCCCTTGAAATCTTGAAAGTGGCCGGGCACAACAGCTACCAGAATTAGACTCCCTCAACCAAGAAGGAGTCTGACATGGAAATCAATCATACTCGTGAACCCTGGAACAAGGGGAAGCTGATCGGCCAAAAGCCACCCCTCAAGCCCAACGACATCTGGGCTATCCGCATCCACCTCCAGAAGGAACATCATGTACGTGACCTCGCCCTGTTCAACCTGGCCATCGACAGCAAACTGAGAGGCTGCGATTTGGTCAACCTGCATGTTCGGGACGTGACCCACGGCAATCAGATCCTGCCCCGAGCCATGATCGTGCAGTGCAAGACCCAGCGGCCGGTCCAGTTCGAACTAACCGAGCCAACCCGGTCCGCAGTCACGGCATGGATAGAACAGGCAAACTTGAAGCCGGAGAGCTATCTTTTCCCCAGTCGGCTGGCGAAGTCCCCTCATGTTTCTACCAGGCAGTACGCCCGGATCGTGCATCAGTGGGTGGCGGCGATTGGACTGGGTTCATCAGTCTATGGCACACATACCATGCGACGGACGAAGGCGATCCTGATTTACAAACGGACCAAGAACCTGAGGGCGGTTCAACTGTTACTCGGTCATACCAAGCTGGAGAGCACAGTCAGATACCTTGGAATCGAGGTCGATGACGCGCTGGAGATTTCGGAGCAAACCGAAATATAACAGGGAAAATCGGCCGCACGCCAGGCAACCTGTTCGGGCTCGTGCGGCCGCTTTATGGCATGATTCTCTATACGTGCTATCGGCCAACTGCGGTCATAGCGTCACAGAAGAATTGGATGCCGTGAATGGCTGGTAACTGATCAAGAACCTGCCAATCGACTTTGCCGACCTTCCGCCTACTCATCGGCCTGAGCTGACATCGGCAACCAACCAGGAAAATTCAGAGAATGACTGCTTACGCGAATGTCCCCATCGGGCAGCAGCGAAACAATTTCGGTCATTCAAGGAGCGACGAAATCTGTCCCCGATAGACTGATTCCTGCCGTGAACTTGGAAAACAAGCCAAGCACCAACTGCGGAGTACGCAGCGCGGAAAGAGGGGCTTTTCTGTCAAGAAGGCGCATCGAATCCATAAGACAATCATGCTGGACTGAACCAGTGAAATGAGAGGAAATTATGCGAGAGCATGAGGCACAGGCCAGTTCGGCGGCGGGCTCGCGCTGGCTCAGATTGCTGGTTATATGGCTGCTCGTGGGTGTCACGAGCGTCCTGATATGGAAGCAACTGCCGCGCGGCGGCTATTCGAGTGACCTGTCGCTGATCGGCAAGGGACGCTCAGTGCTGGTCTTGGGCTATGACAAGAACTATGCGAGCGGGACAGGGGTCATGGGATTCATGAACGCCCTGCGCGGGGACTATGCCAGCCGCGTCGTATTCTTGGTTACGGTTCTGGGAGCGAGGGACGGCAACGACTTCACGCGTCGCTATGCCTTAAGCGACGGCACGGTCTTGCTGTTCTTAGGTGACGGTACGCTCGCGAAGAGATTGGATCAGCCGCGCAGCGTCGATGAGCTGCGCAACGCGTTGCGCGAGGCTTTCTCGCTGTAGTTGGCGGGCGCGGCACAGGGGCGTCCGAAATTCCCCCTTCTTCATCGCATCGCAGGTGAACAGAGCAGCGATCAGGTCCAACTGGGCGACCATGCCGATCCAGCGGAGGTCGGGTATATGGTGCAAGCCCTTGTCCGACACAACACGGGCAAAGTGCATAGCGAGCGCGGTAGTCTCGCATAACCGAAGGAATCCGGTCCAATTGGTCAAGGTCGATTGCCGGATAGAATGGCTTCAAGGCCAGTCCACCCTAGCTGGTTTTCGCCGTTGACCGTTCACACTGCCCATGGGTCATTTGGAGTCTCCATGGATCCTGTTATCTATCATGAATGTAAGCATCAGCTACGCGCAGAGGCAGAATTCTGTCCAATCTGCGGGGCAAAAGTTTCAGCTCCGAAGAAGCCGATCTACCTGAATAGAAATGTGCAACTTGGAATCGTTGCGATGGCAATCGTCGTGGCAGCCGCCGCATACGGAGTGGCCAAGGTTCGCGAGGCAGGAAAGGCCGCTGAGGAGCGCGCCGCCGAAACGAAAAACGCAGCGCTTCTTGCGCTGAGGTCAAACGCTGTCCGAGCCGTTGAACAAAACTTAAAACGGGATTTCAAGGATCCGGACTCGCTCAAATGGAAAACCGTTCTGAGCAACGATAATGGTACGGTCCTCTGCCTCGAATATAGAACCAGGAACCGTTCGGGATTTTACGTCCGGAGATCCCTGATAGTCGCGGAGGGGAAGATGCTTCGAAGCGCCGACGCATGGAACGAGCATTGTTTCAATCATCGCCTCTACGACATGAAATACCTTGTGAATGAAACTCGCTAACCGATGCGGCGTGTGATCTGTCCAAAATGTTGTCGTTTCCGGCCGAACACATCATTCCGTTCGACGTTACTGCCGACGGTGGCTGCTGGCTGGAATTGAAAAATCGTGAGCGAGTCTGGGTGAAGGCGGGCGATGCCATATTGCCAGCCTGCTAACCGCAGATTATGTAAATCAAAGAGTTAGAACGTCAAATTTGCAGAAATACAAGTTAAGGCTTGCAACCTTCTCTCTAAGACAACCTAATTTTGCTAACCGTTCAAGATGGCCGTATTTAGGCCTTTTGCGGCAGTGTGGCACCCCGAGAATTGTTTCTTATGTTGGTCCGCTCCTCGCCACGTAACAGGCGATCGCGAAGATTGGCAGTCTGGCCGTTCCTCGACCACAACGGACGGTGGACGTTCACGCGAGCCACAGGGTTTTGAGCGTCAGCCTTTCATACCGGCGAGTTTCTGAGCCTCGTATCAATCATTACCGCGACAAATTCAGACTGGGCCTCAATCTTCATCCTGTCGAACTGCCTGAACCCCGTGGCCGGGAGCAACGCTGGGAAACTGAGGGTCACGGTGACCGTGAGGCCTATTGCGAGACCAAGGCGGGTAGATATAAGCATGCTTGAATGTCTCCTTGGCGAGACAGAATGGCGCTGAAGTTGCTATTACTTGTCAGTACTCTAATATCCTAGCAGAGTAGTCAGGTTTATACGCACACTCTTGGCGGAAACCATGAACGGCATCCAGTCGCAACACGTGCAGCATCGCAATAGGAGGATCAGCGCCTTGATCCTGGCCGCGATGCTCGTGGTGATTTCGACTGAGGTGACGGCCTTCGATATTCGCGGACTCATCCCCGGCATGAGCGCTGCGGCGCGGCGGGAAGCCGCCGTGGAGGCGCGACAACAGAAGCAACAACAGAAACAGGAAGAAGAGGCCCGCAGCTGCGCTCAGCTCAAGTCCTGGTTCGATGCAGGGCCGTTGCCATTACCCGCGGGCAGCTACCCGCGGACCATGGGCGAGATCAACCAGGCTGTGATGGTGCTGATCGAGGACGGACGCTTCTCCTCCGCATTCGGCAAGACCTACGACCGGATGACGCCACAGGAACTGCAGCAGCTTGTCCGGGATGTCGTACCGCTCTGCGTGACCAATCCTAGCGGGCCATTGGGCGGAGCGTATGGAAACCTCAGAAGCGTTGTCTACCAGGCCTTTAATTCGGGGCTACAGGCTAACTATGTGCTGCAACTGAACAATGCCCGCAGCGCCACGGCCGAGACCGCAAGTTTGACCGCCGAGGTTCAGACGCTACAGCCTACAGAAGAGGGTCATTCAAGGTTGATGGTCATCCGGCAAGCTGGAGATGCGGCTGCCGCAAAGGCTGCGCGTCCACAGGCGGAGGCGTATGCCAAGGCGATGGCTGAAGCCCAGCAACGCGTCGTGGCCCCGGTAGAATCGGCACAAGTCAAGGCGGCCGTCGCAACCGCCAATGGCTACGACGGGCTGGTGCAATTGAGCAAACTGTACGCGGATCTGGAACAGCGGGGTACGTCCAACGCAGGTACGCGAGTGAATCCTCAAACACCGTATGCCCGCAAGTTCAACCCGGACATGTGGGGGCATCAGCAGATGCCGGACGACGGAACCCCCAACCCGGCTATCCGGGAGAATCTGCAAACACTGGACACCCGAATGAACGAGATTGGCATGGATTTGTCGGCCATCGAACGCAGCCGCATTAACGCATTGGGTCAGGGCCTTGTCGGTCTGGAGCGCGGCGTCCAGTGGCAGGCAGATTACAACCAGCGCTTCAGACGCTTTGCCACTCAGGTCAGGCCGCTCGGCGAGCTTCAGGGCTACTTCAACACGAAGCGTCAAGCGACGCTGGCCGCCGCCAGCAACGAATTCAGGCAGGAGGTTCGCCACGCGGGCAGCGAGGCGCAACTCGTGGCGCTGCAGCGGCGCTATCTGCTCGCATCCGACGACGCCATGGTATCGGGGACACAGTTGCTGACGGCTATTGCCGAGCAGCAGCGTGAAATCGAGAAACGGGAGGCTCTCGGGGCAAGCCTCGATGCGGAACGACGTGAAGCCGCAGCCAGCACGTCCCCACAGGGCAACCCGGCGGCGGCCCAGCAGCCAAAAGCGTCCGAGTCTGCCGCTGGTGAGCCGTCGCAGGAGGTGATGTACGACCTGGTGCGCCAACGTTACGAAGACGAGGCCGCGCGCATCAAAGACCTCGAGCGGAGTTGCTCGGGGAGCCAGTCGATGGGCGCCATGAATACTCTCGGGGGTTCCACCGATGCTGTCCTCTGCCTATCTGTGGGCCTCGTCGGCGGGGTTGGGGCCGACCAGCCCCTGAAAATCACGCACTTCGAAAAACTCGGCTGTGCGTTGGCCAGCGGCAAGCCAGGCTATTACTGCGAGTTCGACTATACGGTGACGGGCGGCCCGTCGAAATTCCTGGGACCGATCACGCAGAGTCTCACCGGAGAAGGGGGAGTAGGGAACGCCCGTTTCTTGCGTAAGGGCGGTAGCTGGATCATGATCTATCGGACCCAGGACTGAGCAAACCGAGTCAGCTGGGGAACGGGAACTATATCCCCCGGCCGAAGGCTGGGATGCATGCTGGGACAATACTGGCTCGTCCACGTCATTCAACAATGCAAATGCAGTCGTTCGTAGCAATCTGCTGACCCATAGTGGTGACAGTCTGGTTCGGCCGACGAGCGGGCTATCACCGCGAAATTCTGAGCGACAGCATAGCCAGATCAACTTCAAATCTGTCTCCCTGGTCATCGCTACGTGAGTGACTTTCATCGTATGAGAATAGCGGACTCGAATCTCGCGTGGTGCAGTAATTCCCGGAGGCCAAGAAGGACGGCAGCGAAGTGTCGATCGGCCGGGATGCCTACTCGTGCTGGCGGAGCGCCATGGGCCAAGTCGGCTAGGCGATTGAACAGAAGCTCGATCGTTGCGACATCAAGATGGGTTTGGCGCGAACTGTTAGGCGCGGCATGCTTGGCGATGTTACAAACTGCAGGGGATGAGGTTACCAGGCATCGGTGCGCGGGCAACAAGCGAATGACGGGCATTAGCCTATCCTCGATTTCCGTAATGGCCGCCTCCAGTTCATCCGGCGTCGCAGGCTCATGGCGCAGGAGCCGCAAAACCGTCAGCAGAGAACCCACCTCAAGCGTTGTTGTGCTTGACAAATTGCCACCGTGCACTACTTCCAACACAATCCGATCCCCATCCATATGCAGTCGGGTGATCGGCCCTTTTGCCAACAGCGAGTCCAAACTGGCGTCGCGCTTCTGAACATCACTCATGCCCGTCTCCACGTTCGCGTCACAAAGGGCGATTGGCTGCCATTAGAGCCTGCCGTCGTTGCCGACCACCTTGCAGGTCTGACGCTGGCCTTTGCCTGGATTGACAGGGAACATCCAGGCAACTCAGAAGGCACATCAGAGGGTTTGCCAATTTCGTAATGGGATAATTGCCCAATAATCGTGCTCAGTCCGGGAAATGGTCCTTTTCCTGCAGTCCATCGTGAATTGGGGTTATTTTGCGAGCCCAGTCTGTTGCATGAATGTCTGGTTATCCCAGTATTCTGTTGAAATACTCCCCTGGATAATGCTGCCATATTGGCTATGATTCTTTGCAATGGATAAGCGGAGAGCCTAGCGATGATGGGAAGGAAGGCAGGTAATCAGGATCGACTGTTCTACTCCT
>JBAUMF010000059.1:0-12535 GCA_049578545.1 Thiobacillaceae bacterium
GCCACACGCAGCAGACATGCCCGCACTTTATCAACGAGCATCGGTGGTGCTGAACCCCAGTTTGGTCGACAACATGCCCAATTCGGTTCTTGAGGCATTGGCAGCAGGCATTCCGGTAGTAAGCACGGAAGTAGGTGGCGTTCCTTACATCCTTCAACATGAAGCAAGTGCACTGTTGGTCCCGCCGGGCGACGAGACTGCAATGGCGGAAGCGATTGTACGAGTCCTGAAGGACAAATCGCTCGCAGATGGACTTGTTGCCAGAGGGCTGGAGGTCGCAACTCGCTATAGTTGGCCAAATGTCAAACAAACCTTACTTGGCATTTATCAACAGGTGACAGGGGATCAATTGTCCAGAGGATCAGGAACATGAACCCCTGGGCTGCCCGTAATCTGGTCTATCCGTTTCAGGAAAGAATCGTGGGCCGGCCCACCTTCTCCTACCTGAAGGAGCTGGAACAAAGCCAATGGCTTTCCCGATCCGCGCTGGAAACGCTGCAGGCACAAAAGCTGAATGAACTGCTGCTGACGGCGCTGGACCACAGCCCCTGGCATGCGAACCGGATTCGCGCGGCCGGCCTGGAGCAGCAAGTGCGTGAAGGACGCGTGGGTCTTGGTGATCTTCCCCGTGTGCCGGTAATGAACAAGCGCGATGCCTGGGAAAACCTGGATCGCATAGTGTGGAAAGGAGTGCCCGGCGGCGCGTTCAAATACACGACGGGTGGTTCGTCGGGTGAGCCGCTGATCTTCTATTTTGGCCGCCGGCGACAGGCTTCCGATGCCGCAGGCCGGATGCGGGCGCGGCGCTGGTGGGGTGTGGAAGTGGGCGACCGGGAGGTCTACCTGTGGGGCGCACCAGTGGAACTCAACAAGACCGACCGCATCAAGACGCTGCGCGACCGGCTGATCAACCAGCTGGTGCTGAATGCTTTCGAGATGTCTTCGGAAAGGATGGATGAATACCTGCACGCCATTTCTGCCTGGCAGCCCAAGTGTATCTATGGCTATGCCAGTTCGATTGCCCTGTTGGCGGCCCATGGGGAGGCGCGTGGCATCAGGCTTCAGCTTCCGGAACTCAAGGTAGTATGTACCACGGGTGAGCCGCTCTATCCTCACCAGAGGGAGCTGATTCGCAGGTTCTTCAACGCGCCGGTGGCGAATGAATTCGGCAGCCGCGACATCGGGTTCACAGCCCATGAGACCCCCGGTGGCCAGATGCTGCTGATGAGCGAAAGCCACATTCTGGAAGCCCTGGACTCCAGTGGGAAGTCAGTCGCCCTGGGTGAGATGGGAGAAGCGGTCATCACCGGATTCACCTCGGAGGCCCAGCCCTTCATCCGCTATCGCACCGGGGACATGGTGCGCGTGTCCGCGCAGGCTGAGTCTGCAGGCCGCGGCTTGCATGTCATCCAGGAAGTGATTGGGCGCGAGACTGACTTTGTGGTTCGGGAAGATGGCACCATCATGCATGCCCTGGCAGTGATTTATGTGCTTCGGGCCGTGGAGGGCGTGGCCCAGTTCAAGTGCATTCAGCACAGCACCTTGCACATGGAAGTGCAGATCGTTCCCGGACCGACCTGGAGCGATCTGGCAGCGCAGGCGGCAGTAAAGGGACTCAAGGCACGCCTCGGTCAAGATCTGCAGGTCACGCTGACCATGATGCATGACATCCTGCCCGAGGCCTCAGGCAAATATCGGTACGTTATAAGCCATGTCGGCATGGAAAGAGAGCTGCAACAGGCAGTTGCGAGATGACGTGCGCTGACCCGATGAAACTGACAGACCTGATTGACCTTCCCCTGCGTTACAAGCCCTGGCAGCCTCGCCACCTGCGCCTGGTCATGGAAGATATTTCAGGCAGTGCCAAGCGGACTGAACTTGACCATCGCACGCATCTCAGGGCCACCATTGACTGGCTGTGCCGTGCGCAGGATGTGCGCGCCGGGAAATCCGATGCGGGCGGCGTGGCGGCAGGCTGGAGTTTTGAGGACGGCTGGCTGCCCAGTTACCCGGAAACCACCGGTTATATCATCGAGACCTTTGTTGCAGCGGCCCAATACCTCGGCAGGCCTGAACTCGTCGAACGAGCGCAGCGCATGATCGACTGGGAACTGTCCCTGCAGGATGCAGACGGTGCCTTTCCCGGGCACTTTGGCGAAAAGGGCAGTCACCCGGTGATATTCAATCAGGGCCAGATCATGCATGGACTGGTTGCAGGTTATACCCAGTTGCAACGCAAGGATTGCCTGGAGGCGGGCCTGAAGGCTGGCCGCTGGCTGGCAGCGCAGCAGGATGAAGATGGCTGCTATCGGAAATTCGAACACAATGGCGTGCCCCATGTGTACAACACGAGGGCGATCTGGCCACTGGTCGGCATTGGATTGCTGGCCAATGAGCCGAGTCTCGTCACTGCCGCGTGTCACAATCTCGACTGGGCCCTATCCAGGCAGACCCCTTCCGGCTGGTACCGGACCAATGCCTTCATTCCGCAGCGCGATCCCTTTACCCATACCATTGCGTATGCAATAAGGGGGTTTCTCGAATCTGCCGTTTTGCTGGGCGAAAAGCGTTATCTGAATTCGGCTGAACGTGCGGCCCGGGGACTGATGGAAAAACAGCGCAGTGATGGCTGGCTGGCTAGCACGTATGACGACGGCTGGATGCCAACCGCCAGCTATGCCTGCGTGACTGGGGTGGCGCAGATGGCGCTCTGCTGGCTGCGTCTGTTCCAGATTACGGGCTCGCAGGATTATCGCGAGGCCGCAGGCAAAGCGATTGCCTATGCGAAGCGCACCCAGCGGGTCGAGGAAGATGACGACATCGTGCGTGGAGCCATACCAGGCTCTGCGCCCATATGGGGCGCCTATTCGCGCTTTGAATTTCCCAACTGGGCGGCAAAGTTTTTTGCTGATGCCCTGATGATGGACATGGCAAACACGGTAGTGCCCCCCGTTCCTGAAGTAGCAAAGGGGTTTGCCAGGTGAGCGAATTGTCCCTGCTGATCCTGTGCGGCCGTAGTCCGCGTCATCTATACGTCGCCAATGCCCTATGTCGGGCGGGCAGGGCCTTGGCCATCGTGCAGGAAACCGGTGGGGAATGGAATCTGCAGAAGACCCTCAGGAAGCTGCGGCCCGATAACCTGTCTCGCAAGGTCTGGCGCTGGCTGCGGGATCGCAGGCGCTATACGGGAAGGGGCGAGGCCAAATTCTTCTTTGGCGCTGAGCCCCCTCGTCTGGATCACCCGGAACTGGTAAGAGAGGTTCCCCATATCAATCACCCCGACGTGTTGCGCATGGCTCGCGAACTCAAGCCGGACCTTATTTGCGTGTTTGGCACCTCCCTTATCCGCGGCAAGCTTCTCAAAGAAGGCCGTCTGGGCATGGTCAACCTGCATGGCGGCCTCTCGCCGGAATACCGGGGCGCAGATTGCACCTTCTGGGCCCTTTATAATGGCGAACCGGAGAAAGTAGGCTGCACGCTTCACTTCATCAATGAAGGCATAGATACAGGCAATCTTATCGCCCATATCAGCCCTGCAATCTCCGAGGGGGATACCGAGCTGCCGCTGTTCTGGCGGGCGGTAAAAGACAGTGCAACGGCCTATGTGGAATTTATTCGCCGTCTGGCAGCGGGAGAGCGTTTTGGTGTGCCGCAGTCAGAAAAGGGACAGCTCTACCAGGTTAAACAGCGGGGACTCAAACAGGAGCAGGAGTTGGATCGACGGTTAAGGGATGGATTGTTAACACAGGTAAGCGTGCCACCACGGGTAGTCTGGTTTGGACGAAGCGCGCCAATGGCGAAGGAGTTAATGTGAGAGACCTGATTGTCATGGCCATCGTATTTGTTGGGCTGTTCTTTGTGTTCCGACGCCCTCACTATGGGATCTACCTCTGGTCCTGGATTGCCTACATGAATCCGCATCGGCTGTGCTGGGGTTTCGCATATAACTTTCCTTTTGCCCTAATCATTGCAGTTGTTACGTTATTATCCTATGCCCTTTCCAAGGAACCCAAGCGCATTCCCTGGACAGTCGAAATCATCGTTTTGCTGTTGTTCAACGTCTGGATCGTAGTCTGCAATTTTTTCGCCTTTTATCCGGCGCTTGCTTGGACGGAGTGGGATAAGATTTGGAAGATCCAGCTGATGACCTTGGTGACCATCATGCTGATCACCGACCGCCAGCGCCTGCGTTGGCTGGTTTGGGTAATCGCCCTCTCCCTCGGGTTCTACGGAGTCAAGGGAGGCATATTTACCATTCTCCACGGCGGCGTCTATCAGGTGCGAGGGCCATACGGCACCTTCATCGGTGGAAACAACGAAATCGCCCTGGCCCTCGTTATCACCGTGCCCCTGATCCGCTACCTGCATTTGCAGGCTAAGCGGATCTGGGTTCGCTGGGGTTTGGCGGCCGCCATGGTGCTGACTAGCGTGGCAGCCATCGGCAGTCAGTCAAGGGGGGCTTTGCTCGCCATGCTCAGCATGGGCGCTTTTCTGTGGCTCAAGAGCCGGGGCAAGATCATAACGGGTATTTACATGGGGATTGCCATCGCCATCATGGCCATGGTCATGCCTCAAGCGTGGTATGAGCGGATGAACACCATCCAGAACTATCAAACTGATGATTCTGCCATGGGGCGGATCAATGCTTGGCATACGGCATACAACGTGGCCAGGGACCGGATTACCGGCGGTGGGTTGATGATGTTTCAGTACCCGACTTTTCGGCGCTATGCACCTGACCCTGACGACGTTCATGACGTCCACAGTATTTACTTTGAGGTCATCGGAGAGACGGGTTTTGTCGGATTCGGCCTATATATGCTGCTGGGGTTTTTGACCTGGTGGAAAGCCAGCAAGGTCATCAAGCGATGCAAGAAGAACTCCGAGCAGAAATGGGCGGCTGACCTGGCTTCCATGGTCCAGGTCAGCATGGTGGGCTATGCGAGTGGAGGTGCGTTTCTTGGCTTGGCCTGGTTTGATCTTTATTACCATCTGGTTGCAATGGTGGTGATACTCCATACCATCACGCAAGGGCAAACAGTGGCCCAAGCAGCGCAGATAACAAGTGGACAGCTCACCCGGGGTACTGCCCGTTTGCTCGAACCAAGAGCCTAAGTGCGGATTACAGAAGCGCTGATTTTTTTGGTCATGGCGAAGAGTACAACGAGGAAGCGATCCAGCCGTGGGTTGAAGCCATTCCGCGCTAGATTTCTTCCTGCCGCGCTACGCTCGCGTTCGCGATGAATAACTGATCAAATTAGGGTTTCGCAGGGGATATGGATGAGCGATTTGAGACGATCAGCGATTCGAGATTGTTAAGCAACAGAACCACGGAAACTCGAAAATGCTCGCTCGCCACGGCCCTGTGGGTCTTGCGATGGCGCCGGTGCGAAACGGCAAAGCAGTCTTAGCAGTCCATCTGTTTAGATCGTTCGTTTCGGATCAATAACGATGACTCGGCTCAGTGGTGATGCGCCTCAAGCCACTGTTCAAGTATCATGCTCACCCAGATCATAACGCCATAATAACTGGCATGGGTGTTCTGCTGATGATGCAGGATGTGATCGAGATAGCGCTTGCGCACCCAGCCCCTGCGGGACAGGCTGGCTAGGCTGTCACCGACCAGTTCCCGCAACGGTTCATGTGTGACGCTCCAGGGTCCAAAGGGCAGTCCGAAACCATGTTTGCGCTTGTTTATGATTTGTTCCGGCAGCAGGTCGCGCAGCGCTTCCTTGAAGAACCAGCGCAGCTTCAAGCCCTTGACCAGATAGTCAGGTGGCAACTGTCCGGAAAAACTGACCAGGTCATCATCCAGCAACGGGAAACGGGCTTCAACTCCAGCTGCTTCGCACATGGTGACAACCTTGCGCAAATCATTATCGGCCAGGGTGAACTTAAGATCGATGTGCATCATGCGCTTGACGGGATCCGGATGATTGGTGCGCTCATAAACTTCGCGCAGGTGTCGCGCAGGTGCCGAAGGATCGACAGCCGCGCGGAAATCTCCCTCAAAGATGTCACTCAACGGACTGCGATGCAGAAAGTTATAGGTTTCCAGGCGGTCAGGCAGCCTTACATTGGCCTGATCCACATAACTCCTCAATTTACGCACGGGCAGGTGTTCTGAGAGGAAGGGAAGATGGGCCAGCGGCTCAATCAGGCCCTGACGCAAAAAGCCGGGCAAGTGAAAATAGGCCTCGAACACTTTTTGCTTGGCATAGCGGGCGTTGCCACCGAAGATTTCGTCGCCGCCATCGCCGCCCAGCATGACTTCAATGCCATGTTCGCGTGCCAGTTTGGCGCAGTAATAGGCGGGCACGGCGGAGTCATTGCCAAATGGTTCGTCATAGTGCTGGTTTATGATGGGAATGGCGCTGACAATGTCGGCGGGTTTGAGGTAGTACTCATGGCTGTGTGATGCATATTGGCGCGCCGCAATGCGGGCATATTCCATCTCGTCGAAGCCTTCCGCGTCGAAGCCGATGGAAAACGTTTCAGCAGGCCGACCCTGGACCGCGGTTAGTGCGCCGACCACGGTGGAACTGTCTGTGCCGCCTGAAAGAAATGCGCCGGTGGCGGACGCGCTGAGTCTATCTTCTATGCCCGCTGTAAGGCGGGAGCGAAACGCTTCGCGAAAGGAGGGAAAAGCCCGGCTGGTGTCAGGGGTGTAATCCATGGTCCAGTAGAAATTCCGGCTTACCTTACCCTGGTCGTAGCTCAATAATTCGCCCGGCAGCAGTTTTTCCACATTCTGGTAAAGCGTTCCGGGGCTGGGCAGGACATGAAAGTAAAAGAAGTCGTATATGGCCTGAAGGTCGATCTGACGGCCAACAGCTGGATGACTGGCAACCGCGCTGGCACTGGTGGAAAATACCAGCTGATCCTTGACTGTGGCAAAACATAAACGCTCAATGCCCATTGGATCGATTGCCAGCCAGGCTTTGGCTTCATCGGGTTTCAGCACGGCGAGGGAAAAGGAGCCACCCAGGTGGTTTAGCGCCTGCGAGGACCCCTCGCGCCATGCGGCCAGGGCAGCTTCTCCGGGTGACTGTTCACGCGCCAGGCGGGCGAGGTCTTGGCGTTTGAATGAGGGACGACCGTGCAGGGCAATTATGAAGCCGTCGCGCATCAGCAGTGCGCTGCGGCCAAAGTCGTCCTTTAGTCCAATGCCATGGTTCACGCCTGAACCCTGCTGCAGATGGCTGCTGCTTGGGTGGAGGATAGATGCCAGCAGGTCGTGCAGGGTATCGGGGGCGTCATGGTGGCCAAGCCACCCGTATAGTCCGTTCATTGTGATGGCTTGATATTGGTTTGAATCAACAACGACAGTAAGGCGAAAAGTTTGAGCGAGTTTTTCAGTAAAGTAGATAAAACCTTGCGCTATTATGGCGCCAGAATGTTAATTGTGTTGCGTGGCGTCTGGTGGAATTTGATGAAACGGCCTGCGCAGCGGCCCATCATTGTGGTGGGCTGCTCCCGTGCAGGCACGACGCTGGTGTACAAGACACTCTCCGAGTCCCACGAAATAGGCAGCCTGCAAAGGGAAACCCATGATTTCTGGGTGGATCTGCATCCGTTGCAGGAGAAGAACTGGAACACCCATGGCCTGAACGCTACAGATGCGAATCCACTGGAACGGGATATCGTCAGCCGGTATTTCTATGCCCGTACCGGGCATCATCGCTGGGTGGACAAGAACAACCAGAACGGCTTATGCGTTCCTTACTTGCACGCACTGTTTCCGGATGCGGTCTTTGTCTATGTGAAGCGCAGCCCGGGAGACAATATCAACTCGCTGATCGAGGGCTGGGGAAAGCCAGAGGAATTTGCGACCTGGTCTGACAAACTCCCGGCAAAAGTTGATATCGACGGGCGCTACAAAAAATGGTGTTTTTTCCTGGCGGATGGCTGGCGCGCCTACCTGGGCCGGCCGATTGAGGAAATCTGCGCTTTTCAGTATCAGGCTATCAACCAGGCCATTTTGGACGCTAGGCAACAAATTCACCCTGACCAGTGGGTAGAAGTTTTTTATGAAGATTTTCTGCGCCAGCCTGTTGAAACATTCCGTCAGGTGTTCGAACGCTGTGGACTGTACTTTGATCAGGCGCTGGAAAGACATTGCGCCCAAGTGCTGGACATTCCCTATAACGCCTTCTCCGAAATTCGTCTGGACAAGTGGAAAGACGGCCCCAACCGGGAAAAAGTCGCCCGCGCCGTGCCCATGGTAGGGCAGGTGGCAGGACGCATGGGGTATGCGCTTACATGATGCATTGGCTGGTTCTGCTGGGAGGTTCGTGGCTTACTGTGTGGCTGTTCCTGCTGTTGGCGTATGTCCGCCCCCTTTGGGCGTGCTGGAAAGAACCGGTGCTGAAGTGTCCCGTTCTGATCCTGGAATCCGACGACTGGGGCGCCGGCCCACTGGAGCAGGCAGAAGCGCTGGATAGAATTGTTCATTACCTTTCAGGTTTTCGCGATCAAACCGGCCATCCGGCCGTGATGACTCTGGGCATCATACTGGAGGTCCCCGACGGAGAACGGATCAGGCAGGATGATCTGCGTGCCTATCATGGCCTGCGCATCAACTCGCCAGTTTTTGCCCCCGTCCGGTCGGCCTTGGATGCGGGAATCGAAGCGCGGGTATTGGCGCCACAGCTCCATGGCTTGACCCACTACCGGCCGTCGACCCTGTTGAAGCTCGCCGGGAACAATGCTCAGGTGCGTGAATGGCTGACCGGATCTTCGCCCGCTACCACTGAAACCCTGCCTGATGCGCTGCAATCCAACTGGATCGATGCGGCGAGCCTGCCATCGCTACCCTTGTCGGATGCAGAAATCGAGCACGAGGCGAGGGACGCTTGTGCCGCCTATCGTGAGGTTTTTGGCCCACCTCGGGTGGCGGTGGCGACCACTTTCATCTGGAGCGAACAGGTGGAACAAGCCTGGAAGGAACAAGGTGTGGATACTGTTGTCACGCCGGGACGTCGCTATACTTCGCGCAATATCCTGGGTCAGCCGGATGGGGTGGATAAACAGATATATAACGGAATGATTTCGTCGAGGGATTTGCTTTATCTGGTGAGGGATGTTTACTTTGAACCGGCCCGCGGCAACGGTCCGGAGAAAATTATAGACGGGGCGATAGCGAAGACGGCATTGGGCCAGCCGACGTTGGTGGAGACCCATCGATTCAATTTTCTCGGCCCAAGTGCGGACACAAACCTAGGCGCCCTGTGCGATGCCCTGGCAAGGATTATGGCGCGTTGGCCACAGATCCGTTTCCTGTCTTCAGCAGAACTGGCTGATGTGTACAGAGACCTTGATCCGAACTGGATAGAGAGTCGTGTTGCGATCCGGGTGCGGACTTGGGTCAAGCGGGTCCAGGGGTTGCCGCGTTTCCGCAAGCTGTCCCAAATGACCGGTCTAATTCTGGTATTGAAACTGATCGGGTCTTCAGCGTGAACGCCCCGCGTTTTTCGGTGATCATTCCCGCACACAATAGTGCAAAAACGCTGGCGCGATCAATCGATTCGGTGCTGGCGCAAACCTGGCCGGCACATGAAATCATCGTGGTGGACGATGCTTCCAGCGATGAGACTAGCGCAGTGGCAACAGCATTCGGAACGCAAATCCGCTACCTTCGCCGGGAACACAACAGCGGAGTATCGGCCGCCCGCAATTACGGCGTTGAGCAGGCGAATGGTGACTGGCTGGCGTTCCTTGATGCGGATGACTGGTATTTTCCGGAGCGACTCCGACTGCATGCCGAATGGATTGTTCAGGATCCTTCCCTGAACTTTCTGACCGGCGATTACGAATACCATGACGAAGTAGGCAACCTACTTGGACTATCCATGAAACAGCACGAGTCGGGCAGGATGATGCTGCAGAAGGCAGGGGGCGAAACGCGAGTGATCATGCAGGATGCAGATTTTGAAGCCTTTGTGGCCGATCATTTCGGCGATACTCATACCCTCAGTGTCGGCCGCGACCTGTTTCTGAAGGCAGGGGGATATCCCTTGGGGTTTAAGGTTTGCGAAGACGTCCATCTGTTAATCCGGATTGTGGCACAGAGCAAAAGGGCAGGCGTCATTTGTCAGCCCCTGGGGGTTTATTTGATTCATGGTGCCAGCACCACTCGGCGAGACCCGGTGGCGGCACAAAGTGAAAATGTGCGCACTTTGCTGGACCTTAAAATGAGAGCCAGGGACTATCCGGCGCTGGTGCGGCGCGGCGTTATGAAACGCTTGCGGGATGCCCGCCTCAACATGGGCTATGCCCTCGCCAAGCAAGACGGGCGCTGGCCTGCGGCCCGTGCCGTGCTGCCTTCCCTGCTTGAAACACCAAGCCTAACCAGCCTGCGCAATTTGATTTCCGTATTGAGATGAAGCCGCGATATCTCGTGTTGACCGAGCTGTTTCTGCCAACTAAGGGCGGCACCGCAGTATGGTTCGATGAGGTCTATCGCCGTCTCGGAGACAAGACCACCCATATTGTCACTGCAGACGTGCCTGGTGCAGCAGAGCACGACTGCAATCATCCCAACACGGTTCACCGCTTGGCTTTGCACAGGGTATCCTGGATACATCCAGAATCGCTGCTAATGTACTGCCGGCTCTTCATGCATTCATTCTACCTGGCGGCAACCCGGCGCTTTGCTGCCATCCACGCGGGACGCGCATTGCCTGAAGGGCTGGTGGCCTGGGCTGTGGGCTATCTGACCTTTCACAAGGTGGTGATTTATGCCCATGGCGAGGAGCTCACAACCTGGGGGCGTGGTCTGAAATACAAGGCAATGTGCTTCGCGCTGCGTCACGCCAACAAGGTGATCGCTAACAGTGAATTCACGCGTGATGAACTGATCAAGATGGGTGTGAACGTTCAACTTATCACGCTCATCTATCCGGGCGTGGACGTCGGGCGCTTTCGGTCGGGGCTTCCTTGTGATGACCTCAAGCTAAGCATCGGCTTGAAACCGAATCAGAAGCTTATCTTATCGGTTGGGCGCTTGAGCCGGCGCAAGGGCTTTGACATGGTAATCCGGAGCCTGCCCGTATTGTTAAGCAAGGGCTTGGACGTACGTTTCGCCCTGATTGGAATTGGCGAGGATATGGGGTATCTTAAAAAACTGGCGCAGAAACTTGCTGTTACCGATCGGGTTGATTTCTTGGGGCATGTTCGAATGGAGGACTTGCCGCGCTGGTACAACGTCTGCGATGTCTTTGCTATGCCCAATCGGGAGATAGATGGTGACACGGAAGGTTTTGGCTTGGTGTTTCTCGAGGCTGCTGCCTGCGGCAAGCCAGCCATCGCGGGGCGTGCCGGAGGCACCGGAGCCGCCGTGTTGGAGGGAGAAACTGGGTTCCGGGTTGACGGCACGGATGAGCGCGAATTAATCGACAGACTTGAGGAATTTCTCACCAATCCGGAACTACTTCAGCGACTCGGGAACAACGCCCATCGCCGGGCAGTAACCGAATTCACTTGGGAATCGGTCGCGCAGCGAACGAACAGTTTGGCCGTCAACAGGCATCGGAGGTAATGGAGTTATGACGCATCGACTGCTGGCTTATGTTTTTCTTGCAAGCTTTCAAACTTCGGCAATCGCGTTAACGGGTTTTACCGTTTCGCGAGAGGAACTGGCGAGAATGCCTGCCTACTGCACTGCAAGTTATGGCGCGCTCGTCGGGCTGCCCCAGATGCAGGAATCCTTGCGCGGTACTATTCCGCCTGACTGTCCGAGCATACATCACTACTGTGACGGCCTCAAAGCCATGATCCGGGTGGACAGCATTCCCACCGAGAAAGATGCTTGGCTCTCTTCCGCCATCAGTAGCTTCCAAGGTGTAGTTAGAGACTGGGAACACCGAGGTCAAACTTGCTCGGTAAGGCCAGAGGCCTATACAAACTTGGGAAAGGGACTCCGGCGCCGAAACAGGGCCTCAACCGCTGAAGCCATTGCATATTTTCATAAAGCGCTGGAACTCAAGCCCGACTACTTGCCAGCATACTTTGCGCTTAGCGATTCTTACCTCGACATAGGGAAGAAAAGTGAGGCGCTCGGCGTGGTCGAGGAAGGCCTGAAATATGTGCCTGATTCGAAGGGGTTGCTCCGGCGATTCAAGGAACTTGGCGGGATAACTCCGCCCGCCCCGATTGCCAAGCCAAATCCTCAGCAACCGTCAGCCGCAGCTGGCCCTGGACCTGAACCATCGACGTCCCCGAGCACCACACCCAACAGGACTGGGGGAGAAAGTGTGGTCGGTGCGCCGGCAGCGGTTGAGCCGGAGCCGCCCAAGATCGGTTCGCCGACGGACCCCTATTGCCGTTTTTGTCCGAACTGACGGATCCTGTTGTGGATGTGGTGAGCCCATTGGTTGAGTTACGCGCCCTGGCAGTGGCTAGCCTAGCCCGAAGTTTGGCGCCATGAACGAGTGAGTTCCTTGATATTGCAGACGAAATAGGATTGGTGTGATGCGGTTACTGGGAACAGCCTGGGTCGATGCCGAGCAGAGCAAAGGCTTTGGCTTGTGTCGGG
>JBAUMF010000060.1:0-28193 GCA_049578545.1 Thiobacillaceae bacterium
TGGACGATCTGCTCAATGGCACATCTACGGCACAGCAGAAATAAAGAAGGGTTAAAGCAGCGTCTAACCCTTTGATTATTGGTGCTGGTGACACGAGTCGAACGTGCGACCTACTGATTACGAATCAGTTGCTCTACCAACTGAGCTACACCAGCAACGCCGCGCATTATACCGGAAGGCTGACTAGAGACCCAATTCCTGCAAAGCCGTTTGCAGCCGCCCGATAACCCGATCCTTTCCAAGTAGATCCAGTGTTGCGTCAATTGCCGGGGTTTGCGGTTCGCCCGTCACCAGGACACGCAAGGGCATGGCGAGTTTGGGCATTTTTAGGCCAAACTCGGCGACCACGGTCTTGATAAGACTACTCAGGTTTTCACGATTCCATTCGGTTCTGGCAAATCGTTCAAGTAAAGACTTCAAGGCGGGGATCGCCTCGGGGATCAGATGGGGATCCAGTCGCTCACGTGTGGGCTTGATATAGCGATAGAACAGGGTAGCGGCATCGGCCAGTTCCTCGACAGTCGAAGCCCGTTCCTTGACCAGATTTACCACACGCGAGAGATCAGGTCCATCGATCAGATCACAGCCATTATGCAGCAGGAAGGGCGTTACCAGGTTGGCCAGCCGGTGGTTGTCAGCCACTTTAAGGTACTGCTGGGTCAGCCAGCCCAGCTTTTCCGGATTGAATTTGGCCGGGGAGCGGCTCACATGTTCGAGGTCGAACCATGACTTGAACTGTTCCATGGAGAAGATTTCCTCGTCGCCATGCGACCAGCCCAGGCGGGCGAGATAATTGATCAATGCCTCGGGCAGGTAACCTTCCTCATGATATTGCATGACTGAAACCGCGCCATGTCGTTTGGACAAGCGCTCTCCGTCCGAGCCCAAGATCATTGGCACGTGCGCATAGCGGGGCAAGGGCGCGCCCAGGGCCTTCAGTAGATTGACCTGGCGCGGCGTGTTGTTGACATGGTCGTCGCCGCGGATGACATGGGTAATGCGCATGTCCCAGTCGTCAACCACCACGCCAAAGTTGTAGGTCGGGATGCCATCTGCCCGGAGGATGACCAGATCATCGAGTTCCGTATTGGACACCGTAATCGGCCCCTTGATCAGATCATTGAAAATCACGTCGCCATCGACGGGGTTCCTGAAGCGAATGATCGGTTGCACGCCAGCTGGCGGTTCAGGCAGCGCCTTGCCGGGCTCAGGCCGCCAACGCCCGTCATATCGCGGCTTCTCGCCGCGCGCTTTTTGCTCTTCGCGCATGGTCTCCAACTCTTCCTTGCTGGCATAACAGGGGTAGGCCTTACCTTCCGCAATCAGCTGGTCGGCCAGTTCCTTATAACGGGCGAGACGATCCATCTGGTAGAACGGCCCCTCGTCATAATCCAGGCCCAGCCAATGCATGCCATCGAGAATGGCCTGCACAGATACTTCGGTTGAACGTTCCCGGTCTGTGTCTTCGATGCGCAGGACGAACTGGCCACCATGCCTGCGGGCATAAGCCCACGAGAACAGCGCGGTGCGTGCGCCACCAATATGTAGATAGCCGGTGGGGCTGGGTGCGAATCGGGTGCGGACCATGAAATTATTGAGCGGCAGAAAGGAGCAATTTTACGCGAATCCAGCCTGGCTCGTTTGACCGGGAAGGGCCCCATATGCTTTAATTCGGGCCTCTTGGGCAGTTAGCTCAGCGGTAGAGCACTGCCTTCACACGGCAGGGGTCACTGGTTCGATCCCAGTACTGCCCACCATCCCGAGATCACGAAATCAAGGACTTACGGTAACGCAGGTCCTTTGTTATTTTGTGCTTTGCGTAGGTGCGGCATTCCTGCTCCAATGGTGGAAGGCAGGATAGCCTGGGTCGCAACAAGCTTCTCCGCAATCATCTAGAGCAATGCAATGAGCGGCCAAAAAGCCAGGGAACCGCCGGGAAAGCATGCAACTCCTGAGGCTGTGAGAACCGAGCCCTATCCGGGCAGGCCTTCGCTGATAGGCCATCACCGATAAAACAGCTACAGACATCGATCGAATTGTTGAGGGGTTCACAAAAAATTGGTCATAGATGGCGCACAATTCAGCAGGAACCAATTGATGATTGCAAAGACTGATAGGAATCAGATCGATCCACAACGGTGGGTTGCCTTAAGTTTCGGAGTAATACGAAGGTTAGATTTCTTGCTTCTGCTGCTACCGCATGAGCAGTACGAATTGATGGGAATATGAAAATAAATCCGTTGGCGGGGAAGCCCGCCCAGCCGTCGATGCTGGTCAATGTGGCCAGGCTCATCACGGCCTATTTCAGTAACATTCCCGACCCGGCGGTGCCTGAGCATAGGGTGGCGTTTGGTACCTCGGGGCATCGAGGTTCCGCGTTCGAGAACAGTTTCAACGAATGGCATGTTCTGGCCATTAGTCAGGCCATATGTGATTACCGCAAGCAGCAGGGCATCGATGGCCCTCTGTTTCTGGGGATCGACACGCACGCGCTTTCCGAGCCGGCGTATGCGAGTGCGCTTGAAGTGCTGGCGGCTAACGGTGTCGAAGTCATGCTTGCAGAAGGGGATGAATACACACCCACCCCGGTGATTTCGCACGCGATCCTCAGCTACAACCGTGCCCGCAATACAGGACGGGCGGATGGTATCGTCATCACGCCTTCGCACAATCCTCCGGATAGCGGGGGCTTCAAATACAACCCGCCCAACGGCGGACCGGCGGGCAATGACGTCACAGGATGGATCCAGACGAGGGCCAATGCACTGCTGGAAAGCGCTCTTCAGGGCGTAAAGAGAATGCCTTTCGAACAGGCCAGGCGCGCGGCCACCACGCACCGGCATGATTATCTCAATACTTATATCAGCGATCTCGTTAATGTGCTTGATATGGAGGCGATCCGCAGCGCAAACATCAGCATGGGGGTGGATCCGCTTGGCGGTGCCGGAGTGCATTATTGGGGCCCGATTGCCGAGCGCTATGGTTTGAATCTCACGGTGGTGAACGAAGTCGTTGATCCGACTTTTCGCTTCATGACGGTCGATTGGGATGGTCAGATTCGCATGGATCCGTCCTCGTCCTATGCGATGCAGAGCCTGATCAGCCTCAAGGATCGCTTCGACATTGCCTTCGCCTGTGACACCGATCATGACCGGCACGGGATCGTCACCAGGAATGCCGGATTGCTGCCGCCCAACCATTACCTGTCCGTTGCCATCTTCTATCTGTTCCAGCATCGACTGACGTGGAGCAGAGATGCGATGGTTGGCAAGACGCTGGTCAGCAGCCAGATGATCGATCGCGTGACAGCGATGCTCGGCCGCAAGCTCTATGAGGTACCGGTCGGTTTCAAGTGGTTTGTGGACGGCTTGCTCGATGGCTCACTCGGCTTTGGCGGGGAAGAGAGTGCGGGCGCCGCGTTTATTCGCCGGGATGGGAGCGTCTGGACGACAGACAAGGATGGCATTATCCCGGCCTTGCTGTCGGCGGAAATCACTGCGCGCATGGGCCGGGATCCCGGCGAAATTTACCGCGAGCTTGCGCGCGAGTTCGGCGAACCTGTTTACGATCGTATTGAGGCACCCGCGACCCCGGAGCAAAAACAAAGGCTGGCCCAACTCTCGCCCAGGCAGATTCTGTCTGCTGAGCTGGCGGGGGAAAAAATCCAGGGCATCCTCACTCAGGCTCCTGGCAACGGCGCGCCGATCGGCGGCTTGAAGGTGGTGACGGAAAATGGCTGGTTTGCGGCGCGTCCGTCCGGCACCGAAGATATCTACAAGATCTATGCAGAGAGCTTTCTGGGAGAGGATCATCTGCACCGTATCCAGGCTGAAGCGCAGACCATCGTCAGTGCCGCATTGGCGATGCCCTGAGAGCAGAAGCAAACAGAATTAAGGGCAAATTCAAAGGACAGCTTTTGAGCGAACAAACACGAATCAGCCTGCAGAAGGCGCGTCTGTTAGCCACGGACGTAGAGGGATTCGATTCCCTGGCCGAGCTTGCCCTGGATATGCGTTCGTCGTGGAATCACGCCACCGACCAGGTATGGCGGCAACTGGATCCAGAGCTCTGGGAACTGACGCAGAATCCATGGGTTGTCTTGCAGACGGTCTCACGGGAGAAACTCCAGGCCGTCATGAGCGACCCCACTTTCCGCAACAACGTTGACGGTCTGGTGCAGGCCAGGCGCGCTGCGGCGGAGGCGCCTGCATGGTTTCAGCAAACCTACCCACAATCGCAGCTGGGCTGTGTGGCGTATTTCAGCATGGAATTCATGTTGAGCGAGGCCCTGCCCATCTACTCAGGCGGATTGGGCAACGTGGCCGGCGATCAACTCAAGGCTGCCAGCGATTTGGGGGTCCCGGTGATTGGCTTGGGCCTGCTCTACCAGCAAGGTTATTTTCGCCAGGTGATCGACGGGGATGGTGCGCAACAGGCGCTGTTTCCATACAACGACCCCGGACAGCTGCCGATCACGCCCCTGCGCAAACCGGATGGGGAATGGCTGCGATTGGAGGTTGCCTTGCCCGGTTATTCGGTCTGGCTGCGCACGTGGCAGGTTCAGGTCGGTCGCGTGAAGCTTTACCTGCTGGACAGCAATGACGCGGCGAATTACCCGGCGCACCGAGGCATCACCAGCGAGCTTTACGGCGGCGGGCCAGAGTTGCGCCTGAAACAGGAAATGCTGCTCGGAATTGGTGGATGGCGACTGCTCGCGGCGCTCGGCATCAAGCCGGAAGTCTGTCACTTGAATGAAGGGCATGCCGCATTCGCAGTGCTGGAACGCGCGCGCAGTTTCATGGAGGAAAACGGACGGACCTTTGAGGAGGCGCTGGCTGTCACCCGGGCGGGCAACCTCTTCACCACACACACTGCGGTGGCCGCCGGGTTTGATCGATTCGCTCCGGCGCTCATCGAGCAATACCTCGGTGGTTATGCCGTGCAGAGGCTCGGCATTACACGTCAGGATTTGCTGGCCCTGGGCCGCCAGGACCGAAATGACGGGTCGGAGCCTTTCAACATGGCTTATCTGGCGATTCGCGGCAGTGGGGCGGTAAACGGGGTAAGTAGTCTGCATGGCAGGGTGAGCCGACACTTGTTCGGTCCGCTTTTCCCGCGCTGGCCAACGGACGAAGTACCGGTCGGGCACGTGACCAATGGCGTCCATACACCGACCTGGGATTCGGCGGAAGCGGATGATCTCTGGACAGAGTTTTGTGGGAAAGACCGCTGGCTGGGTGCAACGGAAACGCTGGAGCAGGACATCCGTCATGCTTCCGATGCCCGGCTTTGGCAATTTCGCAGCTCCGCTCGCAAGACGCTGGTTGAATACGCTCGCGAACGATTATCCCGACAACTGGCTACATCCAGTGCATCGCCCGATGCGGTCGATGCGGCGAAGTACCTGTTTGATTGCAATACCTTGACCCTGGGTTTTGCTCGCCGTTTTGCCAGCTACAAGAGACCGAATCTGCTGCTCCACGACCCGGATCGACTGTTGCACCTGCTGACCAACCCGCAACGTCCGGTTCAGCTCATCATGGCCGGCAAGGCCCATCCCGCTGACCTGGCAGGGCAGGCCCTGATTCAGCAATGGATACATTTCATCCGCGGGTCCGAGGCACGCTCCCATGTGATCTTCCTCAGTGACTATGACATGCACTTGACCGAGCAACTGGTGCAGGGGGTGGACGTCTGGATCAATACGCCGCGACGCCCCTGGGAGGCGAGCGGAACCAGCGGCATGAAAGTGCTGGTCAATGGCGGTATCAATCTGTCGGAACTGGACGGCTGGTGGGCGGAAGCCTATACGCCGGAAGTGGGGTGGGCGCTGGGGGATGGTCAGGAACACGATAGCGATCCTGCGTGGGACGCTGTTGAAGCCGAAGCCCTCTATGACCTGCTGGAAAACGAAGTGATCCCCGAGTTCTATAGCCGTGATGACAAAGGTATTCCCAGTGCCTGGGTGAGCCGCATGCGGGAGAGCATGGCGCGATTGACCCCGCGCTTTTCCACCAACCGCGCGGTAGGCGAATACACGGAACAACACTATCTCCCCGCAGCCGCCGCCTATCTCGCGCGGGCTGCCGACAAAGGCGCAAAGGGGGTGGATCTGGTTAACTGGCGGCACGACCTGGCGCAAAAATGGGCCCCGCTGCGATTCGGTGAAGTGAGGCTTGCGACCGAAGGCGGGCAGCAGGTATTCGAAGTGCAGGTATATCTGGATGATCTCGATCCCAAAGCAGTGCGGGTCGAGCTTTACGCCAACGGGATTGATGGTGCCGCAGCGGAGCGGGTGGAAATGAAGTACGTGCGGCAACTGGTCGGGGCAACAAACGGCTACGCCTATCGCGCGGAGGTGCCCGCTGCCCGCCCGGCGACGGAATATACAGCACGACTCATACCCCACCACGATGACGTGGCTGTTCCTCTAGAAGACGCTCATATCCTGTGGCAACGCTGACCTGACTCCGGAACACAAAATAATGGGCCAAGTGAAAGACCAATCCAACCGGTGCAGGAGCCGAAAACACGACGGCAATCAAAAGGCCTGACCACGTCCGTGTCATCAGAGCCAATGGTGGAAGTCGCACGTATGCAGAAGCGCAGACTAAGCTTAAGCATCTCCCGTATGATTTCAAACCCGTATGTACGTTGCCGCACAGAAATAACTTGCAGCAGCCGGTATGTTTTGACGGTTGAAACTAAGCACAAGGAACATTCGACATGAATCCAATCACAACATTCCTGGTCTTTGCCTGCATCCTCGCAGGCCTGGCCATAGGCAACTGGGTAAGCCCCTATCTGGCACTGGCATTCTTTGGTGCCGCCGTTATTATTGCGCTGTCGTTGAAGATGGCCAACGCCTGGCAGAAGTTCGTCATCCTGAGGATGGGCAGACTGCAAAGCGTCAAAGGGCCGGGAATGTTCGCCATTATCCCGATCATCGACAACGTGATCGCCGTCATCGATGGACGTATCCAGACCACGGCCTTCAATGCCGAGCAGGCGCTGACCAGGGACACGGTTCCGGTGAACGTGGATGCGATCATCTTCTGGCATGTGCATGATGCAGAAAAGGCGGCGCTAGCCATTACCGATTACCGCGAGGCCATTGACCGGGTTGCCCAGACCTCGCTGCGTGAGATGATCGGATCTTCGATGTTGGCCGCACTCTTGTCTGACCGCAAGGAGGCTGACGAGCAACTGAAGGTCGAGATCGGCGCAAAGACCGCGCCCTGGGGCATCACCGTGAGCTCGGTGGAGATTCGCGATGTCGCGATTCCGGAGGCCCTGCAGGACGCGATGTCTCGGCAGGCCCAGGCTGAGCGTGAGAAGCAGGCGCGGGTGATCCTTGGTTCCGCAGAAGCCGCGATCGCCGGAAAGTTTGTCGAGGCCGCAGATATATATGCGGGCCATCCTGCAGCGCTTCAGCTTCGCGCCATGAATATCATTTACGAGACCACCAAGGAGCGAGGGGCCACAATTCTGATGCCGAGCTCGATGGTCGATAGCCTGAACCCTGCGACGACGACGGCGCTGGCACTTGCCCTGGCAAGCAAGGACGCGTCTGGTCCGGAAGCCGCCCTGCACAAGGCCGCGGCCTGATCACCCAGACAGAAAGAAGGCGGCAACCCAATTGCCAGACTTAGTCCGTGCTTCAGATCGGGTCGTAAGCAAGCTGGAACGCCCGCTGCAAGATTATGTGGCAGAGGTCTCCGAACGCACCGAAGTTCGGAGAGGCGTTCCTTTGCCATTGGGAACGCATGAATATGGCGGAGGAGTCAACTTCGCCTTGTTCAGCCGTCACGCCAGCCGTGTTCGGCTGGAGTTGTTTGATCACCCTGATGATGCTATGGCCGCAAGGGTGATTGATTTAGATCTTGCACGCAACCGAACGGGTGACGTGTGGCATATCTGGATTGAGGGGATCCGGCCCGGCCAGTTGTATGCCTATCGCGTGGACGGTCCGTATCAACCCAGCGAAGGCCATCGATTCAATTTCAACAAGCTGCTGCTGGATCCCTTTGCGACAGCGATCTCGCAGGTGCCTTATTGGGATTTCGGGCCGGCCCGCGGATACGAAGCGTCGGCCCCAGAGCGAGACCTGGTATGTTCCTCGATAGACGACGCCGGCGCCATGCCGAAATGCGTGTTCACAGAAGAGCACTTCCATTGGCAGGACGACCTGCCACCCAGACACCCCTGGTCGAAGACGGTCATTTATGAAACCCATGTTCGTGGTTTCACGATTCATCCCAACTCCGGTGTGGAGCATCCCGGCACATACCGTGGCCTGATGGAAAAGATCCCCTATTTAAAAGGACTGGGCGTGACGGCGGTGGAATTGATGCCTGTACACGAATTCAACGAATGTCAGGCACCGGGCATCAATCCACAAACAGGCGAACCACTCGGGAATTACTGGGGCTACGATCCGGTGGCCTTCCTTGCACCCAAAGCATCCTACAGCAGCGCGGGTGGCCTGGGCCAGCAGAAGCTGGAGTTCAAGGAGATGGTCCGCGCCCTCCATCATGCGGGGGTCGAAGTGATCCTCGATGTCGTGTTCAATCACACGGCGGAGGGAAACGAACTGGGGCCAACCTTGTGTTTCCGCGGGATCGATAACGCGATCTTCTACATGCTGGCGGACGATAAACGTTCTTACAGGGACTACGCAGGCACTGGCAATACCATCAATGCAAACCATCCCGTGGTGCGGGACCACATTTTGGGCGCATTGCGCTACTGGGTGGTGGAGATGCATGTGGACGGGTTCCGCTTTGACCTGGCGTCGATTCTCGGCCGCGATGAGACCGGCAAGCTGCTCGCCAATGCCCCACTGCTGGAGCGGATCGCCGAGGACCCGATCCTGCGGGATGTGAAGATCATTGCCGAAGCCTGGGATGGGGCAGGCGCCTACGAGGTTGGCAGTTTTTCAGAAAGGCGTTGGGCGGAGTGGAACGGCCGCTACCGGGATGATGTCCGCCGTTTCTGGCGTGGCGGCGACGGCATGCTCGGTGCGCTTGCCAGCCGCATTTGTGGCAGCGCCGACATTTATTCCAAATCGGGTAAAGGCCCCGAGAGCAGCATCAATTTCATCACCTGCCACGACGGCTTCACCCTGAACGATCTGGTGAGCTATCGCTACAAACACAATGAAGCCAACGGCGAAAACAACCACGACGGGACCGACGCCAACTACAGCGACAACCACGGTGCTGAAGGCCGGACCACGGATGCCGGGATCGAGACCGCGCGCAAAACGCAGATCAAGAATTTTCTGCTGACGCTGTTGATCTCGCGCGGCGTGCCGATGCTGCTTGGCGGGGACGAATTCCGCCGCACGCAAGGCGGCAACAACAACGCCTACTGCCAGGACAATGAAGCAAGCTGGCATGACTGGCATTGTCTGGAGCAGCACAGTGAAATCTTCCGCTTCGCCTGTGGCGTGATTGCCTTTCGTCGGGACCATCCTGTCCTGAGCAAGGAGCAGTTCTACACGGATGCCGAGATCCAGTGGTTTGGCCCGCAAGGAGGATTGCCCGACTGGGCTGACCCGAAGGCAAAACAGCTTGCCTGTCTCATTCATGAGGATGAGCAGCGCTCACTTTTCCTGATGTTCAATGCCGGCATTGACGCGTGCGTTTTTGATTTGCCTCCCATGCCGCCCGGGACCCGTTGGCATGAGGGCATCGACACCTCGCGCGAGGCGCCACGAGATCTGTTTGGTTCGGTGGGGGAACGCCCTTTGGAAGACACACACACGTACAACCTGAGTTCTCGATCTAGCGCCATACTTCTGGCGCGATGAACGAATTCTCAAAGTGCCCGTCGTAGTGACGAAGGGTAAATGAAGAAAGCGATCTTGATCACAATGTTGTTTCTAGACAGCGGTGGCGTCCTGCCGCTCATTGAGGAGGTGTTATGTTGAAGGGTATCGCTTTAGGAGTCGCGTTAACGCTTGCGATTGCAATGATCGGCGCTTACGCGGTATTACAAAGCGGGCTTATTCCAGCCAATGCCGATGCAAAACCCGGTCGGCTGGAAACCTGGATGGCACATACTTCGCTGGATGCGACGCTGAGTCGCGACGCCCCACACGGTCAAAATCCGGTGGCGCTGACCGAGGGGAATCTTCTCGATGGCGTTCATCTTTTCGCACAGAACTGTGCCGTTTGCCATGGTTCCGCGAAGGGGGATGCTTTGCCATCGCCGGTAGCGAGAGGCCTTTATCCTAAGCCGCCGCAGTTGGCGAGCGAGGGAGTAGAGGACGATCCGGAGGGTGATTCGTTCTGGAAGATCAAGCACGGTATTCGTCTGACTGGCATGCCTTCTTTCGGGTTCACCCTCAGCGACCGGGAGATATGGACGCTCGCGCTGTTCCTGAAGTACATGGACAAGCTGCCGCCTGCAGTGCAGCAAACCTGGCAGCAAGTCCAGAATTGGCCGGTGGCATCCGTGAACCAGGCAGGTCAGAAATAACCGATTCCAGCCTCAAGCGTTTGCGCGGGGCATCGCCCAGGCGCCGACCCGGCCGGCTGTCTATATTTGGAAACCCTGTTGATGGTGCCGATCGCGGAAGTTTGAGGATTCGAAACATTCATCACATGGAATTCGGTCCCCTCTGCGCGAAACGTGCTTCTTTTGGCATGCGGAAAGACAAATGAGCCACTCATGAAACCAACTAACCCGCAGATCCTGACGATCAACGGCGGCTCGTCGAGCATCAAGTTCGCGCTGTTCGAGGCCGGTGACTCGCTGGGACGGATGCTGGTGGGCGGGATTGAGCGGATCGGATTGCCTGAGGCCACCTTGCGGGTGAAGGGTGTGGACCCGGTGGACAGCTTCTCGCGGTCGGTGATGGCACCGGATCACAAGGCGGCAGTGGAAGCGCTGATGGACTGGATCGAGGAACGCTTCGGCCGTGATGCATTGACCGCGGTGGGGCATCGCGTGGTGCATGGTGGGCCGAAGTATTGCGAACCGCAGCGAATCACGGCGGAAATCGTTGAGGAACTGCACCGGCTCAGTCCATTCGATCCCGAGCATCTGCCGGAAGAGATCCTGTTGACCGAAGCGTTTCATCACCGGTTTCCCGACCTGCCCCAAGTGGCGTGTTTCGACACGGCTTTCCACCACGATCTGCCGCGCGTGGCGCAACTGTTGCCGATCCCGCGCCGCTATGAAGCGCAGGGCGTGCGGCGCTATGGGTTCCATGGATTGTCATACGCATTTCTGATGGAAGAACTGGCCCGCGTGGCGGGAGATGAAGCTGCACAAGGGCGGATCATCCTCGCCCACCTCGGCAATGGCGCGAGCCTGGCGGCGGTGAGGGACGGCAAACCCGTGGACACCAGTATGGGTTTTACCCCGACTGCCGGGGTACCGATGAGCACCCGCTCGGGTGATCTCGATCCCGGCCTGCTGTGGTATCTGGCGCGCACCGAGAACATGAGCGCGAAGCAATTCAACGAGATGGTCAACTTCCAGTCCGGACTGCTTGGCGTGTCGGAGACCAGCCCCGACATGCGCGACTTGCTCGAAAGTGAAGCGTGGGACGTGCGCGCGGCGGAAGCGGTTGCGCTGTTTTGCTATCAGGTCAAGAAATGGATCGGCTCATTCGCGGCGGCACTGGGCGGCCTGGATACCCTGGTGTTCGCCGGTGGCATCGGCGAAAACGCGCCCCCGGTCCGTGCCCGGATTTGCCAGGGATTGGAGTTCCTGGGCATCGAACTGGATGACCCGCAAAACGCGGCCAACGCGGGGGTAATTTCCACGGCAACCGGCCGGGTTGTGGTCCGCGTCATCCACACGGACGAAGAACACATGATCGCCAAGACGGTTTGCGACGTTCTCGGTCTTGTCTGAAACTGGGGAAATGACTCATGGTGAAACTCAGGACTTACCCGTTTTTCGGCTTGCTGCCCAGCCCCATCATTGCCGGCGCCGCCATGAGCCTGAGTTCCGTTTCGGTCATCAGCAATGCCTTAAGGCTGCGAAATGTGAAACTGTGATGAAAGCCAGCGAACTCATCGTCCAGTGCCTGGAAAACGAAGGGGTTGAGCACATCTTCGGCGTACCCGGCGAGGAGAACATGGATCTGCTCGATGCCCTGCTCGGCTCTTCCATCCGCTTCGTCATGACCCGCCACGAGCAAGGCGCGGCCTTCATGGCCGATGTGTACGGCCGGTTGACTGGCAAAGCCGGGGTCTGTCTCGCTACCCTGGGGCCGGGGGCGACCAATCTCATCACCGGCGTGGCCGATGCCAACATGGATCGTGCGCCGGTGGTGGCGCTTACCGGCCAAGCCGACCAGGACCGGCTGCACAAGGAATCGCATCAGCATCTGGACATCGTCACCCTGTTTCGCCCGGTGACCAAGTGGAACACCAGCCTGCCCATACCCGATGTCATTCCGGAAGCCTTTCGCAAGGCCTTCAAGCTCGCACAATCTGAAAAGCCCGGTGCCACGCACATCGAGATCCCGGAAGACGTGGCCCGCATGGAAACCGACGGCCAGCCGCTGCTCGTGCAATGGCTGCACCCCGGCGGAGCCGCACCCGAACAAGTTGAGAAAGCCGCGCACATTATTTCAAATGCAGGGCACCCGATCGTGCTGGCGGGCAACGGCATCATTCGAGGGCGCGCCTCCGAAGCGCTGGTGCGCTTCGCCGAAAAGCTCAATATCCCTGTCGCCACAACCTTCATGGCCAAGGGGGTTATTCCCGACACCCACCCCCTCGCGCTCGGCGCCATCGGACTGCTGACGCCGGACTACGTGTTCGGTGAATTCGTGGAGGCGGACGTTGTCATCGCCGTCGGCTACGACATCGTCGAATACGCACCGCATGCCTGGAACCCGGGACGCGACAAGAAAATTGTCCATGTGGACATGTCTTCCGCCGAGGTGGACGCGTCGTACATCGTCGACGTCGGCGTGGTGGGCGATATAGCCTCATCGCTCGATGCCCTGGCGCACCGGGCGAAGCCGCACACCGCAACGCATCGCTCGCGCTTCCGGCAAATGCTTCACGATGAACTGGAACAGGGTCGTCACGACGCCTCTTTCCCGCTCAAGCCGCAAAGAATCCTCGCCGATCTCCGCACAGCGCTAAACGACGACGACATCGTCATCTCGGATGTGGGCGCGCACAAGGTGTGGCTGGCGCGCCTGTTTCCGTGCCTTCAGCCCAACACCTGCATCATCTCCAACGGCTTTGCCGCCATGGGCATAGCCGTTCCCGGCGCCGTTGCGGCAAAACTGGTTCACCCCGATCGCCGCGTGGTAGCGGTAACAGGTGACGGCGGTTTCCTGATGAACTCACAGGAATTGGAGACGGCCATCCGCATGGAAACGCCCTTCGTGGTGCTCGTGATCAATGACCAAAGCTACGGCCTGATTCGCTGGAAGCAGATGCTGCAGTTCGGCCGGTCAGCCTTCGTCGACTTCAAGAACCCGGATATCGTGAAATACGCCGAGAGTTTCAACGCCAAAGTCGTTTCCATTGAATCGGCGGACCAGCTGGCCCCAGCGCTGCGCACGGCATTGAGCTCGAATCATCTGTCAGTCATCGACTGCCCGGTTGATGTTTCCGAGAACCTTCTACTAACCCAAAGACTCGGCGCGTTCATGTTGCCGACTGGAGAACATTCATGAATACAAACACGTTGTCACCCGATTTGCTTCACAAGATGGACGCCTACTGGCGCGCCGCCAACTACCTTTCGGTCGGCCAGCTTTATCTCTACGACAATCCGCTGCTGAAACGGCCGCTGGTGCTAGCGGACATTAAACGTATGCTGCTCGGACACTGGGGCACGACACCAGGCCAGAATTTCATCTACGTGCACCTGAACCGGGTCATCAAGCAATACGACCTCGACATGATCTACGTTTCCGGACCCGGGCACGGTGGCCCGGCCGTGGTGGGCAACACCTATCTCGAGGGCACCTACAGCGAGATCTATCCCAATATCAGCCAGGACGAGGCGGGACTGCAGAAGTTGTTCAAGCAATTCTCGTTTCCCGGCGGCATTCCCAGCCACGCCTCGCCGGAGTGTCCCGGTTCGATTCACGAGGGAGGCGAGCTGGGCTATTCCCTCAGTCATTCCTTCGGGGCGGTGTTCGACAATCCCGAGCTGATCGTCGCCTGCGTGGTCGGCGACGGCGAGGCGGAAACCGGGCCACTGGCCACCGCCTGGCATTCCAACAAGTTCCTCGATCCGGTCACCGACGGCGCGGTGCTGCCGATCCTGCATCTCAACGGCTACAAGATCGCCAACCCGACGGTGTTCGCCCGCATCGAGCCGGAGGAACTGGATCAGTTCTTTCGCGGCTGCGGCTGGACACCCTATTACGTCGAGGGCGATGAGCCGGCGCTGATGCACGAGGCCATGGCGACGACCCTTGACACGGTGATGGAGCAGATCAAGAGCATCCAGCACGACGCCCGCGTCAACGGCAACCTTACGCGCCCGCGCTGGCCAATGATCGTGCTGAAGTCGCCCAAGGGCTGGACCGGGCCGAAGATCGTCGACGGCCTGCAGATCGAAGGCACGTTCCGCGCACACCAGATACCGCTCGCCGTGGATGCCGAACATCCCGAGCATCTGCCGATGCTGGAAGGCTGGATGAAGCGCTACCGGCCAGAGGAATTGTTCGACGCACAGGGCCGCCTCAAACCGGAGCTGGCCGAACTCGCGCCCGAAGGCGAGCGACGCATGGGCGCCAATCCCCACGCCAACGGCGGCATGCTGCTGCGCGATCTGGTCATGCCGGACTTTCAGGACTACGCGGTGAATGTCCCGTCACCCGGGGCCGTAACGGCGGCCGACACGCACGAACTCGGCGTATTCCTGCGCGATGTGGCCAAACTCAATCGGGAACAACGCAATTTCCGCATTTTCGGTCCGGACGAAACGCTGTCCAACCGCCTGGGTGCCGTGTTTGAGTTCACCAACCGGCAGTGGGACGCACGGGTCCAGGACAACGATGAATTCCTTGCTGAAGATGGCCGGGTCATGGAGATGTTGAGCGAGCATCAGTGCGAAGGCTGGCTCGAAGGTTATCTGCTTACCGGCCGGCACGGGCTGTTCAACAGCTACGAGTCGTTCATCCACATCATCGACTCGATGTTCAACCAGCATGCCAAGTGGCTGAAGGTCACGGCGGATCTGCCGTGGCGGCGCAAGATCGCGTCGCTGAATTACCTGCTGGCCTCGCACGTCTGGCAGCAGATGCACAACGGCTTTACCCATCAGGATCCCGGCTTCATTGACCATGTAGTGAACAAGAAGGCCGATGTCGTGCGCGTTTATCTGCCGCCGGATGCCAACTGCCTGCTCTCGGTCTGGGATCACTGCCTGCGCAGCCGCCACTATGTCAACGTCGTGATCGCCGGCAAATATCAGGCACCGCAGTGGCTGACCATGGACGCCGCGGTCAAGCACTGTACCGAGGGTGTCGGCATCTGGCAGTGGGCCAGCAACGACCAGGCCGTCGCACCCGATCTGGTCATGGCCTGCTGTGGCGACGTGCCGACGCTGGAGAGCCTGGCCGCGGTCTCTATCCTGCGCGAGCACCTGCCCGACCTGAAAATCCGGGTGGTCAACGTCGTCGACCTGATGAAACTGCAGCCGCAAATCGAGCACCCCCACGGCTTGAGCGACATGGATTTCGACGAGCTGTTCACCAGGGACAAGCCGGTGATCTTCGCCTTCCATGGCTACCCGTGGCTGATCCACCGGCTCACCTACCGCCGCACCAACCACGACAACTTCCACGTTCGCGGCTACAAGGAAGAGGGCACCATCACCACGCCCTTTGACATGACGGTGCTGAACGATCTGGACCGCTTCCACCTGGTCATGGACGCCGTCGACCGCCTGCCGCAGACCGGCGACCAGGGCATCTACCTGAAGCAGCAACTCAAGGACAAGCTGATCGAGCACAAGCAGTACATCGACAAGCATGGCCAGGACATGCCGGAGATTCGCAACTGGAAATGGAGCAATCCCACATGAATACACAAGGGCTCGTAGACACCGCGAAGGCACTGGTTGCCGACGACAAGGGCCTGCTGGCAATGGATGAAAGCAATCCAACCTGCAACAAGCGCTTCGCCAAGTTGGGCATTCCGCAGACCGGGGAAGCACGCCGTGCTTACCGCGAGATGATCGTGACGACAGCGAGCCTTGGCGAATGCATCAGCGGCGCGATCCTTTACGACGAGACGATCCGCCAGACGACGAGTGAGGGCATTCCCTTCGTTCAAGCCGTTATCGATGCGGGCATCATTCCCGGTGTGAAAGTCGACTCGGGGGCAAAGGACATGGCCGGTCATCCCGGCGAGAAAGTCACCGAAGGCCTGGACGGGTTGCGTGACCGCTTGGCGGAATACGTGCAACGGGGCGCCCGTTTCGCCAAGTGGCGTGCGGTGATCGCGGTTGGCGAAGGCATTCCGAGCCGGGCCTGCATCGAGGCCAACTCCCATGCCCTGGCCCGCTATGCCGCGTTGTGCCAGGAGGCCGGACTGGTCCCCATCGTCGAGCCGGAAGTGCTCATGGACGGCGAACACACCCTGGCGCAATGCTTCGCGGTGACGGAGCAGGTCCTGCATACGGTCTTCGACCAGCTCTACACCCAGGGCGTGATGCTGGAGGGCATGCTTCTGAAACCCAACATGGTCCTCCCAGGATCGACCTGCCCCACGCAGGAACCCGTGGAAGCGGTGGCCGACGCCACGGTAAGGTGTTTCCTGCGAGCCGTGCCCGCCGCTGTTCCGGGGATCATGTTTCTGTCGGGCGGCCAAACCGCTGAACTGGCTTCGGCCAGGTTGAATGCCATGAATCTCCGTTTCAAGTCGCGGCCGCCGTGGGCGTTGGCGTTTTCGTTTGCCCGCGCGATTCAGCAACCCGCTATGGAGATCTGGTCGGGCCAGCTCGCCAACGTGAAAGCGGCGCAACAGGCCCTGCTGCAACGGGCCAGGTGCAACCGGGCCGCGCGCCGTGGCGAATACAATGCCGCGATGGAAGTCACAGGCGCATGAAAGCAAACACATCCACCTTCCTGCGGCTGTACCTCATTCGGCACGGCGAAACCGAATGGTCGCTCTCAGGCCGGCACACGGGTCGTACGGACATTCCGTTGACCGCAAATGGTGAGGACGAGGCACGTGAGCTTGGCAAGCGCCTCCGGGACATCGCGTTTGATCATGTGATGACCAGTCCTCTCAAGCGCGCGCTGCAAACCTGTACGTTGGTCGGGCTGGATAAAGCCTCGGAAAACGAACCCGACCTGGCCGAATGGGACTATGGCGATTACGAAGGACAGCGCTCCTTGGATATCCTCAACGGGCGGCCGGATTGGAATGTATATCGGGACGGCTGCCCCCACGGAGAAATGCCCGCACAAGTCTCGGACCGCGCCGATCGGCTCCTTGCTCGTTTGCGTGCGCTGACCGGAAATATCGCGCTCTTTTCGCACGGCCAATTCGGCTGCGTCCTGGCCGCGCGCTGGATCGGAATGGCGGTGGCCGAGGCGCGGCATTTCACGCTCGGCACGGCATCGCTCAGTATTTTCGCCTTCGACCCCCGCCACCCTGCCGTACCGGTGATCGCATTGTGGAACGCGGTTTCTCGGGAAATATTGAGCACCGGGTCCTCTCATCCCGCTGGCGACTCAATGGCGGCGGGGCAGCGAGCCCTTGACCGATGGGAAAACGAGGGGGGAGAGATCCCGCAGCCCACACTGAGCCGGGGAAAGGCCATTGCACCACTGACCACACTCGCGGCATGGCAGGCACTTGCAGCCCATTACCCGAAAGTCCGGGAACTGCATCTGCGCAAGCTCTTCGCCGACGATCCATCGCGCGGCGAGCGCATGACGGTTGAAGCCGTCGGCATCTACTTCGACTATTCGAAGCACCGCATTACCGACGTGACGCTCGATCTGCTGTTGCAATTGGCGGAGGAGTCCGGCCTGCGGGCCCGCCTCGAAGCCATGTTCCGGGGCGAGAAGATCAACGTCACGGAGAGGCGGGCCGTCCTGCATGTGGCCCTGCGCGCGCCCAAAGGTCACTCCATCCTCGTGGACGGCGAAGACGTTGTGCCTCAGGTCCACGCCGTGCTCGACAAGATGGCCGACTTCTGCGCGCGGGTGCGTAGCGGGCAGTGGAAGGGACACACCGGCAAGCCGATCCGCAACGTCATCAATATCGGCATAGGTGGGTCTGACCTGGGGCCGGTGATGGCTTACGAGGCATTGCGGTATTACAGCCAGCGCGACCTGACCTTCCGCTTTGTTTCAAACGTGGACGGCACCGACTTCGCCGAGGCCACCCGCGACCTTGATGCCGAGGAGACCGTGTTCATCGTCGCGTCGAAAACCTTTACCACGCTGGAGACGATGACCAACGCGCACACGGCGCGCGACTGGGCCCTCAAAACTTTGACGGATCCCGCTGCCATTGCCAGACATTTTGTCGCGGTCTCGACCAATGCCGCGGAAGTGGCCAGGTTCGGCATCGACACCGCAAATATGTTCGGGTTTTGGGATTGGGTCGGCGGGCGGTACTCAATGGACTCGGCGATTGGCCTTTCGACGATGATCGCCATTGGCCCCGAACATTTCCGCGCTATGCTCGACGGTTTTCACCAGATGGACGAACATTTCCGCACCGCCCCATTCGAGCGCAACTTGCCAGTGCTGATGGGGCTGTTGGGTATCTGGTATAACAACTTCTTTGCTGCCCAGACCATGGCGGTGCTTCCTTATGAGCAGTACCTGAAGCGCTTCCCGGCTTACCTCCAGCAACTGACCATGGAAAGTAATGGCAAGCACGTCACGCTCGATGGGACGGAAGTTGGCTACCAAACCGGACCAATCTACTGGGGGGAGCCGGGTACCAACGGTCAGCATTCCTTCTACCAACTGATTCATCAGGGAACCAAACTCATCCCCTGTGACTTCATCGGATTTGTTCAGCCGCTTAATCCCCTCGGCCACCACCACGACATACTGCTGGCCAACATGTTGGCCCAGGCAGAGGCGCTGGCCATCGGCAGAACGTCTCAGGAGGTGCGAGATGAAGGCACGCCCGCATCACTGGAGCCGCACCAGACGTTTGAGGGCAACCGTCCGTCCAGCACGATCCTCCTGGAACGGCTGACACCGACGGCGTTAGGGAAGCTCGTTGCACTGTACGAACACTGCGTTTTCACTCAGGGCGCCATTTGGCAAATCGACTCATTTGACCAATGGGGAGTTGAACTGGGGAAAGCACTTGCCGTGCAAATAATCGCCGAACTTGAGACCGGGGCCACAGGCCAACTCAAGCACGATAACTCAACCAACACGCTGATCGGGCGCTATAGAACATCCAAGGAACTGTTGCATGAACAATAAAACCAGCTCAAGAGCTGAAGCGCAAAAGAACGACCAACGATGACTTACAAGCATCTAATTTCTGGAGGTCAAAATGACTCAACAAAACACAAATGACATAGACGGGCAAATCATTCTGGTCGCGGTCTATGACGACGAAGCCAAGGCCCAGCATGCCATCGAGAAACTGCGCGACAAGGGTGTCGCGCTGGATATGCTCTCCGTTCTTGGCCGCGTTCATCCATCGGGCGACGATGTGCTCGGCATCTACTACACCGGCATGGGCTCCCGGGTCGAGGCCTGGGCGAAACAGGGAGCGCTCTGGGGCGCGCTCTGGGGGTTGCTGGCAGGTGCGGCCGCCATGTTTGTGATGCCGGTGGTGGGGCCGATATTCGTGGCTGGCCCCATCGTCGAGACCATCGTTACCACGCTGGGTGGCGGTATTGCCGGCGCCGCAGCCGGTGGCGCCATAGGCAGTGCCGGAATGGCCGGCGCCGCGGCCTTGACCCATCTGGCTTCGGTCATGCACCGCATGGGCATTCCGCAGGACAAGCTCGATCACCTCCATCAGGCCATCGTGGATGGCCACTTCGTCCTTCTGTTGAGAGAGGCCGCGGATCAGATTCAACCCTGGCAGGACGTGATTCGTCAGAGCGAAGCCATGGAAGTGATGGAACTGCCCTATAAACGCCTCGTGGAGGCACTTTGACCCCGTTTATCCGGTAAGCGCCGGCCGGATCGACAGGCGCGCCTCCTCACCGCAAACCGTTTTCTGAACACCAAATAATAGCGAAGCAATACATGCCGGAGATTTGCGACTGGAAATAGAAAGGATGACGCCGCGATGGCGCTGCGACTGATCGAAATGGTGTTGAAGGAGAAGGACAGCGGCGAAGTCCCCGAGCTTCTCAAGGCGCACAAGGTGCTCGAACACCGCCAGATCCGGCTGCCGGATGGGGAAGTGCTGGTGCGGATTCTGCTGGACGCGGAACAGATCGAGGCGGTGCTGGATTTATTGGAGAACCGGTTCACCAGTGACGAAGGCAACCGGGTGGTACCTCTGCCTGTCGAAGCGACCTTGCCGCGCGCCCAAGCGCAGCCGGAACCCGGGCCGGACGCCGCGCCCGAACAAGCACCGACCGTGGAAAAGCCGCCGGAGCGGATCGGTCGTGAGGCGTTGTACGAGGACATCAAGGACGCCGCGCGCTGCTCGCGGGTCTATCTGGCCATGGTGGTGTTGTCCAAAGCGTGGCCTGGGGGCTCCTTTTTCGGGCTGGATTGCGTTTTTCGGTAATATTGTTTGTGTCTGGAAGGGTTGCGGGCTGGCCTTTGAGTTTGGAGATAACCTTCGCGCCCTCTCTCGCACCCAGACTTGGAGGTTGATCCATGCATAAATTCCAACAACTCTGGAGCAATCTGCGGTCGAGCTTTTGGTTCATGCCTTCGCTGATCGTAGTAGCCAACATTGCCTTCGCAGTGGGGTTGATCGAAGCAGATTCGGTCGGGAGCGACCGATGGCTGGCCCAGTGGCCACGCCTGTTTGGCGCCGGGGCGGACGGTGCGCGCCAGATGTTGTCCACACTTGCCGGTTCGATGATGTCCGTTATGGGCATCACGTTCTCCATGACCTTGGTGGCACTGGCACTGGCTTCGAGCCAATACACCTCGCGCATCCTGCGCAACTTCATGGCCAGCCGCATCACGCAAGTCACGCTCGGGAGCTTCGCCGGCATTTTCGCTTATTGCCTGGTCGTGTTGCGCACCATTCGCAGCGGCGATGCGGCATTTGTGCCGAGCTTGGCGGTGTTTTTCGCATTTGTTCTGTCGCTCGGCGGCATTGGCATCCTGGTTTTCTTTATTCATCACATCGCCTCGTCGATCCAGGCTTCCAGCATCATCGCCTCGATTGCTCAGGACACCTTGGCGTCCATTGGGCGGCTGTTTCCGCAAAAACTGGGACACGGACCCGATGAAGATGAGGACCAGGTGCTCCGGTCTCTCGCCGAGAGGACTTGGTACGCAGTCCCGGCAGAGGTGAACGGTTACGTTCAGAGCGTGGATAATGATGCGCTCCTGCGCCTGGCGCGGGACAGGAAGACTGTTGTGCGTATGGAGCGTGGCATCGGCGCGTTCATTGTGCAGAACACCCCATTGGCATCGCTCGCTCTGGAAGACCCTCCGGATCAAGAGACGATCGGGGCCCTTAATGATGCTTACAGCATAGGCCGCCATCGCACGGTGGAACAGGACCCCGCCTTCGGTATCCGACAGCTCGTGGATATAGCCTTGAAGGCACTTTCGCCCGGTGTCAATGACACTTCGACGGCCGTGATTTGCGTGGATTACCTGACGGCGATTCTAGCGCAGCTGGCCTTCCGGAAATTCCCGTCATCGCACCGCTACGAGGGAGATGAACTGCGTGTGATCACCGTCGCCCCGACGTTTGAAGCCCTGCTGGCCGAGGCCTTCGACCAGATCAGGGGTAGCGCCGAAGGAAATGTCGGCATCATGGTGCGCATGCTTGGCGCCATCGAGACTCTCGCCGGTCTGACCGCCAGCCCGCCCCGCCGACGGGCGCTCCGCGAACAGGTCCTGTGGATTGCCGAGTTGGCTGGTCGCACCACCGAATCCGCCCATGAGCGCGAGCGGCTTGCAAGGCGACTAATGGAGGTGCGCGAAGCGCTCGAAGACAAGCCATGATTTGGCATCATGGGGCGTCCGCTTTTGTTTCGGCATCAGCGAACGTTTTTGCGAAGGCGGGGAGCTTTACCGCTGCGGGCAAGCCATGACGACCAGCGAATGGAATCGCGGAACATATCGGGAGGCGTCGTGAGTTTCTTTTCCTTGGTCAGCATCCTGATCGTGCTCGCGGCCGTCTCGAGCTACCTCAATTACCGCTACATCAAACTGCCGACCACTATCGGCGTCATGCTGGTGGCCCTTGTCGCCTCGCTCACGCTGATTCTTGCCGGGTCCTACGCGGCAGGGTTCCGCGAGCATGCAGCGGCACTGGTCTCGCAGATCGACTTCAACCAGGTCGTGCTGCACGGCATGCTCGCGTTTTTGCTCTTCGCTGGCTCCATTCACGTGAAATTCGAGGACCTCGGCCGTGAATGGCTAACCATTTCGTCGCTTGCCATTTTCGGGACGCTCGCCTCCACCTGCATTGTCGGCGGCGTGACCTGGCTGGTCCTCGGTTGGCTGGGACTGGGCATTCCTATCCTGCATGCGCTGTTGTTCGGCGCCCTGATCTCGCCGACCGATCCGATCGCGGTGCTGGGGATCATGAAGTCCGTGGGTGCGTCCCGGCAGATCGAGGTGCAGGCAGCCGGTGAGTCCCTGTTCAATGATGGGCTGGGTGTTGTCGTCTTTCTGGTCCTCCTCCGGCTCTCCGGCCTGGACGGATCCGCCGCCAGCGGCGCCGCACCGCAGCTCTCACTTGATGTTGGCGCGGTGGGGATGCTGCTGATCAAGGAAGTGGGGGGAGCCCTGGCGCTGGGATTGGCGGCGGGAATCGTCACCTACCGGATGCTCAAGCGGGTCGACAATTACCAGGTCGAAATCCTGCTCACGCTGGCACTGGCCATGGGGCTCTATGCCCTGTCGGACGCCTTTCACCTGTCTTCACCAATCGCAGTCGTGGTCGCAGGGCTGTTCGTGGGCAACCGCGGTCGAGCATTTGCCATGACGGAGAAGACGCGCGAACACGTCGACGCCTTCTGGGAGCTGGTCGACGACATTGTCAACGTCGTTCTCTTTCTCCTGATCGGCCTGGAGATACTCGTGCTCCCGATCGAACGCGGCTGGCTGGTGGCCGGAGTCCTCGCGATACCGATCGTGCTGGCGGCGCGCTGGCTGAGCGTCGCGGGAATCATTGGTCAACTCAGCCGGGTGACGGCGCAATCGCAAGGGGCGATTGCGATCCTCACCTGGGGCGGATTGCGCGGTGGCATCTCGGTGGCTATGGCGCTGTCGGTGCCGGAAAACCCGTTGCGTGGCCTGGTGCTGACGCTCACCTATTTCGTGGTGGTGTTCTCGATCCTGGTCCAAGGCTTGACGGTGGGCCGGGTCATTCGCATGACCAGCGGCCCGACGGCGGCCCCTCAGTCTTCGCCCGGACCTTGATGGCAACGTGGACGTGAGGCCGGCAATAAGCATCCCGCAACGCACAAGACCTGCGGCACAGCAAGGACAGGAGAATCTATCGTTATATTCTCAGTACTGTTAAATCGCCCAAAATGCGCCAGCCGAAAAGCGACATAAAATGCCAGCAGGAATGGTTGTCAACCTGCCAGCAACGTGCAGTAAGACTGATGTAACAACGAACCGAGGGGCGTATGAGCATATTTCGCACAAACCGGCATAACACGGCGGAGCAGGAACGGATGGTTCAGAAGCAGGTATCGCCTGACTTCCTGAATCCGCTGCACGAGTGGCGTCGTCTCTTCGCTGAGACCTGGGGTACGTTCCTCCTGGTTCTCGTCGCTGCGGGTGGTGGGGTCGTTGCCGCCAAGAGCGGCGGCGCTGTCACCCTGGGCATGATCGTGGTTGCGCCCGGGCTCATGGTGATGGCGATCATCTACTTTATGGGCACCGTGAGCGGGGCGCATTTGAACCCGGCCGTCACTCTGGCATTCGCCGTGCGGCGCAACTTCCCATGGCGCCGGGTACCGGGCTACCTGTTGGCACAGATTGTCGGTGGTCTCGCGGCGGCGTTGTTCCTGCAGGCACTGTTTGGCACCGCCGGCGCACTGGGCGCGACCGTGCCGGGCAGCGGGGTAGGCAGCGGGACCGCGTTGGCGATGGAAGTGGTGTTGACCGCCGGGTTGGTGAATACCATCCTGGGCACGGCTGCAGGGGCACGCAACATCGGTGCCAACGGCGCCATTGCAGTAGGTGGCTATATTGCGCTGGCGGGTCTTTGGGCGGCACCGATCAGCGGCGCCTCGATGAATCCGGTGCGATCGTTCGCGCCTGACCTGGTGCGCGGCGACCTCAGCACGGCATGGATCTATGTGGCGGGACCGGTTCTCGGCGCGCTGATCGGCGTCGCCTTCGAGTGGATGCTAAGGGGCAAGCCCACCACTGCCGGTGCGCTTGCGGCCCAGGGTTTCCTCGACGACGACGATTCGACGCCGACAGGTAAGTCAGAATGACCTGAATGGCTTCCAACCATCGTGGATCCGCGCTGGGCAGTTTATCTCATGGCAACCGATCTGCCGATCCGGGATGCAGGCGCCGAAGGCACCTCGCAAACGGCTGGCCGGATAAGTGCGCTGCCGTACGGAACAAATCGGAATCTGCGCGTAAGCTGACTTTCCTGTCGACTCATATCCTCGACGATGTTGCGTTTATCGCGGCCGAGGCTGTCTGGCGCGCAACCGCAAATCAGATTTCAACCCAATGCAAATAGGAGCAATGACAATGAATTCAAGCACACAACAACAACTCAATACGGTTGTCGCACTGTTCAAGTCACACACGCAAGCCGAGCAGGCCGTGAAGGAACTGCAGAAAGCGGGCTTCGACATGAAGCAGCTTTCGATTGTTGGGCGTGACTATCATACCGAGGAACACGTCGTCGGCTACTACAATGCCGGTGACCGGATGAAGTACTGGGGCAAGCTGGGCGCGTTTTGGGGTGGCATCTGGGGGGTGCTGTTCGGGTCGGCGTTCTTCTGGATTCCAGGCGTGGGGCCGCTGTTGGTTGCTGGCCCTCTGGTTTCCGCGATCGTGGGCGGCCTGGAAGGGGCTACCGTTGTCGGCGGGCTGAACGCCTTGGGTGCTGGACTGTTCAGCATCGGCATTCCGAAGAACAGCGTACTCGCTTATGAGTCGGCGATCGGCGCGGGGAAATTCGCATTGATCGCGCACGGTACGCCTGAAGATGTCGCCAGGGCGAAGGGCATCCTGAAGAACACCGAAGCCGATGCAATCGACTACCACGAATCAGTCGATCAGCACGAAGCCGTAGTTTGAACTGCAATGCCTGACTTCCGCTATCGAGATTTGGCTATTCATTCCTCGGTCATGCACGCAAGGTAGCACAGCGAACAGTCGAGGCGTGGCGGCGGTTGAGCGCGCTGCATTTTCATTTCTCAAACGTCTCGTTATTCGGGGCTTTCGATGGAGAAGGACACATGTTACGCAGCATGAACGATCTGGAGGACTACACGATCCGCGCGACCGATGGCATCATTGGCCACGTGAAGGATTTCTACTTCGATGACGAAGCGTGGGTAATCCGCTATCTCGTTGTCGACACCGGCAGCTGGCTTTCGAGCCGAAAAGTGCTGATTTCGCCTGTCGCTATTGGCAACTCGGACTGGACGGAGAAAATACTGCCCGTTTCGATCACGAAGGAGCAGGTGAAAAACAGCCCCGACATCGACACCGAGAAGCCAGTCTCGCGTCAACACGAAATTCGCTACCTTGGCTATTACGGCTACCCGTTTTATTGGGGCGGTCCGGGGCTCTGGGGGGCGGCAATTTACCCGAACATGATGATGCCAAGCGACGGTGGCCTGGTATCGACACCGGATGACGCACAGTCGCAAGTGGAGAAGGCTTATACACAAGCCGAAACAGCGCGGCATCAGGATGACGATCCCCACCTGCGCAGCTATAAAGCGGTAATGAGCTATCACATCCAGCCCACCGATGGTGACATCGGCCACGTGCAGGGCCTGCTCGTGGATGAGGAGACCTGGGCGATTCGATACCTCATCGTGGACACGAGCAACAGGTGGCTCGGTCACCAGGTACTCATCGCGCCGCAATGGATCCAGGACGTGAGCTGGTCCGACGCCACGGTCTCGGTCAACCTGACACGGCAAGCAGTGAAAGACGCCCCGCCGTACGACTCCTCGGCGCAGCTGGACCGTAAACTGGAAACGGACATCTACCAACATTATGGGCGCCCCGGCTATTGGGCGGACGAGGTCAAACGTGAAGCGCCAATATCACGTCATTAGGTCTCGTCAGAGCTGGACGCGGGGAAAGCCCATTTCGCCTTCAGTTGCTGCACACCACTTCCGCGTCTTGACGGGTTGGTTCGACGAACGACGATCGGGCTGGTCCTAACCTAGAATTAGAGCAAAGGAGTCTCCAATGCCCATACAACTCAATGAAGAAAACAACGGCAAGCTGCTCGCCATTCACGTCAGCGGCAAGCTGGTAAAGGACGATTACGCAGACTTTGTGCCGGAGTTCGAACGACTCGTCAGGCAGCACGGAAAGTTGCGCCTGCTGTTTGACATGACTGACTTCCACGGCTGGGATGCCGGCGCGGCGTGGGAAGACTTCAAGTTCGGCGTCGACCACTTCAGCGATATCGAGCGCATGGCGATGGTCGGTGAAAAAAAGTGGCAGGAGACTATGACGGTCTTCGCCAAACCGTTCACCAAAGCCCAGGTCCGTTACTTCGATCACGCCGACGCCGACAAGGCGCGGAAGTGGTTGGGCGAAGCATAGCGGCTTCTGCTGCGACGCAACGAATTCATGCCGCGACGGTAGGGGCATGAGCATGACAACAAATATCCTGCAACTCACGAGACCTGCGGCATAGCAAAGACAGGAGAATAGCCCTTATGGAACCCAATGCCGACCAGCCCAAAGCTCCCGAATCGAGGCCCGATGCCGAGTCCGACGCTAAGTCCAAGGCCAAGCCCGAGGCGAAGGACGATCTAAAATCCCTGCCCTTGTCGGAAGTAGAAAAAAAATTGGGGTCATCACCAGACGGCCTCACGCAAGCGGAGGCGCAGAAACGGCTGACCCAATACGGGCCGAACGAGATTGAAGAGAAGAAGACCAATGCCTTCCTGAAATTCCTCACCTATTTCTGGGGCCCAATCCCGTGGATGATCGAGGCAGCCGTGATCCTTTCGGCGGTAGCCCGGCATTGGCCGGACTTTGGCATCATCCTGGTTCTGCTCGTGGCCAACGCCGTGGTCGGATTCTGGGAGGAACACGCAGCGGGCAATGCCATCGAGGCCCTCAAGGCCAAGCTGGCGGTGAAGGCCCGGGTTATACGTGACGGCAAGTGGGTTAACCCGGCGGCGCGCGAGCTGGTGCCGGGCGATGTCATCCGCATGCGCCTGGGCGACATTGTGCCGGCGGATGCGCGCTTGCTGGACGGCGATCCCATGTCGGTCGATCAGTCCGCGCTGACCGGAGAGTCCTTGCCCGCCTCGCGCAAACCGGGCGACGCGGTGTTTTCCGGTTCGATCATCCGCCGGGGTGAGAGCAGCGCGCTGGTGTATGCCACGGGTGCGAACACCTACTTTGGCAAGACCGCAGAACTCGTGCAGGACGCGCACACCGTCAGCCATTTTCAAAAGGCGGTGTTGAAGATCGGCAACTACCTGATCATGCTCGCGGTAGTGCTGGTGGCTACGATCATTGCCGTCGCGATTTACCGCGGCGACCCGATCCTCACCACCTTGCAGTTCGCACTGGTGCTGACCGTTGCGGCGATTCCGGTGGCGATGCCCACAGTATTGTCGGTGACGATGGCGGTCGGCGCGCGTCTGCTCGCCAAGAAGGAGGCGATCGTCAGCCGCTTGGTGGCCATCGAGGAACTGGCCGGCGTGGACATATTGTGTGCGGACAAGACCGGCACCCTGACCCAGAACAAGCTCACGCTGGGCGATCCGTTCAGCGTAGACAATGTCCCTGCCGAGCAGGTCATCCTCGACGCCGCGCTGGCGTCGCGCGCGGACGACAAGGACACCATCGACCTGGCCGTGCTGGGCGGCCTGAAAGATGACAAGGTCCTGAAGGGCTACCAGGTGGTGCATTTCCAGCC
>JBAUMF010000061.1:0-26924 GCA_049578545.1 Thiobacillaceae bacterium
AGATGCCCCTGCTGGAAGGCGGAGTGTCCAAATTGGAAGGCATGAACGAGCACAAGCTTCTCGACTCCTTGATGGCCTATCGATATGGCCGTCGCTTACATCCCTTGATGCAGTTCTTTGTCCTGCCATACAGTGACAAGGATCTGGAGGACATTGCAGCCTATTATTCCAGCCTGAAGCCTCCTCTCGTTCCGCCAACACAGTAAGGAGGCAATCGGTTTACTACATTACTGAATTGCTACGCAGAATTATTATTGCCATTAATGAGTTGGGATACCAAGGTAGCGAAATCAGGGTGGATGGCTAACTATTCTTCACGTGCATTTTAAGCAGGAGAGCCACCATGAAAATGAAATTGATCACCGCGATCGTCGCAGCCGTTCTTGCCCAGAACGGCTTTGCCCAGGGCATGGCCTACAATCCTCCCGCCTTGGCCGGCGTGCCACTGTACAAATCAATCCCGCAGAGTTACGAGGAGTGGTTGAGCCGCATGAGCAACTTCACGCAGAACTCCTCGGCCTATCGTGATCCGAGGCTGTTTGTGCCGTGGGCCAACACAGTAACCGAGCCGGGTTTCTACACCGAAATGGGCAACATGATGTTGGAGCCGCACAACTGGTATCGCATGTTCGGCTCCATGATGGACCCGCGTTCGCTGGAAAACTACATGGGGTTTGCCGACCCCAACATGTATGCAAAATGGATGGCCGCTTCCGTGGATCCCAATTTCTACACGGCCCTGATGACCGAGTGGGCTGATCCGGCCAAGATGATGCGCTGGATGATGTGGCCCATGGATCCCAAGGCGTGGGGCATGATGATGCAGGGCCTGAACCCCAACATGTATCTGAAGTGGATGATGGCGCCGGTGGATCCCAAGCTGTGGTCGCTGATGATGCAGCCCATCAACCCCAACCTCTACACCGCATGGTTGGCTCAGTCTGTGAATCCGCAGACCTATGGCCCGTGGGGTACCTGGTTGAATCCCCCCAGCTACACCGTCCCCAATATGGGTGGCATGGGTGGGCCTACGGGCGGCGCTCCAGCAGTGTTCAACCCCTTTGAGTTCCTGACTCCCGGCTACGGCCAGCCGGCTGCGGCTCCTGCCGCGGGCGCTCCCGCCACCGGGTCCACGCCGAATGCATTCAATCCGTTTGATCCGAATTCGTGGACCCGGTTGTGGCAGGTGCCGGGTGCTCCAGCAACGGCCCCCACAGCGCCCGCGACCGCTGCACCCGAAGCGCCAGCGGCCCCTGCACCCGGCACGAAGTAAGCGGATGCTCGAAGACGTTTAGCAGGTGAGGATCAGAGCGGAAAGCGCAGGAGCGCAAGACGGGATGCGTCTGGAGCAAGCTGGAGGCATTTTTTCAGTTTGATCTGGACATCCCGTTGTGTGGCCTCCACGCCTGGGCCCGTTATGACTGGAGCGGAGTATGCAGCAGAGTGCGTTGACCCGGTTATGCACGCCTGTTTCGGAAGGCATGATGAAGAGCGCGTCGCTAGTGATTATGGCCGAAATGATGGCGGCCTCCATTCGAGATTCGATGACCGCTGGCGATCGGGCCGCAGGCAAGCCGAAATCCAACGCCTGAACTTTTCGCCTCGGCGTGGACCGAGGTTGGCCGCTTCCGCTGTTGCAAGGCGCAATGGCCAGGTCGTGCGGGACTGACGAACTCAGGCTTCCTTGCTGCCTGCGGCCATTCTCGACTCGAGGCCAAGTCGACGTGCACATTCATCGGGAATTTCTTTAACGGCCTGAAGCTTTATTTAGTCGGTCGATCCGCGGAGCAAGACGGTGAGCTGTCGTCAGCATCGTTAATGCGGCGCTGGCCGGAAGTTACGCCGCGACGCGTCCGTTTGTCAAGGCACAGACTGACTTTCGGCCCCGTCAATTCAGCATGGGCACTGGCGGATGGGTCGCCCGCCGCGCCGAAGACTTCGACGGTCGTGCGCGGAACCAGTCAGTCGCCCGGCGGTCGAATCGACTTAGCTAACAGGTAAGGAGGATTGACACATGAAATCTCGCAGCTTTGCACTATTGCTTGCCATCATGCTGGCCGCGCCAGTGGCCACCACGGTCGTCGCGGCTGAGCTGCCGACAGCGGCCGCTCCGGCTCAGGCGCAGGCCGCGGGCGGCTACCTTGGGGTGTTGCTGGGACCGGTTCCTGATGCCTTGCGCGCGCAGCTGGGCGATGTCCTGCCGGCAGGGCAGGGCGTCCTGATCCGCGATGTCGAGGACGATTCCCCTGCGGCCAGGGCGGGGCTGAAGGCCTACGACATCCTGACCGGTTACGGCGACCAGAAGCTCTTTTCGGCAGAGCAGCTGACTCGCCTGGTGCGGGGGGACAGCCCCAACCAGACCGTTACGCTGCGGCTCGTGCGCAATGGCACGGCACAGGACACCCAGGTCACGCTGGGCGAGGCCCATGCCGCGGCAGAATTAGCTCGCGCGCACGAAATGAGGCCGAGGCACGGGCCGCAGTTGCGGCCCTACGCGCCGCCTCCTGGCGCTGTGGTGGACAACTGGGAGAGCTTCGATTCGATGTCGCTGAAGAAACTGGACGACGGCAGCTTCAAGGTCGAGATCCAGTATCTGGGCAAGGACGGAAAACTGGTGAAGCAGGAATTCACCGGCAGCCGTGACGCGATCCGGCAACAGATCATGGAGCAACCGGACCTTCCGACTGCCGAGCGCAGTCAGCTTCTGCAGGCCTTGAGCGCACGGGATGTGTTCTTCCCGCCGCCGCCCGGCTGGATGGCCCCGGGCTTCTTCATGCCACAGTGGTTCAACTGGCAACCCGGCTTCTGACGGCTCGTCGCGGTTTGTCCACAGCAAGTGATCCCGCCAAGGCAAACACCTAAGTCGATAACGTGGCTTGCCTTTGGTGGGAGGCGGAAGACGCACTGCTCAACCACCGGTCCCCAACGAGCGATTGAATCAGCCATAATTGGCGTCTGCCGGTGGCCATGCGAAGACGTATGTCTGAGCGCGGTGCGTGAGCGGCAGTTCGACACATCGAGAAATCATGAAACGCGCAACTATCCAAATCATTGGCAGTTTCCTGTTGGGCACTCTCCTCTATTCGGGGTGGGCCGCGGCAGGAGTCGGCGAAAGCGAGAAAGTCGAAACCGCGACCGATGTCCTAAGGCAGATCACGGCTATTCCCGAGCAGGAAATTCCGCCCGCACTGCTGAGAAATGCCCAGGGCGTGGCCGTGATCCCGGGCGTCATCAAGGCCGGCTTCATTGTTGGCGGCAGCTACGGCAAGGGCATCCTGACCGTCCGCGACGACAAGGGTCAGTGGAGTCCTCCGCTGTTCGTGACGCTTGCGGCGGGCAGCCTGGGCTGGCAAATCGGTGCGGAATCGACTGACGTGGTGCTGGTGTTCAAGACCAGGAGGAGTGTCGAGGGCATCGTCAAGGGCACCTTCACCCTTGGCGCCGATGCGGCGGTGGCCGCGGGCCCGGTGGGCCGGCGCGGCGAGGCCGCCACCGACGCCGAACTGAAGGCGGAAATTCTGTCCTACTCGCGCAGTCGCGGCCTGTTCGCCGGAATCTCGCTCCAGGGTTCAAAGATCAGCATCGACCATGATGCCGATGCCGCCTTCTACGGCAAGGCGTTGTCGCCGTCTCAAATCGTCGAGGGCGAGGGCGGGCACCCGGACGCCGGGCAGAAATTCCTGCACGAGGTGACCAAGGCAACCGCCGATTGAGGCCATCCGGGGCAACCGTCAATTTTGTGCCGAGTTGTGCCGCATGCGGCGTGAGACCTTCTGCGCTCGCGGTACAGCAAGATACTCAAGCTGAGTCACCTGCCCCGAATGGAACGCAGGCGAAGGAACGTTCACGCGTGCTTTGTTGGCCACCAGGCAGCAGACAGGCAGGGGGCATGTCGTGTGAGTCAGGGATACAGGCCGGCCAGTCCGGTTGCGGAGTTGGCATTTTGCCTGTTCCTGTGTGACAGCGTTTTCAGTTTTTCCAGCAATTGTTCACCTCGCCATTCGCCCCCGGCATAGCAAGCGCGATCGAGTTGGCTGAGCAATGGTTTCAGGTCGGCGTCATCCAGGTGTTCCGCCAATGCCTTGAGTCCGATGGGCGGGTCTGAGGGCCAGACCGCACGTGCCCAGTCAAGCAGGTGACGACGCGCAGATTGCGGGTTGTTGTCCCGGCATGCCTGGCGGAAGGCGTCGCGGGCTTCGGCCGTGCGGGCCGTCGTTGCTGCTGCGGCTCCCGGCTGGCCGGGACCAGCCGTCTGACTTACTGGGTTGCGCCGGCTAGTGAACCACCATGCAAACACGGTGCTCAACCAGAGCATGGCCAGCGCGATGCCAATCCATGGCCAGTAATTGTGTTGTGCCGCAATAACCGCATTCGGGGCTGATGCGCGTGGTTGGCCCGCGGAAGCTACGCTTGAAGCCGAAGCATTCTGATCGGGAGGAGGCGCCGTCCCTGCGCCAACGGCGGCCGAGCCGGGCAAAACCTCGAGCGTGTGTGCGGGCAAATCGACTTCTCTTTGGGTGTTCTTACTCGTGTCCCACCAGGACAGATGCAGCGCGGGTATGACATAGTGGCCGGCCTGGCTGGCGATCAGCGCGATGTCCTGGTCCCGTGTGCCGACGACGCCATCCCTTTGATTGGCAGTATTCAGCTTGGGCTGGTCGGGGTAGGCGCGAAGACCTTGCGGCAGCGACATCAGCGCGCTCAGGTCGGGCAGTTGTGGAGCGGTCAGTCCGTAGGCGCTGAGGCGCACATGCCGGGTAATAGGGTCGCCTGGGTGGATTGGGCCGTCAGCGGGTTGCCAGCTTTCTTCCAGTGCCACTTTCTGCGCTGGCAGCCAGTCATGGCCGGTCCAGCCGGCAGGGCGCGGGCGCACGTTCATGACAATCTGGTTGCCGCGCATCCGCACCGGCCGTGTGCTGTTCATCATGCCGGCAAAGGGATTGCGGCTGCCGAACATGTTGCCGAAGAAGGGATCGGATGCGAACGGATTGGCGCTGCTGGTGCCGGGTTCCTGAGCGTCGAGCACCGGACCGTCCAGTTTGATCTCGCCGCTGCGTTGCGGGAACAGCAGGTACTTGCGCTCAATCATCTGGTAAGGCTGGCCGTTGCGCGTGACGGTGGTCTGGCTGTCCGTGCCCAACTGCTGAACGAGTACATCGTTTCCCGGTTCCAGGTCGAGGCTGGCCTGATACAGTGGCTCGTCCGCATAGATGCGCACCGTAAGGGTCACCGCAGCCTGGACATACGGCTGTTTCTCATCCAGCGTCGTGGTGATGAACAGGTGCGAGCTTTTTCCCGCGGCCGCGCTGCCGGATGATGCGGATGCGCCATTCCCGCTGACGACCAGAAGAAGAGAGGGCGAGTACTGCCCGTCCCATTGCAGCGCCGGTATCTGCAGCTTGCCGCCATGTTTCGGCGCAAGGGTCAGCGTGACCTGAGCCGTCGCCGACATCCTGCCATTGATGATCTGGATGCTGGAACCACTGCTGCGCCTGAGGATGTCGAAATCCTGATTGAGCGGGCTCAGGTCCGGCTGGCTGTCGGTCCGGCCGTCATGCTGCAGGGTCAGCTGAACCGATTCACCTGGTGCAACCAGGTTCCGGTCCAGCCAGGCGTTGACCGCTGCGGCCGCGGGCAGGCTCAGGCCGAAAAGCAGCAGTGAAATGAAAGTCAGACGAGTCTTTTTCAAGGTTGTCCCCCTTGCTGCCGGATCATGTGTTCGATCATGAACTTGCGCCGCAGCAGACCGCCGGGGTCGTCCGGGATGCGCTGCAGCCATTGTTGCAGGGCAAGCTGCTGTTCGGTGACAGGCGGGCTGGCTGAAACAGGCTCCTGCCCAAGCTGCAATTTGCCCAGACCGGCGGCAGCATCGCGCCGCGCCTGGGCCGCGTCGTCGTCGGACTGCGCCTGACCGTTGGCCTGTCCATTTTTCTGATTGTTCGCCCGGGCATTTTCCTCGCCGGACGAGCTGGGCGGACTGTTCCTGGCTGACTGCTGCTGACCTTGACCGGCCTTCTGGCCGGGGTTGTTCCTGGCCTCATTTGCGCCCTGTCCTGATTTGCCATGCTGGTCTTTGCCGCCCTGATTATTGCCTGTCGAATTCTGCGCGGATGAATTCTGTGAGGAATTGCCCTGCTTGCCGGTATCCCTGGTCTGGCTCTTGCCGCTATTGTTCTGATCATATTTAGAGGCGCTGCCAGCGGAAGAAGGCCTGGGCTGGGGCGGTTTCCTTTGCAGCTCCCTGGCCACCAGATCCCTGTTGTGACGGGCCTCCCGATCGTTCGGGTCATGCGCCAGCGCCGCATCGTAGGCCTTGATGGCTTCCTGGAGCTGGCCTGCCAGCGCCAGGGCATTGCCGCGGTTGTAGTTGCCGTTGCTGTCATCGAAGGCCGCAAAGTCCCGCGCCGCGGTGGGGTAGTTGCCTGCCTGCAGTTCGGCGTAGGCCTTGCGGCGCGGATCGCTGAAAGTTTGCGCCGCTGCAGCTGCCTTGCCCTGTTGCAGAAGCTGTTCGCCGCGCTGATCGGGAGTGCGCCACAGACTCTCCCACCAGTCGCCGGCATGCGCGGACGTGGCCCATAAACACAATGATGCGAACAACAGCTTCCGCATCACAACCACCCTCGCCGCGCCAGGAAAGCGGCGGCCACAAGCAGCAGCGGCAACAGCCATATTCCGCCATCCAGCCAGTGTGCCACCCGCAGGCCTTTCTTCTCACTGGCTTCGCTCATCCGCTCTGGTTGTGTTTGCAGGTCGCCGATCAGGCTGGGCAACCCGTCCAGATCGACATAGTGTCCACCACCCGTCGAGGCGAGTTGCTGCAATTGACCCACGTCCAGCCGGGCAAGGTTCATATGACCCTGCGCGTTGTGGGCAAACCCGCCTCCTGCTCCATTGAGCGGTGCGCCTGAACGGGTGCCGACTCCCACGACGTTCACGCTGATGCCCAGCGATTTGAGCTTTTGCGCGGCTTCGAAGGCGGCAGCCGGATCAGCGAAGCCATCGGTCAGCACCACAACCTGGCCGTTCTTGCCGCCGCCCTGTTCAATCAGGCTTCCGGCCTGTTGAAGCGCAGGCGCCAGATTGTTGCCGGCGCTGGGCATGATGTCCGGCTTCAGGGGCGGCAACAAGGCGCGGATGGTGGCGACATCATTGGTCAGCGGCGTGACGGTGTAGGGCTCGTCGCTGAATACGACCAGCCCGACTCGGGCGTCATGTGCCGCGCCAAGAAGATCATCAAGGGCGAAGCGAGCACGTGTGTATCGGTTCGGCGTGACATCGGTTGCCGTCATGGAGGGTGACAGATCCAGCACCAGCACCCAAGCGCTGTTGCCGCGATAGGCGGCGGAGGTCGCCTGCTGCCAGCTGGGTCCAGCCAGCGCCAGCGCCGCGAGGGTCCAGGCCAGCGCCAGCCACGGCCAGGGCGTCCGGCCGGATTTGCCGTCCGCTCCCAGACGCAGACTGGGCAACAGATCGGGATCGATAACTCTGCCCCAGTCGCCTGCGCTGGTGCGACGTCGCACCAGCCAAATCGTCAGCCCCCACAGCAGCGGCAGGGCCAGCAGCCAGAGCGGGCGAAGAAAGTGAAATTCCGGTGTCAGGCCCATTTCCGTCCGCTCCAAATTACGGCGGGCAGACTCAGCAACAGGGCCAGGCCAAGCGGCCACTGAAACCATTCATCGCGAGGCCGGTACCATTGCTGTTGCGCGGCGCTCGGTTCCAGCTTGTCGATCCGGGCATACACGCTTTCAAGCGCTTCGGCATCGGTGGCGCGGAAGTATTCCCCGCCGGTAATTTTGGCAATTTGCTTGAGCGTATCCTCGTCGAGGTCGCTGTTCCCCCCGCTGATGTCGAAGAAACCCGCTTGATCGGCAGCCCCTACACCGATGGTGTAGATGCGCAGGCCGGCTGCAGCGGCCATCTTGGCAGCCTCGATCGGCGGCATGACGCCGGCGTCATTGCCGCCGTCGGTAAGCAGGATCATCACCATCTCGCCCTTCCGCCCGGCCTCGTCGCGCAGCCGCTTGATGCCAAGGCCGATGGCATCGCCAATGGCGGTCTGTGTGCCGGCCACGCCTATCATGGACTCATCGAGAAAACGCCCCACCGTATCCAGATCGCTGGTGAGCGGCGCCTGCAGATACGGGCGCGTACCGAACAGGATGAGCCCCACCTGATCGCCGTGGCGGTGGAGGATGAAATCGCCCGCCACCTTCTGCACCACCTGCAGCCTGGAATAGCCATTGGCCATGTCCTGGGTGGCCATGGAGCCGGAGACATCCACGGCGAGCAACAGCCGCCGCGCGGTGGTGGGTACCGGCTGCGGATCGCCCAGCCATTGCGGGCGGATGGCGGCGAACACGAGCAACAGCCAGACCAGCGCGAACAGCAGCCTGCGCGGGCGTGTCAGGGTCTGGACCAGGGTTGTCGAAGCGGAGCCGACGGATGCGGCAAACGGCAGGAACAGTGCCGCGCTGCGGGGTTGAGCAGGTGGCAGCATGCGGGCCAGCAGCCAGGGTAAGGGCAGGAACAACAGCATCCATGGCCATTCGATGTTGATCATGGGCGCCCTCTCAGAAACCCACGGACGCCTTCCAGCCAGCGGCTGCGGTCGGCCTGCGCTGCTCCGCCGTAAGCAGCGCGGATCAATCCTTGACCCGCCTCACCGGCAAGTATTCCGCCGCCGTGACCGGTGATGAACGTGAGCCAGGATTCGCCGCTCAAACCGGCCACGGCCTCGTGGCCATATGCAGCAAGCGCATAGCGCCGCATCAGGTGTTCAAGCTCCTTTGCCAATTGCACGTCATCGATTTGTCCGGTTTCCAGCTTCTTGAATTCATTCATCGCCAGCCGGCGCAGACGGCTGGCCGGACGGCGATACCGGTAGATCAGCCACCCGGCAGCGAGCAGAACCAGACCAGCCACGATCCACCAGCCCGGTGCCGGCGGCCACCATCCGGGTGGTGGTGGCGCATGGGCCGGCGCCAGTTGTTTGAGCCAGTCGTTGTTCATGCTGCCCAGGCAGGTTCCCTCAGTAGCGGCGGAAGCGCCGCATCAACCGCATCGGAAGTGTTCAGACGATTCAGCGGCAGATTGAGCCGGCGCGCCAGATCGCCCAGTTGTTGTTCGCGTGCATGCCACTTGTCCAGCCATCCGGCGCGGCTTCGATCACCATCCAGCCACCAGAGCCGGCCCGGCAGGCCAACCCGGTAGCGGCCTTCCGGCAGACCAGCGTTTTCCAGTGGGTCGACCAGCCACAGCAGGCGGCAGTCGTTGTGCATGGACAGACCGGCCAATGCGGCCTCGGACGCATCGTCCAGATCGCTGAAGTCGCTCAGCACAAGTACCAGGCTGCCGGGCTGGAGCAGGGGCCGCAATGCCGTCAGTGCCGCGTTCAGACTGTCGGGTTCGGGCACGCCGGGACTGCGGGGCTGGGCTTCAACCAATGCTTCAAGCACCGGCAGTACGCCAGCCTGGCGGGCGCGCGGCGGAAAAATGCGCGGCGGATGTTTGCCATCGGCGATCAGTGCACCCAGCCGGTCGCCGCCGGAAACCGCAACCCAGGCCAGCAGCGCCGCCGTGCGCAACAGCAGGGCTGATTTGAACTGGCGGCGGCTGCCGAAATAAAGACCCGGATGCAGATCGGCCAGCAGCCAGACCGGCCGTTCGCGTTCTTCCCGAAACAGCTTGGTGTGGGGCTTGCCGCGGCGGGCAGTGACACGCCAGTCGATATTGCGGGCGTCGTCACCCGGGGTGTAGAGGCGCACTTCCTCGAACTCCAGACCGCGCCCGCGCTGGGCACTGCGGTGCGCTCCCTGCAATCGCGCCATGACGGGGCGATGCGTGTGCAGGCTAAGGCCATGTGCTGCGCCCCGCAGGGCGACCAGTTCCGCCAGGTTGGCCAGGATCATGGCGCGGGCACCTGACGCAGCAATTCATCTACGCAGTCCTGCGCGTTGACGCCGCGGGCCTGCGCCGTGTAGTCCAGCAGCAAACGGTGACGCAGGGCATCCGGCGCGATGGCCTGGACGTCGTCAGGGCTGACATAGTCGCGGCCATCCAGCCAGGCCAGAGCACGCGCACCGCGTTCCATGGCGATGGCGGCACGCGGACTGGCGCCCCAGCGCAGCCATTCGGCCAGCTTGGCGCTGTACTTTGCCGGACTGCGGGTCGCCTCGACCAGGGCGGCGATGTATTCCGCCACCGAATCGGCCAGCGTAAGTTCGAGTGCCTCGCTACGGGCAGCGAAGACGATTTCCTGCGACACAGGCGTGGCCGGGGGTGGCAGTTCCCGTGCCTCGCGCGCTTCTCGCCTGGACAGTTCCATGATGCGCAGGGTCGTGGCGCGGTCAGGATAATCCACCAGGGTATGCAGCATGAAACGATCAAGCTGAGCTTCTGGCAGGGGATAGGTGCCTTCGTGCTCGATCGGGTTCTGGGTGGCCATCACCAGAAACAGGCGGGGCAGCGGGTAGGTGGCGGCGCCCACGCTGATCTGCCGCTCGGCCATGGCTTCCAGAAGGGCGGACTGCACCTTGGCAGGGGCGCGGTTGATCTCGTCCGCCAGGATCAGGTTGTGGAACAGCGGTCCGCGCTGGAAATGAAAGCCACCCTCTTCGGGGTGGTAGATGTCGGAACCGGTGAGGTCTGCGGGGAGCATGTCGGGAGTGAACTGCAGGCGCTGGAAGTCGGCTTCCAGACCATGGGCCAGCGCCTTGACCGCGCGGGTCTTGGCCAGCCCGGGCGGTCCTTCGACCAGCAGGTGGCCGTCTGCCAGCAGGGCCACCAACAGCCGCTCCGCCAGCTTTTCCTGACCCAGTATCTGGTCGTTCAGATAGGTGCGCAGGGCGTTGAATGGGGCAAGCGCCTGGTTCGGCTGGGTGTGCAGTCTGGTGATGGCATCCATCGCATGTCCTTCCGGTTGAGTTTGCTTATTCGCCTCATTCAGAAAGTGCATTCTTCGCTAAGTTCCCCGCGCGAGAGTTGGCAGGGCAGTGGCTGAATACAGTGGACGCTGTTCCAACCGGGAATATCGGGTTATCGCTGTCGCCATCGGAGCGAGTGGAGCGTAATCCGGTTCACTTGCCGGCTTGGCAGGGAACCTTGCTTCCTGCCTATCCGGTCCTCCGGGTCTCTCAACCTGGCGCTCCCTGGCTCCCCAACCGCAAGCAGCGCGAGCAGCCGGGTCAGCTGGCCTTCTCGCTCGCGGCAAGCGCGGGTTCACCATGCGCTCCCTGCAGATCCAGGCGGAGGCGCGAAATGAGCGTGTCCGCCGCCTCGGCATCAAGCCCTGAGGCGAGCAGGGCCTGCTCCGCCATGGCAAGCCCAGCGGCGATCTCTTCTATGTAGACGCGCACGCCAGGCACAGCGAGCAAGGCCTTGGCGTCGCGTTCGTACGCAGCAGTGGCGATTACGTTCAACTGGGGGAATTCGTGGCGAAGTGCGCGAGCTATCCGAAGGGCCGGCTGCAGATGGCGGAACGTGATGACGACGATAGCTGCCCGTGCGGCACCAGCGGCACGCAGCGTGGCGATGCGGCTGGCGTCCCCATGGAGAACGGCCAGCCCTGCGTGCCGAGCATGTCGGAAGGCCTCGTAATCCGACTCCACCAGGATGTATGGAATGTCGGCCAGCGCGAGCGCCCGGGCAGCAAGAAACCCCAACTCGCCCGCTCCGCAGACAATGACATGGCCCTGCATCGCTGCGGTTCGACCCGCCACCTCCGCTTCTTCGGCCAGCGGTGCGGCGGGGCTCGCGCGGGCACCGCCGATATGCCTGGCCAGGTGCTCATGATGGCGGATGAGAAACGGCGCGATCCCCATCGAAATCACAATGGCGACCAGCACAGGATGCCCCAACGGGTTTGGAAGGATGCCGAACGCCAAACCCGATGAAACAAGCAGGAGGCCAAATTCCCCCCCATGTCCCAGGATTATCGCGGTATGCGCGGCATCCATGCGTCCCAACCCAGCCGCACGGGCGCCTGGCCAAGCCAGCAGTATCTTTCCGGGAATGAGCAGGCCGAGCCACCACAACACCATTGCCGGCGAGTCAATGATCGCAGTCGCGTGCAGCCGGACCCCGACTGTGATGAAGAATAGCCCCATAAACAGATCGCGAAAGGGGCGGATGTCGTCCTCGACACGGTGCCTGAAGTCGCTCTCGCCCAGCACCACGCCCGCCAGAAAGGCTCCCAGGGCCTCCGACAGCCCCAACACGTGGGCGGCAAAGGCTGCTCCCGCAACCAACATTAGCGCTGCCATGAGGAAGCCCTCGGTGCTGCCGTGTCGGGCAACCCACGCAAGCCAGCGGTGAAGTATCGGTTTGCCAGCGACGGCAGCCAGGGCAAACAGGCCTAGCGTCCACCCGACCTCTACCAGTACGCTGAAGATCTCCGGATGGTCGCCACGACCCCAGATGCTCAGCAGGGTCAGCATGGGAATGGTGGCGATGTCCTGGAACACCGGAACCGCGACGGCGACGCGACCATGGCGCGACGTCAGTTCTCCCTGATCGGCCAGTTGCTTGGCGGTCAGGGCAGTGGACGACATGGCTGCGGCGCCGCCCAGCAGAATGGCCTCGGTTCTGTCGGCCCCGAGCGCCAATCCCGCGCCACCAAACACCACTGCAGTCAACAGCGTCTGAAGCCCTCCCGCCATCAGGATACGGTGTCGCGTGGCCCACAGTTCCCTGACTGGAAACTCCAACCCCACCATGAACATGAGCAACACCACGCCCAGTTCAGCGAGGAAATCCAGGGCCGGGTTCGGCTGCACGATTCCCGTCAGGGAGGGACCCAGCACCGCGCCTCCGGCCAGGTAACCGAGCAGCGTGGGTAACTTGAAGCGGGCGCAAAGCGCCGCCATGAGTGCGGCGGTGCCCAGCAGGGTGAAGGTCAGGACAAACCAGTGGTTCAAATTGATTTCCTGCCAACGTTATGGCGCCTATCCAGATAGGGTCGCTCCCTTTAATTTCAAGCCCTTGAAAACCTCTTGGAAGGCCCTATCTCGGGTAATGTAGGTGCTGTTAAGGGGCATCTGGATTGAACAATGAAAGGAGGCTGTATGAACTATCGTTCCCTGTTCCCACGCGATCTGTTCGCGGAAATGGACCGGCTGCAACGCGATATGCAGCAGGCGTTTGAACTCTCTCCCAGCATCCGCGGCCTGGCGCGCGGCGGCTTCCCGGCCATAAACATAGGCAGCACACCCCGATCCATGGAGATTTACGTTTTCGCACCGGGAATGGACCCGGCTGCCATCGACGCACAACTTGAAAAGGGTGTGCTCACCATTGCTGGTGAGCGGAAGACGGCAGAAGTGCCCGACAAAGCCACCGTGCATATCGATGAGCGCTTCGCCGGCCGCTTCCGCCGCGTGCTGACCCTGCCCGATGACATCGATCCCAATTCGATCGAAGCAAAGTACCGCGACGGCGTGCTTCACATTCGTATCGCACGCAAGGAAGAAGCGCAGCCGCGGCGTATTACCGTTCAGTAAGGAGGCGAGATCATGAGCGAAACGACCACTGTCACCAATCAACCTGGAGCCCCACGCGACCAGGCGGCGCTCTTGCCCCCGGTGGATGTTATCGAGGACGGCGCGGGCATCACACTTTATGCGGACCTGCCGGGCGTGCCCAAGGACAAGCTCAGCCTGCAGGTGGAGGCCGACACCCTGACCATCGAGGGCGAGGTTGTGCTGGACACGCCGGAGGGCATGGAAGCAAGCCATGTCGAGGTGAGCGTACCGCGCTACAGGCGCGTGTTCACCCTCTCCAAGGAACTGGACATCGAGAAGGTAAACGCCGAGTTCACCCAAGGGGTGCTCAAACTGCATATTCCGAAAGCCGAGCATGCCCAACCGCGCCGCATCGAAGTCAGGGTGGCCTGACGCAACGTATTCGGGGAGAGTCTGCCGTGCTCTCCCCGCCAATTGATGGAGGTTTCACATGAAGATGGAATCATTGAAGGAAGGTGTCGGCTCTTTGCTGGATAACGTAACTGAGGGGTGGCGACATCTCACCCGCAGCGCTGCCGGCGCGCTCACGCGTTTCAGGCCCGGCCAATCCACCGAGTTGCCGGCTGAGGGCAACGTGGATGACACGTCCTATCTCGCAACCCGCGGCTGGGCCATGCTGGGCGGTGACGTGTTCGAGGACGACACCCGGCTGGTAGTGCGCCTGGAGATACCGGGCATGGAGAAGCAGGAGCTGGGCATCGAAGTGCGCGACGAGTCCATGGTGGTCTCCGGTGAAAAGCGCTTCGCGCGCGAAAGCACGGCAGGCCGCTGGCGCGTGATGCAATGCGCGTATGGCAGTTTCCGTCGGGTGGTGCCGTTGCCAGTGCCAGTCTTGGCTGACAAGGCGCACGCGACGTATAGCAACGGCGTACTGAGAGTGGAATTGCCCAAGGCCACACCGGGCAAGCCCAAGTCCGTGAGCATTACGGTGGAATGAGCACGACGGGGGTACGGCTAGGGTCTAGTGTCGGCGTGCTTGAAATTCCGGAAACGCGGTGCCAGAAACTCAGACTGCCGGAAATGAGCTTTTTCTTAAGGGAATAATTGGATGCAAGCAGGTGCAATCGTCATAGGTTTGTGCTGCATATTGATGGTGCAGCCCGCTGCTGCGGGTCTTGATGAAGGCTTATCGGCAATGCAGAAGGGCGACTACTTAACCGCACTGCGCGAGCTTCGACCGCTCGCAATTCACGGAGATGCGCTCGCCCAGTTAAACCTGGGCATCCTGTACCAGAACGGCTGGGGTGTGGCGCAGGATTACCGGGAAGCCGCGGCGTGGTATCGGAGGGCTGCCTTGCAAGGGGACTCCAGTGCGCAGTTCATTCTGGGCGTTCTCTACGCAAAAGGCTTGGGCGTGGCACAGGACTACAAAGAAGCTGCCGCCTGGTATCGCAAGGCTGCCTTGCAAGGGGATTCTGATGCCCAGTTCAACCTGGGCGTCATGTACGCAATGGGCCGGGGAGTGCCGCAGGATTACAAGGAAGCTGCGACCTGGTATGGCAAGGCGGGCCTGCAGGGACTTGCCGTTGCGCAGAACGAACTGGGCGTGATCTATGAAGGGGGCCAGGGCGTGCCGCAGGATTACAAGGAAGCTGTGGCGTGGTATCGCAAGGCTGCCGAGCAGGGGAACTCCGGTGCCCAGAACAACCTGGGCAGGATCTATGAAAGCGGCCGCGGCGTAGCACAGGACTATAAGCAAGCTGCTGCCTGGTATCGCAAGGCCGCATTGCAGGGATTGGCTGCGGCCCAGTATAACCTGGGTATGAGGTATGAAAAGGGCCAGGGCGTCGCACAGGATTACAAGGAAGCCGCTGCATGGTATCGCAAGGCCGCCGAGCAGGGGAATTCCGGTGCGCAGAACAACCTCGGCGTGATGTATGAAAAGGGCCAGGGTGTTCCGCAGGCCTACAACGGAGCCGCCGCCTGGTATCGCAAGGCTGCCGGGCAGGGCGATGCTCAGGCCCGACGCAACCTGGACAGAATGCAGGACGGCGCGCAGACCAAATGACTATTGTGCTTGTGAATGACAGGGCCTATGGCGGCATTTCCGGGACACAATTCTTGACTGGCGATAGTCGAAGCAGGTAGAAGTGTTAACGTTTGGCAGGACCGGAAACCCAATGAAAAAGAAGGCAGGTTTGTGAGGTGTCGCCGGCAGTACCAGTCTTTACGCATGGGAAATAATGAACCGCGTGTCGGAAGTGGGCCAGACCCACATGTCTTCCTGAAATGGACAATCGACCGGAAGCGCGGGAGCCAGTCGTGCTGGTTCATGGCCTGTGGCTGGGGAGCTGGGTGCTGGCAATCCTGGCCGCGCGCTTGAGACGCTGCGGCTATGATGCGCGGATCTTCCCCTATCGTTCGGTGGGCCCGAGTCTTTCCGCCAACGCTGCCGCACTTGCACGGTTCGCCGCGTCCCTCGCCCAACCGCGTGTCCATTTCGTCGGACACAGCATGGGCGGTCTGGTGATCATCAAGATGCTGGAGTCGCACCCGGAACTGCGTCGTGGCCGGACTGTGCTGCTAGGTAGTCCGTATGGTGGAAGCAGGACGGCCGAGACGCTCGCCAGGACGGCCGCGGGGCGTCTGATACTCGGCCACAGCCTGATGGAATGGCTGCGGGGGCCACACGCTGAACCTGAACGCTGTGAACTCGGTGTGCTGGCCGGGGGGCGAAAGATTGGGCTGGGCCGCCTGATTACTCGGCTGCCCGACCCAAATGACGGTGTCGTAACGGAGGCTGAAGCGCGCGTGCCGGGCATGACCGATTTCATCTGCGCGCGGGTAAGCCATACTGAAATGCTATGGTCACGGGAAGTAACCTATCAGGTATGCGCCTTTCTCCAGAGCGGCCGCTTCGATCACGGGGAAATGCGACGTTCTTGAAACCGCTCGCACCATTCGCCTTGCTGCTACTTGTGGGTGGCTGCGTCAGCATTAACTATTACTCCCAGGCCATCAATGGCGAGATGGACGTGATCCATCGTGCCCAGCCTATCGAACGGGTGCTTGCCGACCCGAACGCTGAAGACAGCCTGAAACACAAGTTAAACGTGGTGCGCCAGATCCGCAAATTCGCCAGCAGCGAGCTGGGGTTGCCCGACAATGGCAGCTTCCGCCGCTACGCCGATCTCCAGCGGCCTTATGAGGTGTGGAATGTGTTCGCTGCACCAGAGTTTTCCACTCAGCCCAAGGAGTGGTGCTACCTGCTTCTTGGCTGCGCCGATTACCGTGGCTATTTCTCGCATGACGGCGCCGAAGCCGCCGCTCGCCGCTTGCAGCAGGGGGGCTACGATACCTATGTTAGCGGGGTTCCTGCATATTCCACCCTGGGATGGTTTGACGACCCGGTGCTCAATACCTTCGTGCATTATCCAGATACGCAGCTTGCCGCCCTGATCTTCCACGAGCTCGCCCATCAGGTCGTCTATGTGTCGGGCGACACTACGTTTAACGAGTCATTTGCGGTCACGGTGGAGGAAGAAGGCACCCGCCGCTGGCTATCCCGGTCAGGAACCAAGGAACAGCTCGCCGCCTACGAAGCTGTCGAGACGCGCGGGCAGGCCTTTGCCACCCTGGTAAACAAGTACCGGGCGCGGCTCACAGAGATCTACGCTACGACCCTTCCTGACGACGCAAAGCGCGTGCGCAAGGCGGAGGCATTGCGCGCCATGCAAACGGCGTATCAGAATCTGAAATCGGCATGGAATGGCTTTGCCGGCTACGACAAGTGGTTCGCCCAGCAACCGAATAATGCCCAGCTTGCCTCGGCATCCGTTTACACACAGATGGTGCCTGCCTTTCAGGAGCTCCTCGCCGGAGAGGATGGAAATCTGCCGCGCTTCTACCGCGCTGTCAAGGACATCGGTGCGCTTCCCGAACGGGAAAGGATCAGCGCCTTGCAAAGCCTTGCCCAGATTAGTCCGGCTCACCCTTCAAGAAATACGGATTCGCGACATCCCACCAAATTGGTGATTCGATGATTTTGCCGATCGAGTGATCAACGTGGTTCCATCGGGTGTCCGATTCCAGAAAAAGTGAACCGGGACTTTCGATCTGTTTCGGTCATACGGCTCGCGGCAGCCTCACCGACCGCTTTGCAAGGTTAATGAGACGGTGGAGAGAATCGTGCATCGGACGGTTGCTCAGACATGAAGCTGCCGCACTGCCAAGAAGATTCCCCGCTTGGTATAGCAACGCAGCTACCTTGCACGGGATCAATTTGCTGCGCGGGACCGGTACCACTTCCCGCGTATCCAACGGCCTTTGTCTGAACAGGATCAGGGAATTCTTGCAATAATCGTCCTCATCTCTTCGGCGGAGAAACCCCGCAACGTTTGTGAACGAACATTGCCAAGCGACCCTAGTTTCAATAGTGAGGCCATACCGGCGTCTTCAGGGCCCTCAACAATAACAACCATGTCGTAGGTTCCCGTAGTGTAGTAAGCGCTCTTGACTGTCACGCCCATCTTTTCGGCCATCGCCCGGTATGCATTGAGGCGATCTGGCGACTCCTTGATGTTCTTGATTCCCTGATCGGTGAAGGTCACAAGGTTGATGAATGTTGCCATGGTCTTCTCCTTGAAATAGTTGATGCTGTCGCCGCGGTCGCTAATGCAGTATGGCTAAATCGAGGAGGATCGCCTTTCCTCGATATCTGGTGAAGGCACATTGCGTAAAAGCCTTCGCATTCTCCATCTTGATTCATAAGGCGGGGCAAACGGAACATTCCTGCGCCACCTGCACAACGTAAGATTCATTCTAGACCAATGCGGATTGGCGGGCGGTAGGGGAGTGTAAGGCACACGATCCCCGGGAAGGGATATTACTGGGTGGTGTCGAACTGGCGGTTGGGGCGACACGATCCAAGCTTGTCCCGCAATCTAACTTATGCCTGACACGACTGACTCAAGCCGATCCACGCCGGTCCTTCGCGCACAGATGGCGACCGTCTGCTTAGGGGTGACAAGGCGAATCATCACTTTCGGCCATTAGCGGTCATCGCTGCCTTTGCTCCATACCTGACATTCGTTTGGCCCGATTGCCCGAGAGCCGTCATTGGATCGGCGCCATTGATCTTTTCGCCTGAACGGCAGTTTTGAAGGTGGAGCAGTCAACTCGTTTTTGGCAACGGCGGACGGCAGCCGGCCATAACCGGACCGACGCGGCGCCAGAGAATTGCTCTAATGTCTGTCCGCTCCTTGCTATCTAGAAGACATTCGCGAAGATAGGGACGGGGAGAGTTACTCGGCTTTCCCCCTAGACCTCAGCTTCCGGGTTAGGTCGTGGCCTTGACGATACTAGACGGGCAGCGGTGATGTCGGCGGCTGGTTTCTAAGTCAGGCACAGGAGAGCGGTCTGCATCTGTCGTAAGTTGAGGGTCGTCATTCCGAAGGCCTGATGTTCTGATTCAAGTGGAAAAGGTTCTTGGGGTCGTATTTGTTCTTGACCGCCACCAGGCGTTCGTAGTTGTCCCGATAGGCTGCCTTAACCTGATCCTGTCCTTCGTCCATGATCATGTTGACATACGCGCCGCCCGCGGAATGGGGATGCAGGGCCTGCCAGTAGTCGCGTGCCCATCCGATGGTCCGCTTGTCATTGGCGGGATCGGGGTCGATGCCCACAATCACCTGGGCGAACCTGGCGTCACGGAAGCTGAACGCCGTATCGTTCTTGCCGACCCGCTGCGCTGCGCCGTTGATCGGATAGATGTGTGCGGTCGAAAGAGGTGTCGGCAGATCCGAGCCATGCTTGACGTGCAGGGCGATGGCCTCGTCGCTCAGGTCCTTGAAGAAGTCGGCCTTCCAGTACCAGCGCAAGCCGGGAGGGAAAAGGGGATCGAAGAGACTCTGCAACACTGGCCAGGGAATGGGTCCGGCGAAATCGATGGCCGGCGTGCCGAAGTCGTTGCGGATCGTCGCGAACCGCTGTTCCGCCTGATCTAGCGCGCCCGTGTCGCACCACACGACGACACACATCTTCTTGAGATGAAATTGCTCCGGGAACGGCGGCCCCGGGGGAACGGTCACGAAGCCAAACCAGCCGTTGATCTCGTCGGGCGCTCGCAGAATGAAGTCGCGCCACAGGTGCATCACCTGCGCCGCTCGCTCCAGCGGCCACATCATCGGTCCGCCGTACACGGTGCTGACCGGGTGCAGGCGGAACTCGAACGAGGTCACGACGCCAAAGTTCCCACCACCGCCACGCAGCGCCCAGAAGAGGTCCGGGTTCTCGGTGGCGCTTGCGCTCACGAAGCGGCCGTCGGCCAGGACCACGTCAGCACCAATCAGATTGTCGATGGTCAGGCCAAATCGCCGGGAGAGGTAGCCGATACCGCCACCGAGGGTGAGACCGCCCACGCCGGTGGTCGAGACGAAACCGCTCGGGGTCGCCAGGCCGAAAGGGTGCGTGGCATGATCGACATCACCCCACCTGCATCCACCCTGCACGCGCACGGTGCGGCGCACAGGATCAACGCGAGTGCCCCTCATGCATCCGAGGTCGATGACCAGGCCGCCGTCCACCGTTCCCAGTCCGGGGCCGCTGTGGGTTCCGCCGCGAACCGCAACCGTCAGGCCAGCATCGCGGCCGAAGTTGACGGCAGCGATGACGTCAGCCGCGTCCACGCATTGGGCGATGAAGCCCGGACGCTTATCGATCATGCCGTTGTAGACTCTGCGGGCGGTATCGTAGCCTTGGTCGTCGGGCCGTATCAGATCGCCACGCAGGCTTGCCTCGAGTTGTTCTATGCTTGCTTCCAAAGTCATGACGTCCTCCTTGAAGTGTTATTGGTCGAACGAATGGTGAGGAACCACATCGAGACGAGTGGACCATTCAAATCAACTTGGTGATTACCTCCGCGGAAAAATAGGAATGCAAGCCGCCAACAAGACGACAGAGATTCACTATAGTTCAGCGTGACTCTTGCGGCATTCGCCAGAGCCTTTAGCGGGCTAAAGAAATCTTCAGTTAGACGTCGATCTGTCTTTCCGTGCTGTTCACAGCATCGACTTGTGTGATGAGTTGGTCCGCTCGACCCCTGAATGACGGTTGTGGCCGATCTCTTGTCCCGCATTCGCTCAAGGCATCCATCTTCTTAGGAACAGAGATCAGTCATCTGCTCTTCCTGGAGCGATGGCCGAAACGGGTGTAGACGGCGGAAGTACACCTCTCCTGATAGCAGATGCCCAAGCTGATCGTGGTGGATGCCTGCCTTGAGCTTCCGAGTTCGGCCACTACCGGTCCTTGGCGAGGCCACAAAATCGTAGTGTTGATCGTTCAGTCCTCAGCCACTAGGAGACACTGGCGACGGTTGGTACGGTGGTCCTGCCTCTCGGCGTGTCACTCGTAGGTTGTATTCATCTACTCCATTCCGTGTCTTAGCTCTTCGACTTCGCGGAAGGCCGGCCTGAAGACCTAGCGCACCTCAGACTGATGCAGTCTGTTGTGCTTCCTCGATATATTGGTGGACATGTTCTACCGCACCCGCCCCCTCGCCCACTGCCGAGGCCACGCGCTTCATCGACCCGAGGCGGACATCTCCGGCGGCGAATATTCCCGGCACACTCGTCTCGTAACCCATAGGCATACGGCCAACGGGCCATGCTTCCAAGTCGATATGGTGACCGGTGACGATGAAACCCTTGCCATCGCGCTGGACCACACCGGCCAGCCAATCAGTGTGCGGCATGGCCCCGATCAGCACGAAGAGCAGCTTCGCCGGAATAGTTTCCACGGCATTGCTCGCTCTGTGTCTGATTGCCAGAAGTTCCATAAGCTCGTCACCCTCGGCGCCGACAACCTCGGCCCCGAGCCTAACATCGATATTGGGCGTGCCGCGAATCTGTTGGACCAGGTAATCCGACATTCCACTCTCGAGCGAATTCGCCCGTACCACCATCGTCACCCGGCGCGCGAAAGCTGCGAGGTGGATCGCCGCCTGCCCCGCCGAGTTCCCCCCTCCGGTCACTGCCACGTCGAGGTCGCGCACCAATCGCGTCTCACCGAATGTCGTGTAGAAGACGCTTCTGCCGACGAAACGTTCGATTTCCGAAACCTCCAGGCGCCGATATCTCGCCCCGGTGGCGACGATCACCGCCGTTGCCGTGATCTCGCGTCGGTCCGATAAGGTCAGGATCTTCTTTACCCCGTTCATGTGGAGTCCTGTCACCTCCCGCGCAAAGACGAACTTTGCTCCAAAGAGCCACGCCTGCTGGTAAGCCCGTTGGGCAAGCTCAGCTCCGCTGATCCCGCGCGGGAATCCTAGGTAATTCCTGATGAGGGAACTCGCGCCGGCCTGCCCGCCGATCACATGCCGCTCGATGACCAGGGTCCGCAACCCTTCAGATGCCGCATTAACCGCAGAAGTGAGCCCGGCGGGTCCGCCGCCGACCACCGCCACGTCACAGGACAGTTCATGTGGGTTTTCACCGATAGCGTCCATGATCTCCGCGTCTGTCGGGTCTTCAAGGACCGATCCGTCGAGAAGGAAGATGGCGGGCAACGCCGCGGGCTCGGCGCCACGCTCCTCAGTGAGCCGTTTTGCCATCGGGGACGCAATATGGTGGAACCCGTAGGGCACCCCGTTGCGATCGAGCAGCTCACGGATATCATGCGAACGCACGGAAAGCTCATCACCCATGATGTGAATCAGCTCCATTCCTGGCCGGTGGATCCGCGTCCATTCGGCTAGGAACTCGCTCACCAAAGGATAAAGATGGACCTCGGCGGGCGTCCAGGGCTTGTAGAGATAATTATCAAGCTGGCCCAGCGCGCAGGCCTGCAGGATGGTGGGCGAGGCCGCATGGTCGCCCCAGGCGACTAGCAGTGCGCGCTTCGCCGCGGGCTCGATGGAGTGGACCCGACCAAGGAATTCGTTTCCCGTCATGTCCGGCATCCACTGGTCCGCGACGACCAATGCGATTTCCTCGCCGTCCGCCTTGATCCTGGAAACGGCCTCCAGAGCTGCGGGTGCCGAGAGGTGGGGCACAATATGGTAGTCCGCGCCGAAGCGACGGGTAAGGGCGTCGAGCATCGCGGCCAGGGCGGCCGGCTCGTCATCAATCACCATGATTACAGGTCTCTCAGTCATAGAAAACCCTCCCGTGAGCGTGCCATTCGCCGAATGGCACGAGCCCTACATCGAACGCAGGAGAATGTTGCGGACCACGCGCGGACTTCATCGCGACCGCCCGTAAACGCCGGCCTGGACTGCCCACTCGATCTAACCTCGGTGATAGCGAAGGAGTTCGTCGACTTCCTCTAGGCTGAACGTATTGAGCTGCACAATATTGCTCCGAGGACGGTAGGCAGGAGGCACTATAGCTCGGGCCTGTTCTTTACTATCTACATCCGCAATGAACCACGCCTTGTGAACACCGTCCTTGCAGCCCCAATCCGCATGGGTAAGAAAATGTGAACCACTTTCGAGGAAGATCTTGACGACGTGGGCACATGCCACGACTTCTTCCTCGTGTGGGACTTCAATAAGAAAACGCGGCATAGCTTGACTCCTTCCTGGCTAATAGAATGGCCTTTCGATTCGTCTGGTCAGTGCTGAAGTTAAGAATAGTGAAGAAGGGGGCGAACAGTACCGCCGCGATCTCGACGGCACTTTCCGGGCAGCGGATCAGGAGGGCGAAGCTTTTGTTGGTCGTGGCGATCCAGGCGGCTCCTGAATCCATGTGGCCAACGTCGTCCATGCGCAACACGCGGCCCTTGAGCCGCATTTTCAGCGCGGCCAATGACTCAAAGTTCAGATTGGTTTCGCGGCATTGTGCCGTCGTCACTTTCATCGCTTGATCTCCTTCAGGATTATTCGCGTGGCTCTCGGTGAGCTAGGTCACATGCCAATCAACTGCGCATGCAGTCCACGGTCGTGGAACGTATGGAGTAGGTTGGATGCGCGTGTGACCGCTGAGTCATAGACCACCACCATCAGGTGTTTCTGATTGAGCTGATGGCCGACGGAAATGACCCCTTGGTCGCGGCGAATGACCTGTTCGAGGTCGTCCAGATCCGTTTGGTCAATGTTTTCGTTGATGTGTACGACGACTTCGTTCAGCGTGTTGTTCATGATGTCTTCTCCTTGGGCACGATTTGGGGTGATCTTCTGCCTAGCGGCAAGCCCCACCGTACTCTATTCTTGGTTGGAGCGTTGCCTTGGTATCAAGGCTAGACCTTCCGGAAAGGTGAGGCCATGACTGAAACGCAAAGAGTCTTGTCCGAAACGCAGAATCCGGTTTCCGGTGACCTGTTGTCCGATTTGCTGGCCAACATGCACCTATCGGGTGTGGTGCTATTCCGCACTGCGTTTCGCGAACCTTGGGGCTTGATCTCACCCGCGGCGTGCGACCTGTCCAAAATATTGTCGTTTCGGACAGAACACATCATTCCTTTCCACATAATTGCCGAGGGTGGCTGCTGGCTGGAATTGAAGGATCGCGAGCGAGTCTGGTTAAAAGCGGGCGATGCCATATTGCTGCCCTATGGTGACCAGCATGTCTTGAGAGGACGCGAGGAGGCCGTCAACGTGCCAGCAGGCGCATTGCTGCCACCTCTTCCTTGGCACGACATCCTGCTGGTCGAGCACGGGGGTGACGGTGGACGCACGCAGATCATCTGCGGCTTCCTGCAATGCGATGAACTGCTCTTCCATCCCCTGCTGCGGCATCTGCCGGAACTGATGCATGTGAGCCCCGGACAAAACCCGGCCGACGAGTGGCTGGCGAGCACGATACGCCACACCGCCGAGGAGGCTAGCCGGGTCATTCCAGGCGGCCGCTCAATGCTGCCACGCCTGGCTGAGCTAATGTTCGTCGAGATCTTGCGCAAACATATGCAGACCCTCTCGACGGAAGACGTGGGCTGGTTCGCAGCCGTTAACGACCCCGTCGTCGGGACAGCGCTGAGGTGGCTGCATAGTTCGCCATTGGATGAATGGAACGTGGATCGGCTGTCGCGCGAAGTAGGGGTGTCGCGCACGGTTCTGAGCGCGCGCTTCAAACATTTACTCGACATGCCCCCCATGCACTACTTGACTTACTGGCGCCTGCAACTCGCCGCACAGAGACTCAAGACAACAGAAGTCCCGATGAAGGGCATCGCTGATCAGGCCGGCTATGAGTCCGAGGCCGCATTCAGCCGTGCATTCAAAAGACATTTCGGGCTACCTCCAGCAGACTGGCGTAGAAAGCAAGCGCTTGTTTGATTGCTGACACTTGCACATTGCAAATTCTTGGGCTGACTGTCCGCAACGCTCGAAAATGAGACGCTCGCCACAATTAGCCTAAACTTCTGCTTGGGTCGGCTGCCGTCGGCGAGCCAAGAATGCTCAACGGCCGCTTAAAGTCTGGATCGCCCAGCGAGTGCAAGAAGAGCCAAACATCCGCCGCCGAAGTCCAGAGCAGTCTGAAAACCGCCGTTCGGATTATTCAGGCCACGGCAGACCCCGACCCATTGCTGCCATGGAACAGAAGATTGCCAACGTCCGCTATGTTTTACCTGTCCTGTCAATAGCGGACACCCCTATCTTAAACAGCTTCAGCATCCCTCCTGAAATTCCGTGCAAACACAGCAGGAGCTACCTGCCCAAGGAGCGAGTGGCGCCGTGCGGATCATCGCCCGCATCGAAGACCCCGTGGTGATCAAGAAGAGACTCAGTCAATTGAAGAAAGAAGCCCCGTCAGTCGATCCCTTCCAATTGCCCGAGAGCGGGGCGCCGCCCTAGTGGCTGAACGTAACCTTGCGCCGACGCGATGCTGCGAGACCGGCGAGACCGAGACCGAGAAGGGCGAGCGTGCCGGGTTCGGGAACAGACGGTGTGACCGGTTGGGCGATGGGAAAGAGTCCGGAGGCGGAGCCAAATTGGCTGCCATCGGGGCCTGTGATCGCAAATGAGATCGTATGGGACATATCGGCGATCCCGACTCCCTGCACACTTGCACTGCCACCAATGTCCAGGATATAGATTCCGACTGGCAGGATGAAACTCACGGAGCCGTTCGGCTGCGAATTCTGCATGCCAGACTGCGCGGCAATGGGTAGGCCGTAAGCAATCCCTGTCGGCGACAGACGCGCAACAGCCGCCCACGAAGCGCCGCCTCCTCCCGAGTAAGTCCCAGAGAAGCTCACATCGAGCCGAAAGCCGCTGTCGTCGAAACAGGAGGCGATAAATACCGGCTGGCATGTCGTGTCCGGTGTCGGATCGAGAAATCCTACAGTATCCATTATCCCAGCAGCGACGGTCACGTTCGTGCTGCTGGAGTCCGAGACCGCCTTGAGCTTGATATCCCCGCCAACAAGAGCGGCGGAAGCGTTTCCATAGGAACCGGAACTGGAAATAGAAGTTATCGAGGCTTGAGCGCTCAGCGGCGGTGTAGAGACGGTCTGCTGACTTGGAGGTTGGCCGTTGATCCCCGCGTAGGCATTGGCCTGGTCGGGCCCGATGATCTGGTATTCCATGATGACCGCATCGGCTGGAACGCTGGCAACTATCAGACTCACGCCGAGGGCGATCAGGACTGGGTTTTGAGCAGACATAGTCGTTTCCTTAATGTTAATGGAAGGCTGCGGCGGGCTTGGCCATTCGGAAATCACAGTGCTAGTTATTAGGAAAGCAACTTTCGTGCGAATTGGCGCAAGTGATTGAATTGCCAAGTTATTCATTATGTATATATACGCTTGCTGTAAAGAAATTTGGCAGTCCGATGACCGCTCTCAGCCTTGGGCGGGAGCCCCCGCAGGTCTGCGTCAGCGCCGGAGGAGGAAATAGAAGAGCCAACGCTCGTCGAACGCCGGGCAGCGATGACATCGGCGCAACGCTTCAAACGCGAAGTCCACATCGACATCGAGACCTGCCGTGCATGCGGCGGCGCTGCTGGTGGGTGAAGTCTATCCCGAACAGCCTGCGCGGTAACGGGTGCTCAGTGTTCCCTCCCCATCGCTGCGCTTTCTGTTGGCTAGTCGCCCGACGACTATGAGTCAGGTGCTGGATATCGTGTACTGCGAAAAGTAACCAAACTAGAGTTTCAAGATCTGTTGGAACACTAGTGGCCGCTATCAATCTGCCGCCAGCCTCTCATAGGAAGGTTACGACTGCCTGCTCTTGGCCGCGATTTGCCGGTAAACCGCCGAGACCGAACGGCGGCAATACACTGCGATGCTGTCGTTAAGGCAAGAATACAGATTTTGAATTACCAACGGCCGCTTGTATGGTTAGGGTGGTGTTATCGGCTTTCTTCTGCAACAGTGAAGAAGCCGGGGTGGAGGGGCCAACGGCCGCATCTGCTTTCCTTCTCGATAGACAGACATCGGAAGCATTCCCCCACCCACACCGCCCAGCGTCGATGAGGAATCTAGCGGCTATGACCGCCGATTTGACCGCAAGCTAACGCAGGTGTGTTCCAC
>JBAUMF010000062.1:0-15673 GCA_049578545.1 Thiobacillaceae bacterium
TCGGCCACAGCTGCGCCAGTCCCCGAGGCTGCGCCCGCTACCACACCGGCGTCAGCCCCGGAAGCGGCACCAGCTACTGCAGCTGCACCAACGCCTGAGGCGGTACCGGCCCCGACAGCGGTGCCAACCCCTGAGGCAGCACCATCGGCCACAGCTGCGCCAGTCCCCGAGGCTGCGCCCGCTACCACACCGGCGTCAGCTCAGTCTGCGACATTAGCGCCCGAGGCTGCGCCAACAGCCACACTGCCGTCAACGCCTGAAGCGACACCAGCGGCCACAGCGGCAACCCCTGTTCCAGCCGCAGAGCCTAGTGCCGCGCCGACTGAACCCGCAGCCCCGGAGGTAGCCCATACTGCTGCCGCTAGCGACATACCCGACCTGGCACTCACCCCTGGCCTAAGCAGAGAGGGATTATCAAAAGCGAAGATTTGCTCAATCAAGTGGGGCAGGGACGAACGGCATATTACGGCGGCGATGAAGCGGCAAGTCTTCGCAGCCTACGGTTATTCGGGCTACGATGACCCGCGCTGTGTGCCCGACAGTCAAGGGAGGCGGTGCGAAGTGGACCATCTGATAAGCCGTGACCTGGGTGGCGCAGATGACCCGAAGAATCTCTGGCCGCAGGCGTATGGCACGACCCCCTGGAACGCGATCTTGAAAGACAAGGTGGAGAACCGCCTGCACAAGGAAGTCTGTGCTGGGCATATCTCGCTCAAGGCCGCGCGGGACATGCTGGTCAATGACTGGCGGAAAGCATACGTGCAGTTCTATGGGCAGCCGTGAAGCCGGTCGAAAGCGTCAGCGAGCAAACCGGCCAGACTGAATCACTTTATTTCCGTGGAGTTGACGCTCTGGGCTCCCCTAAAAGACGGAGGGTAGTCCTAGCACCGGCGACCGCCCTTGATGTCCAGCGTTGGAAATTCTGTTCAGGTTCTAGGTGTAAAACCTTACACCTCATGAAGCTAAACAGGAATGAATCGACAGATTCCTGGACCGTGATGATGCGAAGGGCGGCCGCCTCGTGCTCGGCTGACTGGATGCCATGAAAAAGGGCACAATTGAACTCGTGTCCGGTCACGATACGCCAACCGGAAACGCGACACAGTTCATCATAAGACAAATGACGCATCTCACTTCCAGTACAGCTATTTGCAGAACCCGTTACTGGGCTTGCCGCACGCTATCAGCTTGAATACAGTGCGGTTCTGCCTGTATCCCATGTGGGCGTTGTCGGGGCGCTCCAGAAACCCAAAGTAGGTGTTGTCGTTAGACACAACAACATCGACCACGTCGTAGCTCGTTACCTGTTTGGAAGGCACAAGGATGTAGGACAACAAGTCGTTCGGGTCGGTGAATGCAATGACATGTGGTGCGGGCACAGCAAGTGTAGAGGGCCGCTTACTTTTGATTGCAATCAGAGCAGCCAATGGGTCGCTAGGATACGAGGGGTAGCCCGCGCGGACCACTTCCACGCCTTCAAGACTTTGGTCTGCCAAAGCCAGAATCGGCATTTGGTTGGCACCCATGAATATCTGCGTTGTACGGTCGAAGGTCTGACGCCCGGCGGCGCTCGCATCAGCGTTCGGACTCGTGACAAGCTTGTAGATGGCGTCAAGTGCCATCTTGCTACCCAGGCTTTCGGAAATCAAGACAAGAGGCGTAGTCTCTGACGCAGCAGCTTTGAACAAGTCTGTTGGGGTTCCTGCGTCTCCAGATGGCGAAGACGCGGTGACGATTGCCTTCTGAATTTGCTCGCTGATTGCGTCACGAGACTTCCCTTGATAGATGATGGCATCGGCCAGACAATCATCGAGCAAACCACCCTTTAGCGCCGCGTTCAGCGAAGCCCGCTCATACGGGTAGGCCGGTTTTGCAAAGCCTCCAGCGACGCAGGAGTCTGACTTCTTCGTTTGGTCAAAGCACAACTGATGCTTGAGTGGTGCGACGATTGGCGACCAGACAAGGGCACTTGCCCGAATGGTGCCAGTCGGTACCGTAAGCGTTTGCTGGTATAGGACCGCCTTCGTGCCTTCAACGGGGCGAGCATCAAGCTTGATTTGATCGGTGCCTCCTAAAGCAAAGTTTAGGTTCTTAACCGCGTCGTCGGCCCAATCTCGTCCATGGGTACACATGCCGTGAACCATGAGAACATCTACTCTGTGATTCGGCGCGGCCTCAACGAGCGCAGCCACCCCAGGGAAGTCCGTCTTACCCGGTGGGCGCGATTCGAAGGATGGGGAGCTGTATGGAGTGGAGCATGCCGCCACGATGGTGGTTAGGCTCACCGTCGCCAAGCCACGAATTGGTTTACAGCTCGTCATGTTCCCCCTCCCAGTATGTCCATATGGGAACGCCTTCTTTTCTTGTTCGCACGAAATTGCAGACGACGCGCTTAGGTGCAGTGTCATCTGCATCGTAGCACCCCTCAAAAAAAATGAGGCCCCATTAACTGCGGGCCTCATATGCGCCGTAACACTGCGCGTGTGTTGCTTACATGCCTGAAGCTGGCTTATCCGACATTTTTTTAACGTGGTGATGATGGTGATGGTGGCGATGATGAGGGTGATGGTGATGATGGTGGTGGCGGTGAGCCATTTCCCTATGCTCATGGGCCATGGCAGGGCCTGCAGGGCTAGTCGATGCGGGAGCGGGCTCGGGTGTTGGTGTGGGAGCCGGGGCTGGCTGGTCGGCAAGGGCGGCTCCCGCGGCAAACATTGAGGCGACAAACAACGCGGTAAGCGTTTTCATATTGAACTCTCCATTTATAAGGTCAGGATAAGGAAGCGAAAAGCCGCAACCTGAACTTGACCCTACCACATCAGGCTTACACGGGGCTGACGATCGAATGTATCGCGTCACGCATGGTGGGCACGGTATAAATTCCATCAAAATACCTGCCCGTGTCGGCTCATCTGCTGAAAAAAACTCTGGAAAAGCCTTGTCGATTGTTAGAATTTGCGACAGCACAGAATTATTCTCACTTCGCATTTACAAGGAGGCGCTGATTTATTCGGATTCACCAAGTCAGCCCCTGTGGAATCCGGGTGTTGTGCATCACGTGCCCGGCATGAGCCGACTTAACCAGGGATTCCCTGGCAGAACAGCACCCACGTGCAAGCCGTGAAAACAAAACAGACTGGGAGGGCTATCCTCCATGCGACTACTGTGGCGGCGGGGGCTGCGGTGCTACCAGTTGCCAGCCACCGGGGCATTGTTGAACGTAAGGGTAGTAACCTGGTGGATTCGCGCAGTAATACCAATAATTGGACTGCGGAGGAGGAGCAGCCTCTTCATCACCTTGTTCGATGTACACGGGAGGTGAAGACACCGAAGCGTCGTAAGGTGGATAGTAATAAGGATAAGGATAGTAATCGGGGTAATAATAGCCAGGCCACCAAAATGGGGGTACACCGATATACACGCCACCGTGTCCATAACCTCCGCGACCGTAGTAACGTCCGCCACCGTAGTAACCCCCACCTCCGTGGGGGCCCCCACCACCACCGTGGAAACCCCCACCCCCATGGAAACCCCCACCCCCATGGAAACCCCCGCCACTGTGGACGCCTCCACCACTGTGGAACCCCCCACCACTGTGGAACCCCCCACCCTCAGAGCCTCTTGCCATTACACCGCCACTTAATGCGGCTGACCCAAGGATACATAAGATGAGGGCAGATGTGGTTTTTACCCTGTTCATAGCCACCTCTTTCGCTGATGGGGTTAGGCAGGACTTGCTACAGTCCCCCTTGAATAGCCTCGATAGCTCTGTCAAGGGCCGCTGCACCCGAAAGTAAAGCAGTTCGATGCTCGATTAATTCACTGTGACCGGCTTCGCCACTCATAGTTCGCCATCTTGACCTTTCCGAAGTGAAGTTCATCGATGCACCAGAATCTCAATATGCTTACCCGGCAAATGGCGGCAGCATAGGAGCTGTGCCAGGTAACGGAAAAGCGTGCCCACGATTTCTCGTCGCAGGTTCAATACCCCGAGTCAGGGTCTAGCCCCCGTTTGATAGATACTCTTGACAGCCCCGAAGTAGCTGTCGTGCGCGTGAGCATAGGCGAGGCTGGTTTTTCTTCCTTTTTCAACTCAGGGCGATAAGCGGGTGGAAGGATGCGAATGGTGTCGCGGATGGTCTTCTGCGCCTTGGCCCGGGCTTCCATTTCCTCGCGCCAGTCCACAGCACCTGCCTTCACGCTTGAGCGTCTTCCGTCTTCAGCAGCTCCTGGGCAGCCTTCTTGACCTGCACCTCTTCGGCCTTAGTGAGCTTGGGTTCGGGCTTGGTGAGGATGTCGAACAGTGCGAGTTCCTCCTCATCATCCATGCCCTCGCGCATGGCCCGTTTCTCCTCATCGTTAAGGCCCTGGGCGAAGGTCATCAGTTCGTCGAAAAAAGGCCGTGAGGTTCTTGCTGCCTGAGTTGTATTCGTCAATCAGCTTTTGGAACTTCTCCAGGAAAACCTCTCGGGATTTGTTCAGCCGCACCGTGCGAGTGAGTTTGGCACTGACCTGGCCCTTCAGTTTCTCAATCTCGGCCCGTTGCTGGCCCTGTTCGAACTGCTGACGCAGCTTGTCGAAGTCTATCTGGCTCAAGTCCACGATGGACTCGGCTTTGGGTGTCGGGCCAAGAGGTACCCTACAGGGCAAAGGCGGCGTGGGCCATTTCTTAAAAGCTCTTGGCAAGCATGAAACAGATCAGGGCGAGGGCAGCTACCCATAAGGCGCAGATTGCACAGGTCTCCTTATCCATTCATGCCTTCTCCTTCAATAGCGAACGCTAGTGCCGAGATTGACGGGCAGAGCCCGTGAGTGTCAAGATGGATTCTTGCAGACTTTCAACCCCATGCTCCTGACTTGAGCTTTCTGAATGTAGCCATACCCTGCTCGTGCGTAAAACGTGAGTAAATTATCTGCAAATATTAGTAAATGCTGCGACAGGTTGCAACGTGTTGTTACAGATAGAAGCCGCTGAATGCCAGAACAGGCAAGGGCTTATCGGGCGTTGTTGAAGAATGTTGGATATTGTAAGAGGCGCGAACGCGTGCCCCCTTTCGCACCGGAGTTGTGCTTTGCCTTCATTTTCCAGCACATATAACGTATTGATTATTAAAGGTATATAGGTGGTTTTCTGTGGTTATACGGGAGACTTCTTGGACACTTACCAATCGGGAAATTAGAACGGAGCCAGGTTGTTTATATCGCATCTGGTGTTGAGCCTGCAAGAAGGGTGGAGACGGGCTGCAGTCAGACCCGATTAGGCGTCAGCTTGGGGGGGTGGGCGCTGACGGTCTGGTACTCGCCTGACGGGGGTAGGTAACTGTCCACTGACCTTCTGCTCTCGGCCAGAACCAGCCGGTCATTGATTCGGCATAGCAGTCACTGGATTGGCCGCTTCACTCTGGAACCCGCCTGACGGCCTACGCGAGCAACTCGGCCATTGCGGTCAACAGCAAGCGACGTTCCAGCGATTGTCTCTGTCGCTCGTCCGCGTGCGATAGCAGTAAACCGAAAGCGATCCAAGGCGTCGGTGATGAACAAATTCGTTCTTGAATTAACCCCCGCAGCTTTTCATGGCTCGTGGCGGTAGCATGCTTGTCGACCATCATCGTCTCATGAACCCCCACCGCCAAGCGGGGGCGTTTTCTGAAGGCATCGGCTCCGATATCAGGTTGGAAATGAGCCCAACCATTTCCGCGCTATCCCAATCCATGGGTCCGACCCGGCTGTAGCGAATGCGCCCCAACTTGTCCACCAGGAAACTGGCCGGCACCATCATTCCCCCCCACGCATGCAAATTGTGACCGCCTTCATCCAGGCCGATGGGAAAGCTGGGGTGTGTCTGGTGGATGTAACCCTGAAGCCAATTCAATGAGTCATTGGTATTAACCGCCAACACGATGAAAGGGCTGCGCCCCATGGTCCTGGCTAGGCGATTCATGGACGGCATCTCCATCAGACATGGTGGGCACCAGGAAGCCCAAAAGTTGACCAAGACCACGCGGCCACGCAATTGGGAAAGATCCGCCACGCCTCCGGTTGCAATGGGTACCACCAGTGACGGGGCGGGGCGTACGGAATCGGACTGTACGCCTATGGCCTGGGCCGGCAGAGACAGGGCCCAGAGAAGGGTCACGACAAGCATGCGCATCATCGTGGATGGGTCTCCAAGTGAATCTTCATACAGCCTGGGTCAAGAACGCTTGCCTGCGCCGCAGTTCAAGGATTTGGCCCAGGGTAATTGGTCGGCTTGCAGATCAATATCGTCAATGTTTTGGCGCGTTTCGCAATTGTGCCTGTACCTCCGACATATCGCCCGTTTATTTTAGTCGAAGATCGGGGCATGGCCTTGCGGAGGTGACACTATACGAAGACGGAGGCCTTTGCATGGGGTGTGTTGATGGCAGTGGAAGCCGTTGTTATCTGATCTCGCTGTATGGTTCGGGATTGGTGATCAGTCATACGTGGCGCTGGATAATGCAACGCGCCAGTGTCTCTTCTTGGTTCTCATCTGCCGTTGCCAGCCCAGCGGCGACAGACTGCTCATGGCCCAAAGTGTGAGTTCGCAACCGAGTCGGTAAGCTGTCGTTCCCGGCAAGAGCCCGATTGACCCAGCGACCCCTTTTGGCGAACATTGGGAACCGCGGCTGTCGGCCATGAACTGCCGGTCAGTGTAGCTGGCTCACGGTCTGCAAAGGCTGCAACAGCTGCCGTCTGCAACACCACCAGAAGAAGATGGCTTGCATCCCGCTATACCTGTCCAGCCTAGGGATAACCGCCGACTCTGATAGGGAACGGGCTTCGGTCTTTGTGTCGAAACGCATCAACGGCGATCGTACCCGCCAGGGCGGCCCATGTCGCCGGGACGGCCAACAGGAGGGGCCTCTTCCCGGTCTCTCTGTTCGAAGGTGATGTGCCGTTCGGCTTCAGCCGGACGCTGTTCCAAGCTGACCAGTTCATTCGGTCCCAGTCGGCCATCAGCCATGTAGCTGCGTTCCAGGTTGGCGATGGCCAGATGCTTGCGCAGAAGACCGACGGCCTCGCGCAAGGTCAGCTTGCCGCTCTCCATGCCGTTAAGGATGCGCTGCATCTGCTGGTCCTGACGTTGGTCCAGTTGCGCTGGACACAGTGCTGGGGTGGGCCAAAGAAGGAGATCAGGGCGGGTGATGTCGTTTTCTGCAATTGCGGCCGAAAGCATTGGCATGGTGCCACTGACACAACGAGCATGAGCCACATTGCCATACAGGAATGGCTCGATGGGACGCCAGTGCATTGGCTGGAGAAGGTTAGTGATGACCAGTACATGTCAGCTGTGGAGCGCGATTAGCTCTGCGCCTGGGCCCAAGAATCAATAACGAGACGGCAGGCCTCGTTTGTTAACCTGTAAGGTGGAAAACTCTCGCGGCTGACCGCCTCAGAAACAATGCAGAGAGGGTGAACATGGATACCAATCGGCTTGAGGCCTTCAGCGACGGCGTGTTTGCAATTGCAATAACGCTGCTCGTATTAGAAATCAAACTTCCTCATTCAGGCTCTGCACTGGGTAGAGAACTCCTAGACCTCTGGCCTTCCTATTTCGCCTAACTATCTAACACTTGGACAACCCAGCGTTCGGTAGGCATTCCGGGCCTATGATTGGCCTGATCGAGACACTCGGTGGCGCCGCTCTGATAATTTGCGTAGCCAAAATGACTGAAAACCATCTAAGCTGTCGTCACCGCCTCAATCGGTATTCATCATTCAACTCGCTGGAGAAGCTAATGAAACTTTCACTCACTTTCATGACCCTGGTCGCTGGCCTCTTTGCATCAACCGTGGCGCTCGCACAAGCGCCCTCTGCTGTGCCTACGGGCTCAACGGGTATGTGCAAAGATGGCTCATACACGTCCAACCCGACGAAGAAAGGGGCATGTGCTGGTCACAAAGGCGTGAAGGATTGGTACGGTACTTCGGCAGCAACAGCAACCACGAAGGCCCAGCCTGCTGCATCAGTCCCGGCACCTGCTGCCGCGCCAGCAAAGGCCGCGACTATGCCTGCAACTGCCAAGTCAGCACCTGCGGTGGGAGGCGGTTCCGGCCAGGTGTGGGTCAACAGCAGCTCAAAGGTCTATCACTGCCCTGGCACCAGATACTATGGGAAGACCAAGCAGGGCCAGTACATGACGGAAGCCGCTGCCATTGCGGCCGGCGACCATGCCGATCACGGGAAACGCTGCTCTGGCCAATAATTCGGTCTAAGCCGGAGCCGATGCGGCGTGTTCAATTGCAGAGCACGCCGCGCAGGTTGTCTTTGATAACTTCCTTGTCATAAGGTCTGGCTTGTTTAGTTCGCCTACACTTGTATAGTCGTTGTGTTCACTCATCTCATTTTAAAAGGAGAAGAAACATGGGTCTTCTGGATGGTCTTTTGGGTGGCGCCATCGGCGCCGAAATGGCAACCGTTGTGAATGGTTTGATTGAGAAGCATGGTGGCATCTCTGGAATCGTGTCGCAGTTTGAGCAGCAGGGGCTGGGCGATACTGTCCGTTCGTGGGTGGGCACCGGCGAAAACAAGCCCATCTCGCCCGACCAAGTTCATCAAGCCTTGGGCGCAGATGCCGTCAAGGAGATGGCCGCGAAGATGGGAATCGATCCGGATGCATTAGCCGCCAAGCTCGCTGAAGTCTTGCCCAAGGCTATCGACCATTTGACTCCCGGTGGCACCATAGCCGGCTGAGAGCCATTGAAACGCGAGGGCGTGTCCCGATCTTAGTGTCGGAGTCCTGCATTCAAACATAGGCGTGCGAGTAATGGGACGTGTGTAGTTGCCCCTCAAACAAGGAAAGCCCTTGCCGTGAGGCAAGGGCTTCAAGCGGTCAGGGAAAGCAACTACTTGGGAGAAACGCCCAGCGCCTTGACGGTTTCCATGGTGAGGTAGCCATCTTCGGACAGACCCTTGGATTTTTGATAGGTGTCGACGGCAGCCATGGTTTGGTTGGTCAGGTTGGCGAGCCAACCAATGTCTGGCCTCTTGCGTCCGCAATTGCGCTTGCAGCGGTCAGTCGACAAACGTGATGCGAATGTCGCCTTGGGGTCGCTACCGGGCAGTCGAAAGCGGCAACAAGTGTGCTTGCCAGACCAAATCATTTCGGAAAGGGGTGGCTGACGGTCTGGGCTCCCCCTGATCGGGGAGGGTAGTCTTAGGGTTGGCGACCGCCCGTGATGCCGAGCACGGCGAATATTTTTGGGGTTCTGGCCGCAAATCCTTATACCCGGGAAGGTGGACACCTAGGCATTGACTGGTTCAGGTGTGGCGTTACGGCATTAAAGTGCTAGGTCTACGAAGACACGACGGTACGGATGCACTCCGAGACATAGCTTGAACTTAGCCAATCCTTATAGCTTGGATTGATGTTGGTCGCGTTCGAGGCCGGGAGAATCTGCCGTACGGCCAAACATAGCACCGGCATAGCACCGAGGAAAATGCCTAGGTGGTGGTGATCCAATAAGCTATTGTTATTATTGGTGCTGGTGACACGAGTCGAACGTGCGACCTACTGATTACGAAACTGAGCCAATTTGTTAGGCAATTTATAAATCAACCACTTACAGCGCTTGCCAAAGTACAACCCAACGTCACACAGCCTTAATTCATACCAGCCCAGGCATGTCATGGCACAAATACGTCACAATGGTTCGAGTTGTGTACGGCTCGCCAACCCGGTCAAAACTGGGCACCCTTGGGCATTGAGGGTGCCGGTCGGTTAATGTTAACGCAAGGCAAGTCGTACATCGCATTTGGCGCGTTCGGCTTAATTGTCGGATTGGTCGTTATCGCTGACTCTTGTAAGTGCGTCCATGACGGGGCGGGCACCGCGACGGGAGTTGCAGTGAAGACAGGCTGTCGCGAGATTATCAAAAGAATTGTCTCCACCTTCGGAGACTGGTTGCAGGTGATCGAGCGTGGCCGAAAACCGAGTGAGTTGTTTGTGGCAGTAATGGCACTTGTATCCATCGCGCTCAAAAATCCGCAACCTATTCTCGGCTACGTTGTAAAAATCTGCTTCCTTTTTAACGTCAGGCGCCGACTTCGGCGGCTCGGGAACTGAAGCTCGAATAGCAGATACGCAAGTTGGTATCTCTTCGGGGAGTAAAACCCTGTAAAGAGTGCCTTCGCGGTTTGTATCTCCGGCCCCAACAATCATTCCCTTTTCCTCAAGGGCTTTGAGCGCTCCTTGAACTGTGCTGTACGCAAGAGATTCGGATTGGCCACTAGCCGACTTGATTACACCAGTCGTTAGACCGCGAGTGCTGACACGGCAGAATTGCTGTCCCGTTTGAAGAATGGAGCGGTCAAACATGTGCCAGTAGATAGCGGCTTCGTTGGGGAGCAACAGCGGCTGGAGAAAGCAAATAACGCTTGAGACGATGCCGGGAAGCTCAAGGGCATCGAAATTGTGTGCAAATTGCCGACCTTCATCGACATTCAGATCAAATGCAACTTCGTCAAGCAATTCTCGAATCTTTTTGATGCGCTCGTCCATCCTCACCTCTTTCAAAAAATGCTCAACCAAATTGCCTATTCTCAGTTTCTCGTCTACCCCCCGTTCAAGTAACACGGGGGGCTACGGATACATTGGATGAATTCTAGTGGTTTTTCGCAGCCCTTGATAATGGGTGGTGCGTGCGCTAGGGACGCGCTGAACAAATCAGCGATTCGATGAAGACTGACCTACTTGGCTGAAATCTTTCAGTCCCGCCAATGACGCGGTCGAAATCTTGCGCCAGCCTATCCCGATTTAGGGTATTTCGAGGCTTCATGTTGCTGATTTGCCCTTCTTCTGCCATCTCAGGACGCACCTTGGGCATGCAGCGCGAACAAGCGTCGCTTGGCAATGAGCAGATTGGCCAAGCCGAACAGCGTCAGCAGCTGCGACGTGTTCTTGGCCAGTCCGCGATAGCGGGCCTTCTTGTGCCCGAAGAGATTCTTGACGATGTGAAACGGGTGCTCGACCTTGGCGCGAACGCTGGCTTTGAGCTTCTCAATCCGTTCGCACAATCGCCCGCTCTCGGTATCCGGCAGCGCTCTGCGCTTACCGGGACGCAAGGCGACCTGCCAGCTTACCGTGCTGTTGCGGTTTTCCTCCCGCTTCTCAACACCTTGATAGCCTGCGTCACCGAAGGCCGTCTTCTCGGCACCGTGCAACAGCGCATGGGCTTGGGTGACATCACTCACATTGGCGGGGGTGGTCACCACCGTGTGGGTCAATCCAGACTCAGCATCGACACCTATGTGCGCCTTCATGCCGAAGTGCCACTGGTTGCCTTTCTTGGTCTGGTGCATCTCGGGGTCACGCTTCCCGTCCTGGTTCTTCGTCGAGGAAACCGCGGCAATGATCGTCGCATCGACCACCGTACCTTCCTTGAGCAGCAAGCCCTTCTGCGCCAAGTAGGTGTTAATGGCGGTAAAGATTCCCTGGGTCAAGCCGTGGCCTTCGAGCAACCGACGAAACTTGAGCAGCGTCGTGGCATCCGGCGCTGTCTCCCGATTCAGGTCAATGCCGATGAAGGCACGAACGGCCTGACTGTCGTAGATGGCATCTTCGGTTCCCTCGTCCGAAAGCCCGAAGCATTGCTGCGCAACGTACATCCGCAGCATCCGCTCTACCCCAATCGGCGGCCGGCCGCGGCCCTCGCCTTTGGGATAGAACGGCTCGACCTCCGTCACTAGCGCGGACCATGGAGTCACCGCGTCGATCTCACCAAGAAACCGATCACGCCGCGTCACCTTCTTCTTCGCGGCGTATTCAAGGTCCGAAAAGCTGCGTTGCATGATCCTCTTTCATTCAACATTCACCACGCTGATTCTCGCACTACATCGATCACTACAGCCCGTCGGTGCGGGAATAAATCAGCGCGTCCCTAGCGTCCAGCGAGCTTGCCGGGGGTGCCCGCTAGGGCGCCCCCGGCAAGTTGCAAGCGGAATGCGCGCGCACAGGGTCCCATTTCAAGGGGCTGCGAAAAACCACTGAGCTCTTCTGGCATTCCTGCGCACGTATCGAACTATGTGCATAACGCCGGAAGCAGGGTTCAGGCAGACGTTACAGGAAGTCCACGAGATGCGGTTGGGAGCGTGAGCATTACGAACTACGCAGCCTTGATTTCTTCCAGCAAATCGGGATGCCGATCCAATACCTTGAGCAGTTTTACAAGCGCCAATGGCGGCTTCGTTTTGCCATTCTCATATCGAGAAAATGCGTTGACGCCACCACCGAATATTTCCGCTGCTTCACGCTGATCTAGGTGGAGTTTTTTACGCACGCCAACGATGAATGACGGATCAACGATCGCGGCATTCACTTGCTTGTTGAATTCGAGCATCAAGGCACTGGTGCGCACAGACTCGCCCATGTCGAGAACGGCCTCGCCGCACGCCGGGCAATGGTCGCCGGTTACGGCCGGAATGGTCGTTTCTTCGCCCTTATACGTGTAGGACATGTCACGAGTGTCATGCAACAGTTCCGCTGCTCCGCAATTTGGGCATTTCATGGTCATAGCTCCTTAAACGAAACGATGAGAACATCATCGACAACTGTCAATTTCACGTACACCTCGCCCGCACTTGTGACGGGCCGATACACGTCCTGCCAAATCCTGTGATCAGCGTGTGTCGTCATGCTCTTATAAAAGTCCTTCGGCGTAAGTGACATAATGACCGCGACAATCCCAGCAAAATCGAATCCCAAGGCCGCCGCGCCAACAAGCGCCGATTGAGTCGAGCGCACCTTGCCGGCTTTGATTAGGGCCTTGACGACCGGCAATTTGCAGTGAGGGATGGCCTTTTCCACAAGCCATAATAACCTAGTTGGTTATATTTGGCAAGTAGGTTAATTTCGGACTTCTCTTGAGATGGACGTGCAGCCGGTCAGCGGAGGGAACCATGTACTCGAACCTTTATCAATGGAGGCGCATCCGAAAACGGGTCTTGGTTTCGGGAGAATCAAAGCGGAGCGTCGCCAAAAGCGAAGGAATCAGCAGAACCACCCTCCGCAAAATGTTGGCCTTTGAGACTCCGCCCGGGTACTGCGGCCGCAAACGCGCGACGCCTGATGCGAAGAGCCTGTCGTCGCCGCGAATACAAGACAACCCAAAGGCAACGGCCATAAAGCAGCTCTGGATGGAATGGCTCTATGGGCTGGAGCGGGGAGACACGGCAGGAGGGGCGGCGACGCCCGCTCTGGCCGGGCTGATCAGCAGGCTATCCCGATCTCCCAACGATCCGCGCAAGAAAATTCTGACTGTCTTGGCCAACGCAAGAGGTTTTTCGGACAGGGCCATCGCCGAACATCTCGATGTATCGAGGAATTCCGTGCGCGTGCATTTGTCGGCCTTCGCAGCAGGCGGAGTGGAATGTCTCTTCGGTCGGAAACCCAAGACAAGAACAGCCGATGACGAGTCCTTCAAAAAGGCTTTGTTTTCATTGCTTCATGAGCCACCAGCCCTGTCCGGACATAATCGGACAACGTGGAGGATGAAGGACTTAAAGAAGACGATGATCGACAGGGGGCACCCCGCAGGTGATGCGGTCATAAGGGAGGCTATCAGGAAAGCGGGGTTCAGATGGCGATCTGCAAAGGTCGTCCTAACGAGCAATGACCCGGATTACCGAGAAAAACTCGATCACGTTCAGGCGGTCCTTTCTGGTCTTGGCAAAGACGAACGATTTTTTTCCATCGATGAGTTCGGTCCGTTCGCGATTAAGGCGAAGCCGGGCCGTGTCCTCGCGGAACCCGGCGTTATGCCGAGTGTGCCGCAATGGCAGAAATCGAAAGGCTGGCTCATCGCTACCGCCGCATTGGAGCTTTCAGGCAATCGGGTGACGCACTTTTATTCTAGGACGAAGAACACCGCAGAGATGATCCAGATGGCCAAGATTCTCCTAGAGGAATACCGGGACGCCGAAAAACTTTACCTTTCTTGGGACGCAGCCTCGTGGCACATGTCGAGGGAACTGCTGGCGTTCGTGGATCAGCACAATGGCAAATTGGAAGTGGTCCCGAAGCTCGAACTCGTCCCACTGCCAGCGTCGGCCCAATTTCTGAACGTAATCGAGTCAGTGTTCAGCGGCATGGCGCGTGCCATCATCCATAACAGCGACTACCCATCAGTTCAGGCGGCGATGGAAGCCATAGATCGCTATTTCGATGAGAGGAATCGCCACTATCTTGACAACCCCAAGAGGGCAGGCAAGAAGATTTGGGGGCTGGAAAGAACCGAAGCGAATTTCGATGCTAGCAATAACTGTAAGGATCCAGCCTACCGCTGATTTGGTGGAGGAGCGCGTCGGTGCGCAGAATTTTCACCGAGTCTGAGGCGCGAACAGGCAGGTCCCCGATTTATATGAAGCCGTTGTCGTTTTTTTTTCAGTTGGCTGTCTCTCTCAAGCTTCTCAACCGCCTTGGGATCAGGGTAGACAAGCCACCAGAGTATCACGGTGGCCATGCCGCCCCGGAGTGAAGCGAAGCCCAAAGGGCCGCGCCGCCATCCGGCGCGGGGGTATGGCCGTCCGGGCGCGAAGTCATGGCATCATGGCTGGTATGCCCCTACATATCGAACAGTTCACCCTCAACGGCTGCGGTTTACGGCCACATCTCTTGGCTTCCTAAGGACCCCCATGGCCATTCAACCTTGGGCGACCACGCTGCACCTGGCTGAACGCTATCGGCTCACGCTCTGTGACGCTGACTATCTCGAACTGGCGCAGCGGCGCGGCTTGCCGCTGGCGACGCTTGACCTGGAATTGCGCGCCGCAGGTCGTGCGCTTGGCGTCACGCTACCCGGCTGATGCGCCGAACGGTGACAGGTGTTTACGAAAATGGGACAGTCGTTGATTTCCTAAAAAAGATGTTTTATCGTGGCGGCGTAAATCGTTCACCCTCGCGGTGAACACCAGCCGGCAGCTAGCGACGGTGCAAGGTTAAACGCAAGCGCCCTTTAGAGAACACGCACGGTCAGCCCTGCGCTGGCAACAGCAACCGTGCGGGAGCCTGTCAAGGCTTGGGTCTCGTCAATGACAAGAGTGTGCAAAGCCAGCCCGTAGTGCTTTGTGCCAGTCCGAGGGAAACCGAAGACTGACCGGGACAAAGAGAATCCCGCCTGCCGGTGGCATGACGGATATCACTGAAGGGAATCGAGCCAGACTGGATTCCTCTTCTCGCAGCATTCCCTCTGTTGGGAATGGCGAGGCCCTGGGCGCAAGCTGATGGCCTTGTTTTCATCAAGAGATCAAGCAGCCGCAGCGCTTCCTTGATTGTCAGTACGCGAGCCTCTGCGCGTCCATCGTCCGTCCTCGCCTTTGAGCGAGCGCCAATCAATAGTAAAGCACCTACCGGGCAAGCCACCGGGCGCGGCATTGCTGCGCCTGCTGGCCGGTCACGTTCGCGTCCGGCATCCGTCGGACCCGCACGGCGCCCGGTAGGCGCTTCTTCCTGAGCCGCCGGCCCTGCGCCCCAAGCGCCGGCCTAAGCGGCGAACCGTTCCCTTCACCTGCACCCTGCGGCATCTGTACGCGCGTCGTTACTGGCGGCGTGCTGCCAGTGACGACGCGCCAGCACCGGCGTCGCCTGTGGCAAAGGCCACGCTACACGCACGTGAAGCGGCCCAGTGACGAGGCCCTGCGCCTCGTGTCAACGCA
>JBAUMF010000063.1:0-22494 GCA_049578545.1 Thiobacillaceae bacterium
CCCCCCCCACTACTGCTCCGGCGGCTGTACCCACATTGCTCTTGGTCCCTTCAATGTTGACCACGCGTACCGATTCGACGATACCCATTCGAACTTCCTGCTCGGACCGAGCCTGTTCACGGCTGTAATCCGTGCTGCCTAGCCCGCCCGGGCAGCCGCTTAGAATGAAAGCTGATGCAGCAACAAGTGTAAGGGTGGCAAGTGACTTCATGATGGGACCTCTCTTAAATTCGGTAGTCGAAGGATTCGACAAAACGGGTTTCAATTTCAAGTCGGCTGGGAGCATGGTTCTGCCCGCCGCGGCTTTCGATCTTAATGGCACCCATCAGACTGGCCAAGCGACCGGTAGTTTCCCAGTCCATGCCATTAACAATGCCATAAAGCAGGCCGGCACGGAAGGCATCGCCGCAGCCTGTCGGGTCGACAATCTCGCGAACGGGAGCAGTCGGTATCTCGATAGCCCGGCCATCGACATAGAACTGGGATCCTTCGCCTCCCTTGGTCACGATCAGACATTTGACCTCTCCTGCCAGTTGTTGCAGGGTCTGGCCTGTGCGCGTTTGCAGTAGCTCGGCTTCGTAATCATTCAGGGTCACGTAATGAGCCTGGCGAACCATCTGCATCAATTCGTCGCCGTTAAACAGCGGCATGCCCTGTCCCGGATCAAACACAAACGGAATATTGGCATGGTGAAACTGCTCGCAATGCCTCAGCATGCCCTCGCGGCCATCCGGGGAAACGATCCCCAGCCTGATGTCGTTTGCAGATCCTGCGTCGTTCAGGTGGGACTGGTTCATTGCGCCGGGGTGAAAGGCAGTGATCTGGTTGTCCGACATGTCAGTCGTTATAAAGGCCTGTGCAGTGAAACTCCCTCCGACCTGGCGCACACATTCCTGACTTAGCCCAAGACTTTCAAGGCGCTCTCGATAGGGCGCGAAGTCATCCCCCACTGTCGCCATGATGACAGGCTCGCCACCAAGCAATTTTAGGTTGTAGGCGATGTTGCCCGCACAACCACCATATTCCCGACGCATGTCAGGTACCAGAAAGGATACGTTAAGGATGTGAATCTTGTCTGGCAGGATGTGATGCTTGAAGTGGTCATGAAAAACCATGATGGAATCAAAAGCCAGGGAACCGCAAATGAGTGTGCGCATGATGGGGGTAATTAGAATAGTTTCTGAATTATAAGGCGAGCCACCGGATGCCTCGAATGGGAATCAGCGGGTAGTGTTTGCAGGGAAGCAGGCCATGATTTTGTGGATAGGGCGGATTGCTTCCGTGTCCTTGGGTAGGTCGTATCCAGCAACAATAGAACAGGATGCCCCGGGGGATTCGAGACTGGATTGGCTTAGATGGTATGGCGGTAATTTGCAAGAGTGACAAACTGGGTAAAACGATTTCCGCGCATCAACAAGCTAAGCACGATCCTGGATGCAAACCCGAATTTCCACGTTGATCAAGGGAGAAGCCGCTGTATTTTGAACTGAGCTGCTGCTTGTCGCCGAATTTCCTTTTCGAAAATGCAAGCTGGGCCGAACTTGGCCAGCATCAAGTCTGCGACCCGTCCATCTGGATCGTGCGCAACAACATGATCTCGCGGAAAGTGGGGGGATCAAAACCGACGCGTGTGCCCCCGCGCCGGTCAAAAATCAAGTCATCGAGGTAGGCCTGGCACTCGGGTGATTTCCAAAGGCGTTTGAGTTCGGAGAGAACGTGGGGATAGGCCTCCAGCCCGGCAGCTGCGGGACCTGGCTCGTCTTCATACGGATCGGAGACGCGGATATTGAAGTATTGCTTGCACGTCTTGCCTGATTCAGCATATTCCTTGGCCATTTTGTTGCGCTTGAGCAGGTCCAGCAATAGCATCCACGGTATGGGTGACTCATCTGGGGCAGTGCGCACATGCTCCTGCAGCAGGTCGATGGCCAGATCAGCATGGCCGTGGGCCATAAACACTTCAACTTCATCAACCACGCTGTCGTCGACTTCAACGCCGTCTTCTCCCGCCCACTTGATTGTCCGTGAAGGTGGAAGGACGGCAGGTTGAGATACCGGTTCAACGATTTTTTCAGGCATCGATGTTGCAGAAACCGGCTCGTCAGGAGTGGCGGAAAGCGCGTCCACTTCGCCTGCTGGTGCGGGTTTGACTACCGTGGTTGGCGCGGACCATAGTTCCTTTTCAGCATTTGGTGGAATGGCTTGGCGCTTGTTGCGCCAGCGGGGTGTCGCAAGCAGTGCGCCTGTTGCAAGCAAGGCGAATGCAAGTAGCCACCATAGCCATGAGTGGGTGTCGTCTGCTATGGATGGCTTGGCTGCCGGCAGGTGGAGTGCCTCCTTTCTTTCAAGCTCGGCATTGCGACGTTGTAGGTTCGAGAGTTGTTGCTCCAGGTAAGCCAGCTTGTGGTTCAGGGATGCATTCTCGTCTGACAGTTCGGTTGGGTTGGGCGGGATGTCCTTGTACCTGCCCGGCTCAGGCAGGCCCATGTCCATGCGCAGGCCAAAACTACCGATATCCGCGATACCGGAGCGGTGGCCGGAGAGTATCAATCTGGGGCCAGATTTTGTGGTATGGGCCCGTCGTGAGGGGCGTTGCTCCCGGGCAGGAAATGATGGCTTCCTGCGGCGAGCTTTATGGAGGGAAGGTGTTTGATGTTCCGGGGGCCGGGTTGCCACGGGTTGCAGCGGCGCCAAAGCCACTGCTTCGGGGCTTGTGGCCGATGCAACAGGTAGGTCGGCAGTCTGGGGCGGATCGATCAAGACCAGATATTGGCGAGCAAGGCGCTGAGGACAGTCGGTGGTTACGTTGATTGCCACGGCAGGATCATTGATTGGGCGACGGGAGGTCAGCAAGAGACGCGTGCGATCCCTGCTCTTTTGTAAGGTAATCGTGACTCCCTCAACATTGGGCAGGCCGGCATCTGCACCCGGCTTAACTTCAAAGCACTTTTCATCTATCTCTTCTTCCGGGCCGGCAATGAGGTCGATGCTGGCTGCAAGCGGTTGCCCCAAATAGGACTGCAGCCTGATGTCACCAAGACCCAGTGCCCAGGACGTTGATGACCCTGCCAGCACGCAGGTCAACAAGGTCGGGGAGAAACAGCGCTGAAAAAGGTTCAAGATATTACCGAATAATTAAATGGCCCAATTAACTGGTATTCGGATCTTGATTACTGGAGCTTTAGGCAAAAAGTACGCTCAGCCAAACAATCAAGACATTCAACAGAGCCAACATGACAGCGGCTGATCCCATGTCCTTTGCCCGTTTCGCCAGTTCATTGGTTTCTGGGGAGGCCTTGTCCACGATGGCCTCAATACCTGAATTCAGCAATTCAACCATTAATACCAGCAAGACCGAACCGGAAAGCAAGGCCCTTTCTACCCCTGTCTTGCCCAATAGGAATGCAAGCGGAAGCATGATTGCGGCAAGCAGGGCCTCCTGTCGAAAGGCGTCTTCATGGAGGAAAGCTGCTTTGAAGCCATCAATGGAATAGAAGAAAGCGTTCCAAATTCGCCTGAGGCCGGTCTTACCCTTGAAGGGGGAGGGAGGGGTCATGGGGGCAAATTATGCCGGAGGGAGGTACGGGCACGCTAGGGCGGACCATAGATGTCTGGTTTGGTTGAGGTTAAATTTTGTAAGACAAATCCAGTTCACGCGCTGCTTTTACGTCATCCAGTCTGCGTACCGGTTGGGTATAGGGTGCCCCCTTGACCAGGTCGGGCTGGCTGTAAGCCTCGTCCTTGATCTTGATGCAGGCCTCGACAAACGCATCCAGCGTTTCCTTGCTTTCCGTTTCGGAAGGTTCGATCAGCAGGCATTCAGGCACCAGCAGCGGGAAGTAGGTGGTGGGTGCATGGAAGCCGTAATCGAGCAATCGCTTGGCGAAGTCCATGGCGGTAATGCCGGTTTCGTCCTTGAGTTTCTTCAGGGTGATGATGAATTCGTGGCTCGCGCGCCGGGTCGGGTAGGCAGGATCAAAACCGGCCTGGCGCATGCGGGCCAGCAGGTAATTGGCATTCAAGGTCGCAAACTCGGCGACGCGGTGCATGCCTTCCGCACCCAGCATGCGTGCATACACATAGGCCCGCAACAGCACACCGGCATTGCCGCCGTTCGCACTCATGCGGCCGATGGACTGGGGCAGGTCAGCCTCGACTGCATTACGGTAAGTTCCGTTGTCATTGATCACCACAGGCACCGGCACGAAGGGCAACAGGTGCTGGGCGACGCCGACCGGACCGGCACCAGGGCCGCCGCCGCCGTGCGGGGTGGAAAAGGTTTTATGCAGGTTCATGTGGATGACGTCAAACCCCATGTCACCCGGCCGCACGCGGCCAAGTATGGCATTGAGGTTGGCGCCATCGTAATAGAGCAGCCCGCCCGCCTCGTGGACAATCTGCCGGATATCCTGAATGGCCTTTTCAAACACACCCAGTGTGGAAGGATTGGTCAGCATGAGTCCGGCGGTCTGCGGCCCCACGGCTGCTTTCAGCGCAGCCAGTTCGACATTGCCTTCACGGTCAGTCGGGATCTCCTTCACCGTGTAGCCGCACATGACCGCCGTGGCCGGGTTGGTGCCGTGCGCCGCATTGGGCACGAGGATTTCCGCACGGGCACGGTCGCCGCGGGACTCGTGATAGGCACGGATCATTGCAATCCCGGCAAATTCGCCCTGCGCGCCTGCCATCGGCGCAAGCGATACGCCCGCCATGCCGGTCACATCCTTGAGCATTTCCTGCAGCTCGAACATGCATTGCAGGAAGCCCTGTCCCGTCTCAGCGGGCGCGTGCGGGTGGCGTGCCAGAAACTGCGGCAGCGTTGCGAGTGAATTACATGCGCGCGGATTGTATTTCATGGTGCAGGAACCGAGCGGATAGAACTGTGTGTCGATGGAGAAGTTCTTCTGACTCAGACGGGTGTAGTGGCGCACCACGTCAAGTTCCGAACACTCGGGCAAGCCGGGTGGCTGATCGCGCAGCAGGTTCGGCGGCAGATCGGATAGAGTGGAGTCCCCCGACGGAATCTGGGCGTGGGCCGCGCAGCCTGGATGGGAATGGTCAAATATCAGCATCGTATTGAACCTTTAACCACAAAGCACACGAAGGACACCAACAAATCTTCTTTATCAAGCTTTGTGCTCTTCGTGACCTTAGTGGTTCTGCTTGTTACTTCAAAACCGCCAGTGCGGCATCGTAATCGGGTTCCTGCTTGATCTCGGGAACCAGCTCAGCGTGTCGTACTTTGTTGTTCTCGTCCAGCACCACTACGGCGCGGGCACAAACGCCGGTGAGCGGACCGCTATGAATATCCACACCGTAATCCTTCTTGAATTCCCAGCCACGCATGGTCGACAGGGTAGTTACATTGTCGAGTTTCTCGACCGAACAGAATCGACCTGATGCAAATGGAAGGTCAGCGGAGATAACGAGTACCACGGTGTTCGTCAGTCCGGCTGCAGCGCTGTTGAACTTACGGGTGGATTCAGCACAGACGCCAGTATCCAGGGAAGGCACGATATTGAGAATCTTGCGTTTGCCCGCAAAATCGACCAGGGAAACATCGGCTAGATCCTTGTTCACCAGCCTGAAATTCGGCGCAGTATCGCCGACTTTAGGGAAAGTGCCGGCCACTTCAATGGGGTTGCCACCTAAGGTTACTTTCGTCATCTTGATCTCCTTCAGTTCTTACAGAGAGGAAAGGAGGAAAACGCGCGAAGGGGTTCTCTTGTCCCCCCGCCCTCCTTGTTCAAAGTCAAATTATGGAATCATTTCCTGGCACAGGGCGGAGGCTCATTCAATTTGGCCACGATGCGCTGCATTTGATCGGCGTATCTGTCCAGATCGGCATCAGTCTTGGTTTCGGTGGCGCACACAAGAATGGCATTACGCAGCTCAGGGTAGTCGCGCGACAGGTCATAACCACCCAGGATTCCCTGGCCCAGCAGGGCATGCAAGAGCTTGCCGTTTGATACATTGGTGCGAATCACAGCTTCATGAAAACACGCACCACTGAATACTTTTTCTGCTCCCGCCTTAATCAGCTTGTCGACGAGCGACAGGGTGTTGGCATGCGATGCCTTTGCCACGCGGTCAAGTCCCTTGGGCCCCAGCAAGCTCATGTAAATCGTGGAAGCGGTGACCACCAGGCCCTGATTGGTGCAAATGTTGGACGTCGCCTTCGATCGGCGGATATGTTGTTCGCGGGCTTGCAGGGTAAGAGTAAAGCCCGGCTTCCCATCGAGGTCGACCGTACGGCCGACAATACGGCCCGGCATCTGGCGGACAAATTCTTCCTTGCAGCACATGAAGCCATAGTAGGGGCCGCCGGATGACAGAGGTGCGCCAAGGGGCTGCCCGTCACCTACTGCAATATCGGCACCGGTTGTTCCCCACTTGCCCGGGGCCTTCAACGCGACCAGCGTCATCGGGTTGACCAGCGCTATTGCGAGCAGCTTGTTTGCATGTGCCCAGTTGGTCAGCACATCGACATCCTCCAACACGCCAAAGAAGTTGGGCTGCGGAATCACCAGGGCGGCGCAGCCTTCGGGAGTCTGCGGCAGTACGGTGCGGCCGCTGGCCGGGTCGTGATCGACCGGAACCAGTTCGATCTTCTGATTCTTCACAATATCGCGGCAGGCAGCCCGGTAGAGGGGGTGAACCACTTTGGGCATCAGCACTTTGCGCGCGCCGGACTTGTTGGCACGCACCGCCATCAGCACGGCTTCAGCCAGACCGGAACCCCCGTCGTAGAGTGAGGCATTGGACACATCCAGACCGGTCAGCCGCGTCATCATGGTCTGGTATTCGTAGATCAGCTGCAGCGTGCCCTGCGAGGCCTCCGCCTGATAGGGCGTATAGGCCGAATAGAATTCGCCGCGCGTGGCGATCTGCCAGACTGCTGCCGGAATATGGTGTTCGTAAGCCCCCGCGCCCAGGAAATTGAGATAGCGCCCATCCGCTTCGGCCCGCTCCAGCATCAGGCGCGAGATTTCCATTTCGCTTGCACCTGCGGGCACCTTGGTCAGCTTGCCAGCCATGAGTGATGGAGGAATTTCATCGAACAAGTCGTCGATGCTCTTTGCTCCGATGACGGAGAGCATCTCCCTGATATCGTGTTCCGTGTGGGGAATAAAGGGCATGGCTAGTTCAATCTCTGCGTCAAGGAGGACATGAGGAAAACAGAAAGGCGGCTAGCCGTTGTTCTTGTCCTCTTGCCCTCCTCGTTAACATTTAGTGGGCCTCCGTGGCAATCTGGGCTTTGTAGCTCCCCGCATCCAGCAGGCCATCTACATCGCCCGCGTTGCTTGGCTTCATCCTGAACATCCATGCGCCGTAAGGGTCCTGGTTGATCCTTTCAGGTGAGCCTTCCACTTCACTGTTGGCGGCGATCACTTCCCCGGCCACCGGAGCATATACATCAGAAGCGGCTTTCACGGATTCGACAACTGCGCATTCCTCGCCAGCGCCCAGCACACGACCCACGGCAGGAGGCTCAATAAACACCATGTCGCCCAGCAAATCCTGGGCGTGCTGGGTAATACCGACAGTTAGCGTACCGTCGGCTTCAACTTTCACCCATTCATGGGTCTTGGTGTATTTCAGGTCGGCTGGGATGCTCATCTTTCTCTCCAGTAAACAGAATTACGACAAAGGACACTCTATATAGGGCACGCAGGACCAAGTTTGGCTCCCTGGCGCTGCCTTGTGTCCTTTGCGGTTCAACTTGCCATCAAATTCTTCCCATTGCGCACAAACGGATATTTCACCACTTTTGCCGTCATTTTCCTGTCGCGGATTTCCACTGCGACTTCCTCGCCGGGCGCAATACCCAAGGGAATCCGCGCCAGTGCGATGGACCTGGCCAGAGTCGGGGAAAACGTGCCCGACGTAATTTCACCTTCACCATGCCTGGTATGCACCTTCTGGTGGGCGCGCAACACACCTTTTCCCAACAACAGGAGACCGGCCAACTGCTTGGTTATTTCGCTTTTTTGCAATGCAGCCTTGCCAATGAATTCGCGCTCGCTGTTCAGGTCCACGGTCCATGCCAGCCCTGACTCGAGCGGCGACGTGGTTTCGTCCATGTCCTGACCATACAGATTCATGCCTGCTTCGAGCCGCAAAGTATCGCGCGAACCCAGCCCGCACGGCTTGACCCCAGCATCGAGCAGTGCCTGCCAGAAGAAGGCGGCAGCCTTTGCCGGCAGCATGATTTCAAAGCCATCTTCGCCGGTGTAGCCGGTACGCGCGACGAACATGTCGCCCACTTCCACAGCATTGAACGGGGCCATGGTCTCAGAGACATCCTGCAAACCAGGCATGGCCTCCCACACCTTGCTGCGGGCGTTTGGACCCTGGATGGCGATCATCGCCAGATCGCGCCTAGGCATGAGTTTCACACTGTAGGGCTGGGCCTGCTTGTGCATCCACTCAATATCCTTGTCTGCGGTGCCGGCATTCACCACAATACGGAAACGGCTATCGCCGCGCCAGTAAATGATCAGGTCGTCGATTACTCCGCCTACCTCATTCAGCATGCAGGAGTATATTGCCCTGCCTGGCGTTTTCAGCTTGGCGACGTTGTTGGCGAGCAGATGGGTAAGGAATTCACGCGCCCGCTCGCCTTCCACATCAAGTGGCAGCATGTGTGAAACATCGAACATCCCGACGTCCCGACGCACCACATGGTGTTCCTCGATCTGCGAGCCGTAGTTAACGGGCATGTCCCAGCCGCCGAAGTCGACCATCTTAGCGCCCAGCTGCCGGTGTATCGCACTCAAGGGGGTTTGTTTCAGTTCGCTCATCGATGTGCTCGCCAAAGAAGAAGGGGTGATGCAAAGGCTCGCCTCGCATCACCCCTCTGTCCTTGATACCTGAGAGATTGGAGGGTTGCCCCCCGTGCCCCTTCGGTGGCCGTGCTGTCGTGAATGGGGCACGGCGCTCTCCAGAGTTCTGTATCCAGTCGGTTCATGTTGCCTGAGCGGTTATGGGTGATTACGCCTTCGGCGGCACGCAGCCGTGCTCTCTCCCGACCGGCGAATTATCCCGCAAGCTGCGGGGGGAGTCAAAGCCATCCGAATAGGGAGTTTGCCCTATCCGAAAGGCCATTTCTTATGGCAACTCGCGTTGTGTTGTGCGAACAACCCAGGACTCCTTGTTGTATTGGCTTCGTTCCTCCACTGATCTGCCGAGTCTAGGATCAGTGACTGTGTCGGCGCCATCGAAGCAAAGCCCACAGGCTGACTGCCGCGCTTGCCGCAAAAGCCGCCAGCGACCAGACGGCAAGAGAATAGCCCAATATGAGAAGTTCCCTGTCTCCGCATATTCCCGTGGCAAGGAACAGGGAGGGGAGCCGCTGACCCAACCAGTCGACCAGGCGCTCAATCAAGTTGGGGTCGGCGCCGCCACAGGTGAACATCGCGGCTGGTTGGGCTTGAAGCCAGACTTGATAGCCTGCCACTCCCGCTCCCGAAAGGGCTGTGAGCAAAGCAAGGCCCCCGGCCGCGCGTCCGGCAGGGTGCCTTGAGCCCAGGAAGCCGACAAGTGCCAGCGCGCCCATAATCATGAACAGCAGCCGTTGGAAGATGCACAGTGGGCAGGGATGCAATTTAAGCCAGACGGTGAGGACAAGGCTCGCCACCACCAGACAGGCGCCGACGGCTGCGATGCCAAGCCAGAAATAGCGAGGTTTAAGCAATTCCATCTAAGCGCTCCTTGAATTGTTCCCGCCCAGAGGCCTGACCATGGGTTGGAGCGAGAAGACTGGCAGTGGTACGCATAGCGATTTCTCAGGGGCATCAGTATATATTGGTGATGCGGCCAATCTATCTCGAGTTCATGGCAGCTCGGTCTTTCTTGCCCGGCATCCGTCGGGCAATTTACCTTAATATTGTATCGACGGGTCAGACTCGAGGGGCCAACCATGGGCTTACTGGGCCTGAAGTGATTAACCCGCGTCAAGCCAACCGATTTCAAATGGAGTCCTCCGTGAAGCCTCTTTTCGTGATTACCCTTGCTTTTGCTGCCGTCATGGCAGCGGCGTGCACCACGTCAAGTGCGGTTTCCTCCGCAGTTGATGACAAGACCCTGGATCAGACCTGGGCCGTGGCGGGGAAGCTGGTGACCCGGTTGGGCGGCAGGCTCAAAGCGGAAATGCTGGCAAATGGGGCTGCAGCAGCCGTGGACGTATGCAAGAAGGCCGCGCCGGAAATTGCCGCCCAGCTGTCGCAGGAAACCGGGTGGCAGGTAGGGCGCGTCGGTACCCGGGTCCGGAATCCCTCGAACAGCGCCAGTGCCTGGCAACAGGCTGCACTGGATGATTTCGCCAGACGGATGGCCCGGGGAGAGAAGCTCGAAGGCATGGAGTCCTGGGAAGTGGTGCATGAAGGTGGCAAGCCGACCCTGCATTATGCCAAGGCCATTGTGGTGCAGCCAGTGTGCCTGGCCTGTCATGGCGCAGCTGACTCCATCCCCGATGCGGTGAAGGTTCGCCTGAAGCTTGACTACCCCGACGACAGGGCGGTGGGCTACAGTGTGGGCGAGTTGCGCGGCGCTGTGGTCATAGCTCGGCCGCTGTAAGCACAACCTACACGCGACTTTTGTAGACCTGAAACGATTCAACCTGTTTGTTGAAACAAGGGAGTACGCACAAGTTCTGTCAGGGCCAGATCCAGTGCCCTGCAAATAATGACAGGTCGCACTGCGTTTGTATTATTGCCAGAAGTGCCTCCAAGGCTTGTCATGCAATCCTGGCCTGAGCTGCCTTGCATAAAACTGCTGGGGAGCGCCCTATCCATATCCATTCCGGTGATTGGGACCTCGCTACCGCGAGTCATATGTATTATGTTCAGTCTCAGTCCGGCGCTTTGTGGTGAGCAGGTGCGGCGGGCGTTTGACAGCCAAGGGTCTGGCCTATGCCCTTCAGATACGCTCTTCGGACGCCTCCGGCGGCAATGGCCGCCGCGACTTCTTTGGAATGGCGTTCGGCGCCGGTAAGTTTCCTTACCCAGCTCCTGTAGGGCAATAGCCCTTCGGCGGCGCCTTTTAGCGCACCAATGGCTGCGTCACCTGCTTCCGCTGCCCCCCGTTCTAACAGACCTGGATTAGCGGAGCTTTGAGGAACATCGAGGTCTGGCCCGAGGGCATCGTCCAATGGCTTCACCTCGGCAGATAGGGTTGCGCAAGTCAGATCCTTCGGTGGCAAGTATGGGTTCTTTCGGGCTTCAGTCAGCACCGCCGGAATGGCTGTGCGTACAAGATTGAGGTCCGCAAAGGGCGACTCCACAGCCTCGGTGATTTGTGTTCCCGGCTCAGCTTTATTGGACGTTTTTTGCACAGCACAGGCAGCCAAGATAACAGGCAGGACGACGAATAGTGGTTGCAATTTCAAAGCGGCAGTCCTTGTTATTGGTGGGCATAGTTTGAATGAATTGGCGCCAATACAGACAGATTGACCTTCTGATTCCTTCATTTATCAAACGCCGCAAACTTCCGTTTCCGCCAATGGCGATGGTTCGGAATCTGATCTACCGGATCCAGCCATGTCGTCAAAGATCCTGATCTGGCTTAAACGACAATGCGCTCGGCCCAAATGCAGACATTTCCATTGCGCCCTTTCCTGCAGCGGGGAATTCGATCACTTAGGTATATGTACTGGCCGGCACTCACATCAATAAAACACTTCCACGCGGAAGCCTGAGGCGTTCAAATCCTGGGTTTCCAGGTGCAGACTTAGGGGTGTTTCGCTGAGCGCAGGAATGCCGGCTTTCTGCATGCCGGGGTGATTAAGGTATTCGCTGGGGGCGAAGACGCGTCGGGCAAGCGGATTGTCTCTGGTATCAGTTAGAGTCAGTTGCAGCATGGGCCAGGCTTGCGGGTAGCTGGCCTGGTTGGCCAGGGTCAGAGCCAGGGTGAGGCGTTTGCTGTTGCCGGGGTCGGCCTGAAGGTCTGAGCCGAGAATCTTGATCTGGGCAACGTCTTGCGGGAGGCCCATCTGGCAGCCCACGATATCGCAGGCAGACGAAAGCAGCGGACGCAATTCTGGATAACGGGCAGCCATTGGGTCGCGCAAGAAATAGGCAAGTTGCCCAAACAGCAGCACAAGCAATAGGGGCATTACAATCCAGAGCCAGCCCGATATTCTCTTCCCGCTCTTGCCCGATTCAGCAAAGCTGGCTTCGCTCGGTGCCGGGCGGGAGACGCTTGCCATGCCCGCTTCAGCAACGTGTTCGTTCTCGTATTCTTCGTCATCGTCATCTTCTAGTTCGTGCACCGGGTAACCATAGGGACGAGCACTTGGTTCCTGAATGTCGGGCATGGCGCCGTCATCTTCGGGAGCCTTGGCATCGGGGTCAACGATGATGATGGAGGGGAGATCGGAATGCGGGGTGCCGGCGGTCTCTGCGACTTCTGCAGCAAAACGCCGTTCCAGCCCTGGGAGGTTGGAAGTCGCCGGCGGGGTGTCTTCTGCTTCCTTGGCTGCGGTTGCTGTTTCACTTACGGTTTCCGCCGGGGACAAAGCGCTTGCAGCCATTTTGTGTTCGACGGTTGAGCCGGAAGGTTCTGCGGCAGGCGCTTCAGCTGCCACTTCGGACACGGGCTCTGGCTCGGGAGGAGTGAGGTATAAGGCGCGTTCATCATCCGACATGCCAAGCAGCGCATCAAATGGCGCGGCGCACACGCCGCATTGGGCCCACCCGTCGGCCGCAGCAAGCTGTGGCTCAGTGATGCGGAAAACCGAATGACAGTTGGAGCAAGTGGTATGCAGAGTCATTGTCTGACGCCCGCAATTCGCGTCCAGCCTTCGTCAAATACTGGGGGCTCGAAATTGAACCAGGCATGATAGGCCGATTCCACCTCGCGAACCTGACTGTCGAGAATGCCCGACATGACGAGACGTCCGCCTGGTCTAACCAGGCTTGCAAGCCTGGGTGCCATTGCCATGAGTGGGTTGGTGAGAATATTGGCCACTAAGATATCAGCCTGTTCATTGGGGGCAGTGTCGGGCAAATAAAATTCTGCCACAACATCATTCTGCATGGCATTGTAGCGGGCGGACTCAAGGGCTTGGGGGTCGATGTCAACCCCCCAGATCTTTGTTGCGTTAAACTTCGCCGCCGCAATGGCGAGAATACCGGAACCGCAGCCATAATCCAGCACGCTTTCGCCTCCCTTGATATTCGCATCGAGCCAGCGCAGGCAAAGCCGAGTGGTGGGGTGCGAGCCGGTACCGAAGGCGAGACCGGGGTCGAGTTTGATATTGATGGCTGACTCATCCGGTGGCCTGTGCCAGCTAGGTACGACCCAGAGCCGCGCTGAAACGCGGATGGGCTCGAACTGGGACTGGGTCAGCCGAACCCAGTCCCGCTCCGCGATAGGTTCGGTAGTAAATTGGGGAAGTTGATCCAGGCCGGCCTTGTTAGCCGCGGCGTAAAGCAGAACTGCCGGATCGTCGTCCTGATGTAAAAGTGCGACCGCGACGCAGCTGTCCCACAGGCTGGCATTGTGCTGATTCGGTTCGTCAAACAGCGGTGTTTCGTCCAGCGTGCCGGCATCGGCGTCTTCGAGCGAAACCGATAGCGCGCCCAGCTCAATCAAAGCATCAGACAACGCTTCTGCGTGTTTTGCGTTGACATTGATGCGGATGGATTGCCAGGGCAAGTCAGGCTTCCTGTTTGGCTTCCTTGTCCTTCGCCAGCTTCTTTTCCAGGTAATGAATGCTGGTCCCACCCTGCATGAAGCCCGCGTCGTCCATCAATTCGCGATGCAGCGGAATGTTGGTCTGGATGCCATCGACAATCATTTCGGTCAATGCCCCGCGCATGCGCGCTAGAGCCTGGTCACGTGTGGTGCCGTAGGCCAGCACCTTGGCAATCATCGAATCGTAATGCGGTGGCACCACGTAGTTTGTATAGACGTGGGAATCAACCCGGATTCCGGGTCCGCCCGGTGGGTGCCAGGCCGTGAGACGGCCGGGGGAGGGCACAAAGGTAAACGGGTGTTCGGCGTTGATGCGGCACTCGATTGCGTGGCCCTTGAGCTGAATATCCTTCTGCTTGTAGCGCAGCTTCTCACCTGCGGCGATGTGGAGCTGTTCCTGCACGATATCCACGCCGGTCACCAGTTCGGTCACCGGGTGTTCGACCTGCACGCGGGTATTCATTTCGATGAAATAGAACTCGCCATCCTCGTAAAGAAACTCAAAGGTGCCCGCGCCCCGATAGCCGATCTGACGACAGGCCTCGGCACAGCGTTCGCCGATCTTTTCCCTCAGCTTTGGATCAAGGCCGGGAGCCGGTGCCTCCTCGACCACCTTCTGGTGACGGCGTTGCATGGAACAGTCGCGCTCGCCCAGATGGATGGCATTGCCGTGTTCGTCGGCCAGCACCTGAAATTCGATATGGCGGGGATTCTGCAGATACTTTTCCAGATAGACGATGGGGTTGCCAAAGGCAGTCTGTGCTTCGGCCTGGGTCATCTGGACAGCGTTCAGCATCGCAGCTTCTGCATGCACCACACGCATGCCACGACCGCCGCCACCGGCGGCTGCTTTAATTAGGACGGGATAACCTACTTCGCGTGCAATGCGCAGGATTTCACTCGGTTCGTCGGGAAGCGCACCTTCCGAGCCAGGAACACAGGGCACCTTTGAGGCTTTCATTGCATCCTTGGCGGCAACCTTGTCACCCATCAGTCGGATCGATTCGGGGCGCGGGCCAATGAACACAAAGCCGGAAGATTCAACCCGTTCGGCGAAGTCGGCGTTTTCCGAGAGGAAGCCGTAGCCGGGATGAATGGCTTCGGCGTCCGTGACTTCTGCTGCTGCGATGATGGCTGGAATGTTCAGGTAAGACAGGTTGGACTGTGCCGGGCCGATGCAAACGGATTCTTCGGCCAGCTTTACGTATTTGGCTTCACGATCGGCTTCGGAATGAACCGCGACGGTCTTGATGCCCAGTTCGCGGCATGCCCGCTGGATCCGGAGGGCGATTTCCCCTCTATTTGCGATCAGAATTTTTTCAAACATGGAAAAGCTCAAGTGAGGTGTAAGGCCTGTGGAGTGGGGAGAACGCAGTTTGCGCTTTGCCCGCCCATTCTTCACTCCTTACCCAATAACAAATAATGGCTCGCCATACTCCACCGGCTGACCGTTCTCAACCAAAATGGCCTTGATTACGCCACCCTGGTCTGCCTCAATTTCATTTAGCAGTTTCATGGCTTCGATAATGCAAAGGGTGTCGCCCGAGGCAATTGAGTCACCAGGTTCCACAAACGGTTTGCTGCCTGGAGAGGCTGAACGGTAAAAGGTGCCCACCATGGGTGAGCGCACCACATGACCTTCGGGCTCGGCAGGCACCGCTTCGGCGGCCGCGGCGGGTGCGGCCTGAGCGGCGCCTGCCATTCCTGGCGCTGGGACCTGCATCAGCTGCGGTTGGGCAATCATCATCGGTGCACCAGCGATGCTCTTGGCAATCCTGACCTTCTCTTCACCTTCGGTGATTTCGAGTTCCGCAATACTGGACTCCTCGACCAGATCAATGAGTTTTTTCAGTTTTCTGAGATCCATCATTCAAGACCTTCACATGTAAATGACGCAGCGCAAATTCAAGCGCCAGTTCGTACCCCTGGGAACCTAGCCCGGCGATTACGCCAATGGCCAAATCGGAAAAATAAGAGTGATGGCGAAATGCCTCACGCATGTATACATTGGAAAGGTGCACCTCGACAAATGGGATGGCGACGGCCGCCATTGCATCGCGCAGGGCCACACTGGTATGGGTATAGGCCGCCGGGTTGATCAGGATGAAATCCACCCCATCACGGCCAGCCTGATGAATGCGGTCAATCAGCGCGCCTTCGTGATTGCTCTGAAAATTCTCGACACCCACTCCAACGCTTGCACCTCGGGTATGCAAGGTCTGGTTGATGTCGTCCAGGCTGGCAATGCCGTAATGCTGGGGTTCCCGTTTACCGAGCATATTTAAATTTGGGCCATGCAAAACCAGAATGGTTTTTGGCATTTCCGGCGCCTTTCGGACCAGCTTACGCGAGGGAGCTTTGGTTGGCATGGGCGCAAGTTTGCGGCAAATTACGGTAAATTGTCTAGATGTTGACGGTAAATAGCGTTTTCGGCGTGTTAGGATTGGAACACGCCCTGCGGGTGCTGCGGGTGGTGATGCGTCGCCGGGTCAACGGTGACGGGTAAAAGGGAGAAGGGTGGTATGAAGCTGATCGGCGCTTATCCCGCCTATATGCCGACTGACCAACTTGCCGGTTGAGTCTATTACCACGGTGAAGGGTAGTCCTCCAGACTGATTGCCCAACTGCCTTTGCAGTTCGAGGGCACTGTCTTCTCCCAGCAGCAAGGGGTAATTAATGCCCAGTTCGCGCGCAAAGTCGTTCACTTTGTTGCCCTGATCGATGGCGACGCCGACAAATTGTACGTTTTTGTCAGCCAGTTCACGCTGTAGTCTGACAAACCCTGGGATTTCCTCGCGGCAAGGCGGGCACCAGGTCGCCCAGAAATTAACAACCAGCACTTTGCCGCGCCATTGCGACAACGCTTGGCGCTGGCCGTCAAGATCAGAAAACGCAGCTGCGAGAACAGTCTCGCCGTTGGCTTCGGCATTTCGTGCAGTCTTCTGTGGGGCAGATTCGTGCAATCGAGTCGAGACCAGCAGCCCGCCAACCAGGGCTGCCCCCGCAGCCAGCAAAACCAGGATGTGATGCGACTTCACACTGAGACGCCTGAATAACTACCTCCTGGCCGCGCGCGCGGCCAGGAGAAATGACCCATGCAACGTGACTTCTCGGAAGAAACGCGCATAGTGGAGCCGGCCGCTGCAGCCCAGCAGATTTTCGCCAGCACTGGCCGATTCCTGCATGCGGGACCCCTCACATTCGGACCACGGTGCCGCGCGCGAAGCGTTGCGCCAGTCATGATCGTTCCGCTAAGCCGCGCGGCGCGACACAGCAGGCGGTGCCGGCCAAACCGCAGGGCCCTTTGGTTTGCGTGAAACATGTCCATCCGCGCCGTCGGGCACCTCGTATCTGAACCTGTCTCGCGGCTAACGTGGCTCATGTTGGATTTATTCAGGCAAGCCTAAGGCCTGACCGATGCTGGCAAGGAATTTGTCGCTCGGCTCGTAACCCACAACCTTATAGTCAGACTGTTGGCCCGCCTTATTCCAGAAGATGATTCCAGGCGGCCCGAACAGTCCAAAACGTTTGAGCATGGCTTTGTGCTCATCGCTGTTGCTGGTGACGTCGGCCTGAATAAGTACCGCGTTCTTCAGGCTGTCGCGGACCTTGGAGTCGGAAAATGTAAACTTCTCCATTTCCTTGCATGACACGCACCAATCGGCAAAGAAATCGAGCATCACCGGCTTGCCGGCGGCCTTCGCTTCGCTGAGCTTGATGTCGAGCTCAGCGATGGATTTCACCTGGTCAAAATTCAGTTGGGTAGTTTCAGCTACAGCGGCAGCGGAAGCGCCGGCAGACAGGCCACCCTTGTATACGGCGAGCGGCTGCAGGATGTCACGGCTACCGCCCAACGCCCCCAGTACAAGGGAAAGGCCTGCTATCAGCGCCACAACGCCAACGCCTTTCCACAGCCGCTTCCATCCCGTTGCGTGCTGTGGCAGCGGATCGAGGGCATGCAGGTAAACCGCAGAAATTATAAGCAATGCGGCCCACAGCAGCATGCTGACCCAGTTGGGCATGAGCGGCGAAATCAGCCAGATCGCCACGCCGATCATCAGCACGCCGAAGAAGGCTTTCACGCCATTCATCCAACCTCCTGCCTTTGGCAGCAGTGCGCCTGCGGAAAGGCCGACCGCCAGCAGCGGCATGCCCATGCCGAGAGCAAGAGTGAACAGCGCCCAGCCGCCCAACGCCACATTGCCGGTATGTGCGATATAGGCCAGCGCGGCGGCGAGCGGCGGCGCAACGCAGGGGCCGACAATTAATGCAGACAGAGCCCCCATGGCAAACACGGCGGTCAGGTGACCACCGTGCAGCTTGTTGCTGGCTTCGGTCAGTTTGCTTTGCAAGGCCGAAGGTAGTTGCAGTTCGAAGAAGCCGAACATGGAAAGCGCCAGCGCAATGAAAATGGCTGCACCGATCCCAAGGGCGACTGGGTTTTGCAGCGCATTCGAGATAAGCGTACCGGATTTGGCGGCGAGAACGCCCGCGATCGCATACGTGATCGCCATGCCAAGTACATAAGCCAAGGCGAGGAAAAAGCCGCTGGTTTTGGTGACATGCCTTTGACCAGCGATGATTCCAGAAAGAATCGGAATCATCGGGAACACGCAGGGCGTGAGAGACAGCAACAGGCCAAAACCAAAGAAGGCACCCATTATGGCCCAGAAGTTGCCACCCTTGAGCACCCGTTCGATCTTGCTCAGGTCGGACCCGCCCTCTGTTGGCCCGGCCGGCGCCGCTTTCATTTCCACATTACCTGACGCGGCGACCGGACCGGATGCGCCAGTCAGGCTGAAGGTTTGCGTGTTGGGCGGGTAGCACACGCCCGCATCCTGATTGCAACCCTGGTAGGTAACAGCTACATCAAGTGCCTGGCCTACAGCGGGTGCGCGGTTGAGGTGTGCCTTCACTTCGAAATCGTGGTGATACACCTCAACCTTGCCGAAGGCCGGGTCATCCTTGATGTCCCCGGCCGGGCTGTCGATATGGTTAACGGTGATGCCAACCGGAATCTTGACGTCAAATTTCAGCCGGTCGCGGTACAGATAACAGCACGGGTTGATGGTGTAGCGTGCAACGAGCGTTTGTGGATCGCTGAACATGACATCAACCTTGTATGCTTTATCGGGCGGTACGATGTCCATGGGACCCGCCGCATCTTCCGTCAGGGTTCGCAGTCCAGTAAGGGCAGATTTGGACTGGACAACAGGTGTTGTGGAAAGTGGCGCTATAGATTCAACTGGACTCGTGGCCTTCGGTACCGCTGCTTCTTCTGAGGGTCGAGGTGCTTCTAGAGCAGAAAGCTTGAGGTTGCTCGTTTGGGTAATGGGCGTGTAGCACAGTCCCGCATCTGCACAACCCTGATAGGTTGCCTTCAGCGTGACGGGCAGTATGCCGCCGGCGCTTCGCTGCACAGGCAGCTTGATGGCCAGCTCGGCGCGATGAATTTCCACTTCCCCGAACGAGTCATCTTTCTTGAGTTTGCCCGCTGGAATAACCGGTTGGCCGAGCTTGGCGCCATGCAGTTCGAATTTGAACTTCTTGTGATACAAGTAATAGCCGTCAGCAATCTGCCAGCGCGCTTCCAGGGTTTGCGCATCCAGCGCCTTGGCAGAAAACTTGAAGGCCTCATCCGGATCAAGAAAATCGTCAGGCCGGGCGGATAAGGCCGCCAGACTGAGGAGGGAAAAGATTAAGTACGGAAGAATTTTCATGAAGCACGATTCTCGGCAGATTCGGATATTTATAAGTCGGTTTCGCGGATTACCCATTGCAAATAGCCTGGCAGCCCCGCTGCTATTGGGATGGCTAGGATTTCCGGAAGTTCGTAAGGATGGCATTCCTTGAGGCGTTGCTCAAGCATTGGATAGGCCTCGCGCGTTGTTTTTATCATCAGGGGGATTTCTGAGGACGTTTCCACTTCTCCCTGCCAGCGATAGATGGAGGTGCAGGGCGCGAACAGGCTGACACAGGCCGCCGCCCCGATTTCTACCAAGAGCCGGGCGGTCTGTTCCGCGCTGGCCTGGTCTGGCAAGGTGGTCATGACAACAAGTATCTCAGTGTCCATGACGAGATTGTAAATCCGGAAGGATTAATGTCATGTAGTTGAATTGTGCCTGGAAGGTGCAATATAGAGTGAACAGCTATATAGAGATTGCTGATGCGCTTTTGGCCGATTGTCATAGTAATGCTGGGTTTTCCGGTACTGGAAGCCTATATCCTGTTCAAGCTGGCTGGTCTGTATGGCTGGTGGGTGCTGGTGTGGCTCCTGGCGTCCGCTGTGCTTGGCGTCGCGCTGATCCGGCTTGAACGCGTTGTGTGGGGTGCCCGTATGATTTTCCAGCTTCAGGCGGGTGGATCTCCCTTTTCCGCCCTGTTTGCCAGCGGCCGCATGTTCCTCGCCGGAGGCCTGCTTATTTTCCCTGGCGTCATTTCCGACGTGATGGCCTTAATTTTGCTGCTTGTTCCCGGTACCTGGCGGCGGCCCAAGGGCAGCATACTTAAGGCCGCTAACGACGATGTGATTGAGGGCGAGTTTCGACGGGAGAGCGACCCATTGATTCCAGAGCGGCCGCCACGTCAGGATAGGTGAGGCGGACTTTGAGTTCTTTCCTGACACGCGTGTTGTCTAGAATGCGTGACTCATTGAGGAACGATAGCAAGGCCGGGGACAATACTCGCTGGGCCTCGGCCCGCGTGATGCGCGGCGTGCGCGGCAGGCCGAAGTAGTCAGCCACCATGTCGAAATAATCGCCCATTTTTCTCACGCTGCCGTCTGTTGCGTGATAGCTGCGGTTGGGACGGCCCCGGAACAAGGCCAACCAGACGATTTTCGCCAGATCGTCCGCATGAATGTGATTGGTATAGCTGTCCTCTTCCTGCCGCACGGCGGGTGTCTGTTTCTTGATGCGATCAATGGGCAACCGGTCACCGGCATAAATTCCGGGTGCGCGCAGGATGCTCAGCTGGATGCCGTGGCGCGCCGCAAAGCGCCGCAACTGGCGTTCCGCATCAACCCGGCGTTTGGCCCGGGCATTCTGTGCTGCCAGCATCCGGGTTTCAAAAACCCTTTCACCATTGCAGTTTCCGTAGACGCCGCTGGTGCTGATGTACACCATGCGCCGTGGTAGACTGCCCCCCTTCGCAAGCGCGGCAATCAGGCGCCGGGTCCGCGGGTCGCCCTCCGAGTCGCCGGGAGGTGGGCCAAGATGTAATACCCATCGGGACAGGTTCGAGATGCGATCGAGGCTTGTACGCTGATCCAGGTCTCCACTTACCGGCGTAATGCCCTGCGCACGAAGCCGATTGGCCGATTCGGCGGCGCGGGCCAGCGCGCGAACCTTGACGCGTTTATTTTGCCGGGCCAGGCGAGTGCCAATGTCGCCACAACCCACAATCAAGAGTCTTTGTTTTTTCATAGCAGAATTTTAAGCCATGCCTTACCAGGTCACGATTCAGCCAAGCGGCCACCGCTTTACCGTCAACGATGATGAAACGATATTGACCGCTGCCCTACGCGAAGGGTTCGCGCTGCCCTATGGGTGCCGCAATGGCGCTTGCGGTTCCTGCAAGGGGAAAGTGCTGCAAGGCAAACTGGATTATGGCAAATATCAGGAGACGGCTCTTAAGCCTGAGGAGAAAGCCGCTGGCAAGGCGTTATTCTGTGTAGGTAAACCCTGTTCGGATCTGTTGATTGAAGCCAAGGAGATTTCCGCGGCCAAGGACATTACAGCGAAAACCCTGCCCTGCCGCGTGCAGAAGCTGGAAAAACGGGCCGACGACGTGATGGTCATGCAGCTCAAGCTGCCTGCCAACGAGCGGCTGCAATACCTCGCCGGCCAGTATCTCGACTTTCTGCTCAAGGAGGGCAAGAGGCGCAGCTATTCCATTGCGAACCCGCCGCACGATGATGCGTTCATCGAGTTGCACCTGCGGCATGTTCCGGGTGGCTTGTTTACTGACAACGTATTTTCCACCATGAAGGAAAGGGACATCCTCCGAATCAACGGCCCGCTGGGCAGTTTTTTCATCCGCGAGGATTCGGACAAGCCGATGATTTTTGTCGCTGGCGGCACTGGTTTTGGCCCAATCAAGGCAATGCTGTTGCACCTGTTCCAGGAAAAAACGCGGCGCCAGATGATCTTGTATTGGGGCGCGCGCGGCCTGCGGGACTTGTATATGGTCGAACTGCCCGCGCGATGGCAGCAGGAGCATGCCAATTTCCGTTTCATCCCCGTGTTGTCGGAACCCGGGCCCGGCGACGACTGGAATGGCCGCACCGGCCATGTTCATCAGGCCGTTCTGGACGACTTCAAGGACCTCTCCGGTTATCAGGTCTACGCCTGCGGCGCGCCGATCATGGTCGATTCGGCGCGGAGTAGTTTCACGCAACGAGGCCTGCCCGAAGACGAGTTCTTTGCCGATTCCTTTGTCTACGCTGCTGAAAACGGAACGTAGTACGCCAACCCATTGTTTCCCGATCTTTGCCGCGTCCGTCATCGCCAATTGTCTCGTCGCACGGCCTCGACCTAGCCCCGGCTGGGGTTACGTGGCCACTCAGCGCCCGGTCGCGAGCCTCTACAGGTGCGCAAGCCGAAGGCCGGCGTAGCCATGACCATCCATGTTGTCAACCGCGACGACGGCGCAACGATTATGTGCCTAGGCCGAAGTTTGAAGTGTCAACGCGGGGATCAGTGAGTGATCATGCCGGTTTCGGCATTTTTTCCGGCCGGATATGTTCCCATGTAATATGCGATATTGTACTTGACTATCGCTAGTGGGATCCTATCA
>JBAUMF010000064.1:0-47471 GCA_049578545.1 Thiobacillaceae bacterium
GGGTCGGGAGGGTGAATTCGCCGTTTTGGACAGCAGCCATTCAACTGGATTTCTGATCAACGGCTGGTATTCAGCATATAGCAGACCTGATTTGCTGAGAACGCCACCGGCGGCCGAGATGACGTGCCGATCATCATCCCGGCACTACGGCCGGCAGCTTACTGAAGTAAACCAGCCGCCCAGGAACGCAATTTTCCGGCTCACTCAATGACACAGTTCGCCGAACCCGAAACTCAAGGTGGGCATCTACGACGATCCACGTGAGGGCCTGCCATTGGGAAAGGTGCACTTCCGCCGCCGATCCAGACGGAACAGTCGCCACCTGCTCGTTGAGCGTTTAATGGTGTCCCGGATTCCGTAATTCCCGGTACGGCGTAGCCCAATCAATTGAGGCTGACATTTCTTGCCCGGCGGACGCGCCAGTGCGTTTGCCAAAATGGCAGTCGAATAGGATTACAGCATTGAACGGCTACCCAACCACATACCCCAAACCAAGAATATCCCCCCCAACGAATAGCTGAACCAGCGGGGTCGCTGCAAAAGCTTTTCCAGTAGAACCAGCACCGATAAGGCAACGATCCAGAACAGATTCATTACTCCGAATGCGAACAGGAGAGCCATGAGCAGCCCGCAGCAGCCGGTACAGTATGCGCCCTGTCGGAGACCGATGAAGAATGCGCTGTGCAAGCCGTCACTCGAATCGGTCATGAGAAAGCTTAGCGGCGAGCGACAACGGGAAAGACATGCGTGCTTGAATGGGGTGAACTGGTATCCGCCCGCGGCCACCAGCAGCACACTACTGAGAACCGGGCTTAGACTATCCATCATCGGCGATACCAGCCGCGCCGTTAGCAAACCCCATTGTGCAAGCGTGGCGAGCAGACTGAACCCGACCCAAACCGTTATATAACCGAGCCCAAAAACGCCGGTAGCAAGATTTGCCCGGTGTTTCGTAAAGCGCACATAATTGGTCCTGGCGAGCAGCAACAGCATGGGCACGGCGGAAGGCAGCATCATCGCGGCCATCATGATTGCCCACATGACAAACACCAGCAGGAGATCCACGCCATTCCAGTTATCCATGCGCGGCATCAGGAGCCAGTGCGCGGACAAATCCATATGCGCCATGCCCCAGACCATATAGACAAGATAGGCCCAGGAGACGGTCAGAGTGACCACGATGCCGGCGCCAACGGTCGCCAGGCTTCGTGGATTCGGTGCTTCGGCGCTAGGCCTGGTAGGCGAAGGCGGAATAGAAGCCATTCTTGCCGCTGAGTTCGAGCGAGATCCCGTGGTCATGAATGCTCAGCTTCCTGGAAGTCGAAACGACTGCCGGTTGACCGGGCACCGGAGTGAACGGATGGTGATCGATGGTAACAAGGGATCCGCCCTGTCCTTCCATCGCCTCGATGTCGACTGCCGCTATGTTGGGAATCCGCAGGCGGCGTTCTTTGCCATTTGCGGAATACTGGATGGGAACGGCCTTGACCCCCATGACTTCGCCAATGAGCGGGCCGAGCGTGGCAAGGTGGCCTCCTGCCTGACCGGAAAAGATTTCGCCCAGCGCCTTCTGCTGATCAGCACTGGCATTTTCGTCCAGGTACAGCGCAACTTTCCACTTCGTTTGCAGCATGTGTCCTGGGGTGTGCGTGAGCATTGCAACATTGAGCCCGTTTAGCGGTACGCCATCGGAAGTGCCCTGGTCGATATGCCATGCAATTAGGGCTGTGCATTCTCCCTCTGTCGGTGGGCTGAGGAATACGCAGGGGCAGGCGGCTGCGCAGTTGCACGCTTCAAAATAGGTACCACTGACTTTCCAGGATTCAGCCATGATGAGTCTCCTTTTGAAAATACCGCCCGTTCGGATTGGCGAGCAGGCGGCGTTCGGACCGGTTGCCTAGGCAGGCTTGGCGTATTGTCCAAAGCCGGTGACATCGATCAGCACACAGCGCTGGTCACCAACGATCCAGGCATCGTGCCCGGGCGGCATGTAGAACGCATCGCCTGGACCGAATTCCATTTCGCTTCCATCGTCCATCTTCACTACCATGCGCCCTTCCAGGACGTAACCCGTATGCGCCGCCTGACAAGAAGGGGTTCCGGCAATGGGTTTGACGTGCTCACTCCAGCGCCAGCCAGGCTCGAAAGTGCCCAACCCCAGATTGAGACCGCCCACTGTCACGATCTCCGCCTTGCCTTTGCCGTCCTTGAACGGACGCACATCATCTGGGGATCTAAGAGATTTTCTTTCCAAATGTTGTGCCATGATGTCCTCCCTACGGTAAACAATATGGACTTTAACTTTAGTCGCAATCGGCGTTATGGCAACTCCAGTACGGAAGTGACTTGCGCCTGTCGACATAGGTCACCGATACGTGCATATGTTCAGCATGGGCAAAATTAATTTCCACCATTGCCGGATTCCTGCATTGGCTGGCCAATTTCTGTATTGGTCAATGGCTGGCACTGCTCGTCAGTCTTGAGGCACCAACAAGCATCATTACGAATTCAAACCGGTGAAGTTTATTGTCCGGGGGCTGACCGCTTGGCAGTTCATCAAGCCTCCGCAAACACAGACCTTCCCTAGCCGCTCCTGCTGCACCTCTTGGGGCGATTACCAAGCAGCGAGCATTTCCGCCACACCGCCAATGCTCTGCAATTACCCTGTCATCCGGGCATCACATCCCCACTACTTGTGCCTGATATCCCTTGTCTTTCACAGCTTTCAACAACACCGAAGTCTTGGTTACGTCCGAGTCATATGAGATTACAAGCAGATGGGGTTTATTGAAGCGCGGCGCTATAACGCCCTCTATGCCTCTAAGTTCCAACTCGATCGCTTGTTGCTGACTGAGGTCGAGCGGGTCGTTGATGTGAATCATGATATCTGTTGTTTGCAAGGTGTCCCCCTATAGAACATGAGCGCCAAATTTACCTATAGCGTGTAAACGCAAAATGGTCAACGATGCATTTCACTTTGGACGCGAACAAGTTGAATGTCGCTCGGGGAATGTCAGGGGTGATTCATCTCGTGCGAAAGCGCATATCCGAACTGGCCGCACCGATCAATTTGGTCAGGATTTCGATGCAGACGGATCCCGCAGCCTCCAGCGTGGCTACAGGCGTTCCGGTTTTGAGCTCGCGGTGCAGGCGTAGAGCGATGCGTTCGACTGCAGCCAGCGCCTGCAACACAGGTGAGATGACAAACGCGGTTTCCGGGTGAGTCCGTATGCCATTCCAGCCAGCGGGGCCGAGCAGCGCGCGCCGGTTTGCCTAGCCATTGGGTACATCTCTCATCTGCATCAGCGCGGCACAGCAAAGCACATGGTCAAACGATGCGCTCGGCATACCAGGTTTTCGGCATCAGCAAGCTCAACGCGCACCTGACCGAGCCGTGATGCGCGCGCTTTGGCACGCACCTGCTCCAGCATGCACGCAGTGATACCGATACCGAGCACCTCACCCTGTGGGCCCGCACGTGCAGCCGCATTTGAAGCGACGGGTCCCGTTCCGGTGGCGATGTCGAGCACGCGCCGACCCGGCCGCAATGGCGCACGCTGGACAAGCAATGCGGCGATGCGGCGGTGCCAATCAGTATTGCCTGGCGTCGAGTCGTAGTCATGCGCACGTGCCACGTGGATGGCGGCTACGCGTTGCTGATAATCGTCAAGATACTGGGTGAGCTGTTCCGGCAGCATGCGCAGTGCGCTCAGGTGGTGATCAATACGGCGCTACCCATCGTGCAGCGCTGTGTCGACGCACAAGTCAGCCTGGGGTTGCGCACAATGGCACAGCCTCAAACGATTCTACTGTAATCGCGACACTGGAACACACCACGGCATCAAGCCATGACCGTCTGTCCTCGACCACGGGTGTAAGCGGAATCAATCAAGATGGCTGAGCCTGCATCCAGGCCACATCCAGACAAAACGAGCCGTCGGGTTGCACACGGAAATAGTGTTTGGCCTCTTCTGCAGCGTGGACAAAAACATCGCGTATCGCCTGCACCCGCAATTCGGATGTCCGCATACGTTCCGTCCACGAGGAGAACTCCATTTGCAGAGACCACGTGTCGGATTCAGGTGATTGAAATCCTGCCCGTTGCATCATCGCTCCCCATTCGGCAACCCGATAGTCTCGTACATGTGACGCGTCACGCAGGATTTCTACCGTCTGCAGAAGGGTATCGAACAACGGCGACTCTGGCGCGACCACGTCAATCACCACCAATGCGCCACCAGTCTTCAGCACCCGTCGCGCCTCAAGAAGCGCGGCCGGGACATCAGTCCAGTGATGTGCAGAGAAGCGGGAGAGCACCACATCGAATGTCGCGTCGGCAAAGGGCAGCTGTTCGGCGCAGCCTTGCCGGGTTTGAAGATCAGGCAGACCGCGGCGATGTGCTTCTCCGGCAACGACAGCCAGCATCTCGGCCGATAAGTCGCAGGACGTCACCCGCGCGCCACCCTTTGCCAGGGCGAAACTCGCGTGGCCGGCGCCGCAGCCAAGATCAAGAGTCTTCGGATGGTTCAGGCTGAGTGCCAAGTCCGTCAGGCGCAGCAGATCAGCACCTTGGGAGTGGACTGGGCTGTTCAGATAAGACCCAGCAGCAGCGCCAAATTGGCGGGAAACAAGATTCTTGTGTTCCAATCCGTGGCCCCTAATCTTCTTGTACATATTTTCGCAGAAACCTGGTACATGCGCATGGCTGTCGACAGACTTGAACTGACATTCGTCGACCGATACTTGATTTACAGGTAATGCCAGTCAACAGGTATCCGCTTGCCTATCGTGAAGCGTGGCGAAGACCCGCCAGCGGGCTGCAACAGGACGTACAAGCTGTGTGCTGCGCCAACCATCCGCCATGATGCGGATCGAATATGTGCCCAGAAATACAATCAGGCCGAGGATCAGTATGGTCGCACGCGAGGTGCAGTTGCCTGCATACCAGTGTTACGGCTTTGTCAGCCGACCGCTGGTCTATAGGCTGCAGCGGTGCGGCGCACTCCTTCAACATAGGAAGTGGGTTCAAGACCAAACGCTTTCGAGAACTTGCTCGAGTCAAATATGTACTCCGAATCGCTCTGATAGAGCATCTCATAGGATTCGCGAATGCCCGAGTTGAACAGGCCGGCAACCCTGATCATTGGGCGACTGAGAACCCGATACCTTGGCGTAACGCCGAATTCCCTTGCCACCATCTGAATGAATTCCTTTCCGGTTGGCGGATTGGATGCCGTCGGAACGTGCCAGGTTTCGTTCCAGGCCGATTCGGCATTGGCCAGCATTACCAGGCTCCTCGCCGCATCCGGCGTAAAGGTATAGGAGTGCGGCAGGGAATCGTTGACCAGCCACGCCGCCTTGTCCCCCTTTGCGAATTTGTCGAAGACCAGAATGTTCGCCACGCTCGTCCCTGCGTGCGGCCCATAGAAGTCCGCTGAGCGTGCGATCATCGCGTTGAGCTGTCCTGACTTGATTTCATCGAGCAGAGCCGATGCGATTTGCGCGCGGACCTCCCCCTTCCGTGAGCAGGGATTAAAGGGGGTTTCCTCCGTCATGCGCCCGCTCACCTTGCCGTACATGTAGACGTTGTCAAAAAAAATCAACTTTGCATTGGCGCGCTTGCACGCCTCGATCGCGTTGTGCATGATGCGCGGCCAAAGTTCTTGCCAGACCCTGACATCGTATTTCAAGCCAACCAGCAAATACACCACTGTCGAACCTGACACCGCCTGGACCGTTTGATCCAGCCTGGAGATGTCAGCAGGCACGGCTTCCGTCGCGCCGTCTACTGGCGCGGGATTGCGCCCAACCAGACGTGCGGGTTGTTGCAACAGCGCAAGCTCTTTCAGCAATTCCGTGCCGATCGCGCCACCGGCTCCAAGTATCGTGTGCATACGGCCTCTCCAATAGTGGTTGGTGCAAGTGTCTACCCAAGCGCGGCAAACAACTGCGTTCAGTCGAGCCTATTGCAATTCTATCCCAGGGGTGATCGCTGCTGCCTGCCACAAAACCGGCGTTCAGATGTTCGAATCCATTGCGTGACCAATGTCTCCCGATGGCTGAACCGAATTCTTCAGTGTTGGCCGAAACGAAATATTACAGGTAGGCGAGACATCCCAGATCGAAAGCTTAATGAAAGGAAGCACAATGATAATTGCACCGCCTTGTGACGCCCGATTATCGTTGGCTCGAACAATTCGACCCAAGCGTAAACGCGATGGCGCAACGGCTGCAGCCATTCGGAAGGCTTTCTTGTTTAATGATCAAAAAAGTGTAGGTGATGGATAAAGGGCACGCTTACCCACTTCGCCGGCTTGTCCTGTGGGCTTTGCCGGTTCTTGTTTTGCTGGCTGCAGGGATTTTTGTCTGGGGGGGACAGGCGCATCAGCCCCCCGCCGATGAGTCCAGTAGGTCATCCGGAAGATTGTCAGCCGGCATGTTTCGCCCGACCAAAGAACAGTGGGACAGTCTCAAGGTAGCCGAAGTCAGGACACTGATCTTCCGCAGCAGCCTGACGACTGACGGGATCATTGCCTTTAATGACGATGCAACGACTGCAGTATTTTCGCCCTTTACCGGACGCGTAACCCGACTCATCGCGCAGCTCGGGGACGTGGTGAAGAAGGGGGCACCGCTGATGGCAATGGAGGCTTCCGAACTGGTTCAGGGACGGAGCGACGTTGCGTCTGCCAAGGCCAGCCTTGATAACGCACGGGCGACCGAGAAGCGCCAGCAAAAATTGTACGATGCCGGCGCCGGTGCCATCAAGGATTGGCGTCAATCGCAGGCCGATCTGATGACCGCCGAATCAGCGCTGTCCGCTGCCCGTGGTCGCTTGCGCATCCTGGGCAAAACTGATGCAGAAATCGATGCGCTCGAAAAGGCGCCGGCGGGAGGCTTCTCCGAAGCGATCGTCAAGGCGCCTATCGCTGGCACAATTACGCAGCGTCAGGTCGGTGTCGGCCAGTACATCACCAGTGCCGCCGGCGGGGCGACCAACCCGGTCTTCACCATTGGCAACCTGTCGACGGTGTGGCTGGTTGCGAACGTGCGTGAAGGCGATGCGCCGGTGCTGCGGGTTGGCCAGCCGGCAGAAGTCACTGTGCTTGCCTTGCCCGGCAAGGCATACAAGGCAAAGATCGCCTGGGTCGGGCCCGCTGTCGATCCCGTCATCCATCGTCTGCCTGTGCGCGCTGAAGTCAAGAATCCCACTGGCGAATTGAAGCCCCAGATGTTTGCCAGCTTCACCATCGCCACCAGTGATGGCGTCGAGGCCCCGGCCGTGCCGAAGAGTGCGCTGGTCTACGAAGGTGAAAGTGCGCGTGTGTTTGTTGTTGGCCCGGATGACAGCATCGCTGGGCGCACAGTCCAAACCGGGCGCAGCCGTGACGGGATGGTTGAAATCACGTCCGGATTGCACGCCGGCGAGAAGGTCGTGACGGCAGGCACCTTGTTCATCGACCGTGCAGTGCAAGGCGATTAGGTTGTGAACCGTGTCGTCGAGTTCGCACTCAAACAGCGGGCCTTCATTGTCGTCATGCTGCTGGCGGTTCTTAGCGCCGGTGTTGTCAGCTTCATCAAACTCAATATCGAAGCGTATCCTGACCCGGTGCCGCCACTGGTGGACATCATTGCGCAAAGCCCTGGCCTGTCGGCGGAGGAAATGGAGCGCTACGTCACCATCCCTGTCGAGGTGCAGATGGCAGGCATTCCCAATGTAACTGCCATCCGCACCATTTCCCTGTTTGGCCTGTCGGACATCAAGCTGCAATTCTCCTACGATTTCACCTATCAGCAGGCGGAACAGTGGGTGATCAATCGGCTGGCTCAACTTCCGCCGTTACCAAATGGCGTGGAGCCGCAAATATCACCATCGAGTCCCATTGGGGAGATCTATCGCTATCGCATTGTCGGAGCGTCAGGCTATTCGGTAACCGATCTCAAGACGCTTCAGGACTGGGTGCTCGAACGCCACTTCAAGGCCATACCTGGCGTCATTGACGTCAATGGCTGGGGCGGCAAGACCAAGACCTATGAGGTGGCTGTCGACCTGCGCAAGCTCACCGCCAACGGACTGACGCTGCAACAGGTGTTACAGACTCTGGGAAACAGCAACATCAACGTCGGCGGGCAGACGATCAACATTGGCTCCCAGGCTGCTGTGGTGCGTGGCGTCGGCCAGCTCCATTCGCTTGACGATATACGCAACACCATGCTGACCTCGAACAAGGGGACGCCTGTTCTGATCAGTGATGTTGCCAGGGTGACCATCGGCAACCAGCCACGGCTGGGCATTGCCGGGCAGAATGACGACGATGACATTGTCCAGGGTATCGTCCTGATGCGCCGTGGGGAACAAAGCATGCCGACGATCGAGCGGGTCAAGGCGGAGGTAGACAAGATCAACGCGTCCAATATCCTGCCGCCAGGCGTGCGTATCGAGCGTATCTACGACCGTACCGACCTTATCAACACGACGACGCATACGGTGCTGCATAACATGCTGTTCGGCGTCCTGCTTATCTTCCTGCTGCAGTGGGCCTTCCTCGGCAATTTGCGCAGCGCGTTCATCGTCGCTGCGACCATTCCGTTCGCGCTTTCATTCGCGATTACCCTGATGGTCGTCATGGGCGAGTCGGCCAATCTGCTGTCTGTCGGTGCCATCGACTTTGGCCTTGTCGTCGATGCTTCCGTCATCATGGTGGAGAACATCTTCCGCCACCTTACGCAAAGTGCAGCACAGCGGCACGACAGTGAGCCGCTGTTGCATCGGCTCCGCACGACGGTTGGACTGCACGGCAAGTTCGGCGTGATTGCCAATTCAGCGACCGAAGTCAATCAGGCCATCCTCTTTTCTGCGGCCATCATCATCGCCGGCTTCGTGCCCCTGTTCACGCTCACGGGAATCGAGGGGCACATCTTCGGCCCTATGGCCAAGACTTACGCTTACGCCATCGCGGGTGGCCTGATTGCCACCTTTACCATATCGCCGGCATTGAGTTCCTTCCTGCTCGAGCAGAGGGAGCATGAGGAAAAGGAGACTTTCGTTGCACGCTGGCTGCGTCGCTTATATACGCCGGCAGTGGAGTTTGCGTTGGCGAACCGGAAGCTGACCGTAATTGGCGCGGTCGCTCTGATGGTGATCGCGCTGCTGGCGGCGCGCAGCTTGGGACTCGAGTTTCTGCCCAAGCTGGAAGAGGGCAATATGTGGATTCGCGCGAACATGCCGGCCTCCATTTCCATGGAAGAAAGCGATAGCTATGTCAACGGCATGAGGCGGCTCATCAAGAGTTTTCCCGAGGTCAAGACCGTCGTGTCCCAGCATGGCCGTCCCGACGACGGCACCGATGCCACCGGCTTCTTCAATGCCGAGTTCTTTGTCCCGCTGAAACCCGCGGACGCTTGGCCGGCAGGCATCGACAAGGACAGGCTGACCGGGCAGATGACGCAGGCGCTGACCACGAAATATCCGGGGATCGAGTTCAACTTCTCCCAGTATATTCAGGACAACGTCGAGGAAGCCGCATCGGGGGTGAAGGGCGAGAATTCCATCAAGCTATATGGCAATGATCTTGAGACACTGGAAAAGACCGCGAACAAGATCAAGGCCGTGATGGCAACCATACCGGGGATCACAGACCTCGCTGTTTTCGGGTCACTGGGACAGCCGACCGTGCGCATCGACATTGACCGTGCACGTGCCGCCCGCTATGGGCTGATGCCGGGTGATATCAACGCCACCATCCAGGCTGCCATTGGTGGCCAATCCGCCGGCGACCTCTTCGAACCCGGCAGTGACCGCCATTTCCCGATGATGGTGCGTCTGGCGCCCGAGTATCGTGGAAGCCTGGATGCGATCAGGCACATCACCGTTAGCGCGCAGGGCCCCAATGGCATCATCCAGGTTCCGCTTTCTGAACTGGCCGATATTCGCCTGGTTTCGGGCGCTTCCTTTATCTACCGCGAACAGCAGGAACGCTACATCCCCATCAAGTTCAGCGTGCGCGGCCGTGATCTCGGTGGCGCCGTGCTGGAAGCCCAGCACAAAGTCGCCGAACAGGTGAAAATACCTGGCGGCTATCATCTGGAATGGGTCGGGGAATTTGGCAACCTGAAGGAAGCACTCTCAAGGCTGGCGGTCGTTGTGCCAATCAGCATCGGTCTGATCTGCATCCTGCTCTACGTCAATTTCAATAATGTCGTCGACGTCCTGCTTGCAGCCAGCGTCATCCCCATGGCACTGATCGGCGGCATCTTTGCCCTTTACCTTACCGGTACACCATTCAGCGTCTCCGCCGCCATCGGCTTTGTCGCCTTGTTCGGCATCGCAGCCATGGACGGCATCATTGTTCTCTCGTACTTCAACCAGAGTCTGGAAGTCGGGCTCGGTCGTGTCGAAGCGATACGCCGAACCTGCCAAGTGCAGATGAGGCCGGTGGTCATGACCTGTGTAGTCGCTTGCGTGGGCCTGGTGCCTGCAGCCATTTCGACGGGTATCGGCTCCCAGGTTCAGAAACCCCTGGCCCTGGTGGTTGTGGGCGGGATCCTGCTCGCGCCGGTATTGATCCTCATTGTATTGCCGGTACTGATCGACATTTTCTCGCAGCAGGCGAAGCGGCTTGAGCGGATCCGGGCGGCATCCACCGACCGTGGCGTGGCGGAATCATGATGAATTACCAGAAAATTGCCATCGCCTGTCTGCTGCTGAGCGGCTGTGCGGTCGGCCCGGATTTTCATCGGCCCGCCACGCCGAACGTCAAGCGTTTCACTGCAAACCCCATATCGATCGAAGATCAGCACATGGTTGCTGGCGCAGACGTGCCTGCGCAGTGGTGGGAACTGTTGCACTCGGCACCGCTTAACGCCTTGGTGCAGCGAGCCTTGGCGGCCAACCCGAATATTGATGCGGCACGCGCTGCCCTGGTAGCGGCACAGGAGTCAGTCGCAGCGCAGCGCGGCGCTTTCTGGCCGCAGATTGCAGCCAGTTACATTCCTGCCCGACAGAAGATCGCGGATAGCCTGAGTTCGCCACTCAGTTCCCCTGTCAATCCCTTCAGCCTGCATACGGCCCAGGTTAGTGTGAGCTATACACCCGACGTGTTTGGCGGCAACCGGCGGCAGGTGGAATCGCTTGGAGCTCAGGCCGAGTTTCAGCGCTTTGAGCTGGCGGCCGCGCGCCTGTCGCTGGCTGCCAACGTCGTGACGGCTGCGGTGCAGGAAGCCGCGCTGCGCGGGCAAATCGAGTCGCTCGAGAAGGTTGTCGCCATCGAAGAGGAGATGCTTGGCCTTGCGCGCCGCCAGTTGGAGTTGGGCGCCATCGCCGAGGCCGGCGTCGTCGCCCAGGAGGCCACCCTGGCGCAGACTCGTGCGGCGCTGCCGCCGCTACGCAAACAGTTGGCTCAGACCCGCGACCTGCTTACGGCACTTGCTGGGGCGTTGCCGGACAGGGAACTGGAGCAGCGCTTCGAACTCGAGGGTCTGGAGCTGCCCCGCGAACTGCCTCTCAGCCTTCCATCGGCACTGGTTGAACAGCGTCCCGATGTGCGTGCCGCTGAAGCGCTGGCCCATTCCGCCAGCGCCCAGGTCGGCGTTGCGTATGCCAACGTGCTGCCGCAGTTCGGGATCAACGCCGGCACCGGCAGCGTGGCCATGCGCTTGGCTGACCTGTTCAAAGCCGGGGGCGGCTTCTGGACTCTGGCCGGTTCTGTAACACAGCCGGTTTTCGAGGGTGGAGCCCTGAAGCACCGCAAGTCGGCCGCTGAGGCTGCCTACGAGCAGGCCTTGGCCCAGTACCGCGCCACAGTGATCGCGGCCTTCCAGAATGTCGCGGATGTCCTGCACGCATTGGAGGCGGACGCCGAGTCGCTGGATGCGGCGACGACTGCCGAGCGTGCTGCCTCACGCAGCCTCGCCATTGCGCGCAAGCAAGTGGAACTGGGCGACATCAGCCACCTCGCGCTGCTTGGCGCGGAGCAGTCCTACCAGCAGGTGGTTGTCGCTCTCGTGCAGGCGAAGGCAAATCGGTACGCCGACACGGCGGCACTCTTCCAGGCATTGGGAGGTGGGTGGTGGGATCGGAGTTAACCCAGGGCCGTTGCCCATGAATGGTCCTGCGGGATATCCATGACTTGATTCTGGCAGGGCTCTGGCTCCCGGCAATTCAGCCGGCATCCCCCAGCATCGCTCTTAGCCTGCTTTCGCTCATGCCGCCGAGCTTCACTTTCCTTATCAAGCCGTTCTCGACCAGCATGAAAGTCGGGGTCGCGCGGACGCCAAACTTGCTGACCAGGTCATGGTGTTGCCCCACATCCACTTTGATCAGGTTGGGGTGGTCCGCACGAACCTTGTCGACAATAGGGCCTATCGTCTTGCATGGACCGCAATGCCGGCTGTAGAAGTAGTAGATTCTGCGTGTGTTTTTGGCAGCCTCGCCATCGATGCGTGACGTATCGGGAGCGCTCATCCCCAAGGCTTTGTGTGCCCGCCAGTAGAGGCTGAATTGCATGAGGAAGATGATCGCCGCGAAGGCGATCACGACATAAAGCGCCTGCTGCATGATTTGAAACTCCCTGAGACTCAATGCTTCACTATAGAAGATCAAATTGAAACCTCCGTGTTGTCTGTCAGCGAGAGCGTGTTTTCGCTACACTAGCGGCCATGCGTTTCCGTTCCCTTTCTGCTGCTCTGGTGGCCATGCTGTCGCTTGCAGCCTGTGGCCAGAACTGGAACGATCCCTATCCCAAGCGTGACGAGGGAAGAAAAGTCTTCTATACGGTGTTTGAAGAACGGCCCAAGCACCTGGACCCGGCCCGATCCTACAGCAGCAACGAAGTCGAATTTACCGGTCAGATTTACGAACCCCCCCTGCAATATCACTTTCTCAAGCGACCCTATGCCCTGGAACCGCTGGCTGGAGAATCAATGCCTGTGGTCCGCTACTGGGATGCTTCGGGGAAGGAATTGCCTGCCGATGCGGCGCCGGAACAGATTGCCAGCAGCAGCTACGATATTCGCATCAAGCCGGGTATCCGATATCAACCGCATCCCGCTTTCGCCATGCTGCCGAATGGGCAGCCTCGTTATCTGGGCTTGCATGAGGAGGATCTGGAGCACATCAACACCCTGAGGGACTTTCGCTATACCGGTACACGTGAACTGACAGCCGATGATTACGTGTATGAAATCAAGCGGCTTGCCAGCCCGCAAATCAATTCGCCCATTTTTGGTCTGATGACGGAATACATTGATGGGCTGGCCGAGTTCAATGCACAGGTTGGAAAAGTGGCAGACAAGCAACCCAGGGATGCCTGGCTGGACTTGCGGCCATTCCCTTTGCGCGGCGTCCGCACGCTGGATCGCTATACTTTCCGTATCACGCTTAAAACTTTTTATCCGCAGTTCATCTACTGGCTGGCCATGCCATTTTTTGCACCTGTGCCTTGGGAGGCCGAGCGCTTTTATGCCCAGCCCGGCATGGCTGAGCGAAATTTGAATCTGGACTGGTTCCCCGTCGGAACCGGACCCTTCCTTTTGTCGGAAAATGATCCCAACCGGCGTATGGTTCTGGATCGCAACCCGAATTTCCATGGTGAGACCTACCCGGCTGAGGGCGAACCCGGAGACCGGGCCAGGGCTTTATTGAAGGATGCGGGCAAATCCTTGCCGCTGATCGGAAGAGCTGTGTTTACGCTGGAAAAGGAAGATATTCCGCAGTGGAGCAAATTCCTCCAGGGGTATTACGATGTTTCAGGCATCAGTTCGGACAACTTCGATCAGGCAGTTCGGTTCTCGCCGCAGGGAGAGGCAGACCTGACAGCGGAAATGAAGGAAAAAGGCATCAAGCTGGTAACCGCGATCACCACGTCCAGCCGCTACATGGGGTTCAACATGATGGATCCGGTGGTAGGCGGTCTGAATGACCGGTCGCGAAAACTGCGGCAGGCCATCTCTATTGCGGTGGACTATGAGGAATTCATTTCGATCTTTCTCAATGGCCGCGGCATCCCCGCGCAGGGACCCCTGCCGCCGGGCATCTTCGGCTATCGCGACACGCCGAACCCCATTGTCTATACGCCGGATGGCAAGCGCCGCAGCATTGTGGAGGCCAAGCGTCTGTTGGCTGAGGCGGGGTACCCCAACGGCCGGGATGAAAAAACCGGCCAGCCGCTGGTGCTGTATTTCGATACGGCCGCGACCGGTCCTGACGCTAAATCCCGTCTCGACTGGCTGGTCAAGCAATTCCACAAACTCGATATCCAACTGGTGATTCGGGCGACGGATTACAACCGATTTCAGGACAAAATGTCGAAGGGCAATGCGCAGATTTTCGAGTGGGGATGGAATGCGGACTATCCCGACCCCGAGAATTTTCTCTTTCTCCTCTATGGGCCCAATGCCAAGGCAGGCAAGAATGGCGAGAATGCGGCCAATTATGAAAACCCGGAATTCGATAGGTTTTTTACCCGGATGAAGGCGATGCCCAACGGCCCGGAGAGACAAAAATTGATTGACCAAATGGTTGATCTGTTGCGCGATGACGCGCCCTGGCTGTTTGGCTTTATCCCCAAGGGATTCAGCCTGCAACATGCCTGGGTGAGCAATGTGAAGCCAAATCTGATGGCCAACAACACGCTCAAGTACCGGAACATCGATCCCTGGCTGCGGGCGAAGGAGCAGGCCCAGTGGAACAAACCCGCTTACTGGCCATTCGGGTTTCTTGTGGTTGCGGTGATTGTTCTGGTATGGCCGGCGTGGCGTCAGTATCGTAAACAGGAGGCTGCGCGCTGATGATTCGGTATTTCATCCGCCGTCTCTTGTATGCGATACCCATCCTGGTTGGTGTCAATCTGATCACGTTCTTCCTGTTCTTCGTGGTCAACACGCCTGAAGACATGGCACGCATGCACCTGGGCGTCAAACGCGTCACTCCCGGGGCCATCGAACAATGGAAAAAGGAACATGGCTACGACAAGCCCCTGTTCATCAACAAGCAGGGGAAGGGCAGCGCAGCGGTCACGCAGACGCTGTTCTACCAGCGTTCGCTTAATCTGTTCACATTCAATTTCGGCCAGGCCGACGACGGACGAGATATCGCGCGTGATATCAAGACCCGCATGTGGCCTTCGCTGGCAATTGCACTGCCAGTATTCCTGATCGGCCTGCTGACAAACATCACGGTTGCATTGCTCGTCATCTTTTATCGCGGCTCCGAGCTTGAGTTCTGGAGTGTAGTGGGGCTGGTGGCATTGATGTCCATTTCCGGCCTGTTTTACATCATTGCCGGGCAATATCTGATCGCCAAATTGTGGCAGTGGTTGCCGATTTCTGGCTATGGCAGTGGATTCAATACGCTCAAATTCGTCCTGCTGCCAGTAATTGTTTCGGTGGCAAGCGGCATTGGAAGTGGTGCTCGCTGGTACCGCACGATTTTTCTCGAGGAGATTAGCCGGGACTATGTACGCACTGCCCGCGCCAAGGGGCTTTCCGAGATTCAGGTGCTGTTCCGACATGTGCTGAGGAACGGATTGATTCCGATCTTGACTGGCGCGGTTGTTGTGCTGCCACTGTTGTTTACCGGCAGCCTCGTGACCGAGTCCTTTTTTGGTATTCCAGGACTGGGCAGCTACACCATTGATGCCATCCGTTCGCAGGATTTTTCAATTGTTCAGGCCATGGTGTTTCTGGGTTCGGTACTCTACATCTTTGGCCTGCTGCTGACCGACCTTTCATACACCTTGGTGGATCCGAGGGTAAGGTTGGAAGCATGAGCCACCGAGCCTCGGCACGTGCGAGCAGGGCGAATGCTTCCAGGCGCCGACACGGTGGTGCTTGGACCATGTATCGCATTACGGAGGCGGCAGCATGAGCCACCGAGCCTCGGCACGTGCGAGCAAGGCGTATGCTTGCGGCGGCCGACATGGTGGAGCTCTGGACAGCCTTTGTATCAGGGAGACGGCAGCATGATGCCGGTCATGCTCTGGACCGATGCAATGATCTGGCTGCTGGTGACAGCCGGAATCATTATGGCGGTGTACGTGCTGCGCACGCCTACGCTGCGGACTTCCTGGCACAGGGTGATAACCCGGCCCATGGGGATGGCCTCCCTGGTCGTGTTGATCACTTTCATCCTGCTCGGTCTGATGGACAGCCTGCATTACCGCGTGAGGCTGGATAATGGCCAATATGACGTGGAAGTGCTGAGTCTGCTCGATCAGGCGCTGAAGCCGCTCAAGGACCAGACTGAACGCACCTATTCCGCACCCCTTGCCACTCACGCGCAGGCCAAGGAAACGATCATCGCGCCCGATGGAAAGCAGATTCGTGACTATCCACGGCTGGAGTTCGGGGGTGCCCAGCTCACCGATCCTGCTCGTGACTGGTCCGGTGACATAGCCAAACGCGTCGTGCAGGGACTCGTGATTGGCATGATTTCCACCTTGCTCTTTGCACTTGTCCTGGGATGGCTTCAGAGTGTGCGATGGGGGTGCGACATCAAGGCTGCGCTGAGACGTCTTCTGACTCGCAGACGATCTGCTGATCCGGCGTGGCGAGCCCTGTTTGCTACAGTGACTGTCCTGTTCGTTCTTGCCTGGATACTGGCCCGATTGGCGAGTGGTTATCATGTGCTGGGCACCGACAAGGTCGGTCAGGATGTGCTCTATCAAACCCTCAAGAGCATTCGTACCGGTTTGGTGATCGGCACGCTGACCACACTGGTGACATTGCCGCTGGCCATTGCGCTGGGTTTGATGGCGGGTTATTTCCGCGGTTGGGTAGACGATGTGATCCAGTATGTCTATACCACGCTCAATTCCATCCCATGGGTGTTACTGGTTGCCGCAGCAGTACTGATCACCCAGGTGTTCATCGAACAGTATCAGGACCAGTTCGATTCTGTCGCAGCCCGGGCGGATTTTCGTCTGTTGGCATTATGCGTGATCATTGGCCTCACCGGCTGGACCGGCCTGGCCCGACTGATTCGTGCAGAAACCCTGAAGGTGCGGGAGCTGGATTACGTTACTGCGGCGCGTGCCTTTGGCGTGTCGGACACCCGGATTCTGGTGCGCCATATCCTGCCCAATGTGCAGCACATTGTTCTGATTTCAGTGGTCATGGATTTCTCCGGCCTGGTGCTGGCCGAAGCGATTCTTTCTTATGTGGGGGTCGGTGTGGATCCGGTTATGAACAGCTGGGGCAACATGATCAACGCTGCTCGCCTGGAACTTGCGCGCGAGCCGCTGGTATGGTGGCCACTTGTGGCTGCGTTTGTCTTCATGTTTGGACTCGTGCTGGCGGCCAATCTGTTTGCTGATGCAGTACGCGATGCGTTTGACCCCCGTACGGTCTTTTCTGAAAAAGGCCCACCGGCGGCGGGCGAAGAATCATGAGTCTGCTGAAAGCAGCAAATCTGCTGGTTCGCATCGGTGATGTCACGCCGGTAGACGATGTCGGCCTGGAAATCGGCGCGGGTGAAACTCTGGCCCTGCTCGGCGAATCGGGCTGCGGAAAATCCATGACGGCACTGGCAATCATGCGGTTGTTACCGGAAGGGGGACGTATCGCGGCTGGGCAGATCGGGTTCGACGGACAGAATGTTCTGGCCCTGCCGGAGTCGAAAATGCGCAACCTGCGCGGCCAGGGAATGGCGATGATTTTCCAGGAACCGCAGACTTCGCTTAATCCTGTGATGACGATTGGCGAGCAGATTGCCGAAGCGCTGCCTTCAGGCCTGTCAAGAACACAGGCACGAAATGAAGTACTGCGCCTGCTGAATGAAGTGGGAATCCCCGAGCCGGGGCAGAGAATCGACAGCTATCCTTTCGAACTGTCTGGCGGCCAGAAGCAGCGGGCCATGATTGCTCAGGCACTCGCAGGGAACCCCAGGTTGCTGATTGCCGATGAACCGACCACCGCATTGGACGTGACATTGCAGGCACAGATTCTGGACCTGATCAAACGCCTGTCACACGAACGCAGGATGGGCTTGCTGCTAATTACCCACGACCTGGGCGTGGCGGGGAGAATGGCCGATCGCATCGGGGTGATGTATGCCGGACAGCTGGTTGAAACCGGCCCCAGCACCATGCTGCTAAATGCACCTTTTCATCCCTATACGCAGAAACTCATGGCTGCGGTGCCGGGGTTGGCCAGAGTTGGGCAGCGGCTGGCTGCGATTCCGGGCCGTGTTCCGGCACTCAACCAGAAGTTTACTGCGTGCCGTTTTGCCGACCGCTGCGAACACGTGTTCGAACAATGTCGACTGGCTGAGCCTGGGCTCATGACTCTTGCATCCGGCCATCAGGCGCGCTGTTATCTGGCAGACAGCCCGGGCATGCGCAAGGCGGTGGCCGAAACTCAAACCGCGTCACGGAAACAGCTGGAAACACGCACGGTCCTTGAGGTGGAGGATTTGCAGGTCACGTATACGCTGAAATCCGGTGGCCTGTTTGGCAAACACAAAATTCATGCGGTTGATGGCATCAGTTTCCGGATTCAGTCAGGGCAAACCCTTGCACTGGTGGGTGAGTCGGGTTGCGGCAAGACTACCGCGGCGAAGGCAATACTCGGACTCAGCCCGATTGCAAACGGGCAGGTACGGCTGAATGGGGAAACTGTTTCCGGCTTGAGCTCCCGCCAGTTCAAACCCCACCGACGTGTCGCCCAGATCGTGTTTCAGGACCCCTACAGCTCCCTCAATCCACGGCTGCGAATCGGTGAAATTCTGGCCGAGGGCATGGTCGCGCTGGGAGTCGGGAGCGGCAAAAGCATAGCCGAACTTCTCGAGCAGGTTGGCCTGGATGCCAACGCGGCCTATCGCTATCCGCACGAATTTTCCGGCGGCCAGCGCCAGCGCATTGCCATTGCGCGGGCTCTGGCGGTGGAGCCCAAACTGCTGATCTGCGATGAGCCAACCTCCGCGCTTGACGTATCGGTCCAGGCCCAGATCCTCAATTTGCTGGCAGACCTGCAACGGGAGCACGCACTCGCCATCCTGTTCATTACACACAACCTTGGCGCCGTTGGCTACCTGGCCGACCGCGTGGCGGTGATGAAGGAAGGAAGGATTGTCGAGGCGGGTAACACGGGCCAGATACTTACCCGGCCGCAACATGATTACACACGTACCCTGCTGGCAGCGGTGTTGTGAGTTTCTTGTTGCGCTGCAGGTTTGGATGCGTCCCATTCCGAACGTTCAGGCCAGCTACGGCTGAAATTGGCCAGTGGCGCAACTTTGGGCGGGAAACGGATGTCGCGCATTGCCCGGTCTTGATGGATCAGGCTGCGGTGTTTTAATACAGAAATGCGTCCTTTGGGGGCAAAGGATACATTCTTGCTTAAGACTTGATGACCAGCTTGGTGCCAGCCTCGACATTGTGGCCTTTGATCTGGTTCCAGCGCTGTATATCGGCAAGGGCAACGTTGAACCGGTTGCTGATGCTGGAGAGAGTATCGCCACGGCGAACTGTGTAATACCGCGTTTTGCCGCTATCTTTGTTGGAAAGTCTGCTATGGACCACGGATTTGTGGTTTTTCGATATGCGGCTGGCGGCTCTTGTCCGGGATGCCATGCTGGCCTGCTTAACCGTCAGGCGCTGGCCGGCCTTGATGTGGGCAGTTCTGAGGTTGTTCCAGCGTTTAAGGTTAGATGTGCTGACTCGGTATTTTCTGGCGACGGAAGAAAGGGTGTCGCCTCTGCGAACAACGTGGACCCGGCTTGCATAGGAAACGGTTTGTGAGTCGTCGCTGAAGCTGTGTTTTTCTGCTTCCGCCCAGGTGGCGAGTTTCTTGTCTGTGACGGCTTCGGAATCTGGATTGACCGGAACCAGAACGACCTGATTGGTGCGGAATCTGCCCCTGTAAAGCTTGAAGTTGTTGTGTTCTGATAACCGGCTCACGTCGCTGTTGAACCGCTTAGCAAGTGCTGCAACGGTTTCGCCTTTTCTGGCGCGGTAGGGCTGCCAACTGTCCCATTCACCCTTTTGCAGATTACTCTGGAACTGGTCTGCCTTGTCCACAGGAACCAATACCGAGACTTCGGAATTGGAGCGGATCAACCGTCGGGGAAAGGCAGGGTTAAGGCTGAGAAATTCATTAACACTCATGCCGGCCAGGCGGGCGGCGGAACGCATATCCATGTTGTTGGAGTTAAGTGACACCCGGGTGAAGTAGGGTTCATTGGGGATGTCGTTGAGCTCCACGCCGAAGCTTTCGGGTTCCTGAATCAGTTCTTTGATGGCAAGGAGCTTGGGAACGTAATGCTTTGTCTCGACAGGCAGATTCAGTGAGGCATAGTCGGTGGGCAGTCCCCTGGAAGCATTTCTCTGCTGAGCTCTGGAAACGCAGCCTTCGCCGCAGTTATAGGCAGCCAGGGCCAGATCCCATGAGCCAAAATCCATAAAGAGCTTTTGCAGATAGTCGAGAGCGGCCTGGGTAGCGGCTGTAATGTCGCGGCGGCCGTCATACCAGGTGTTCTGTTTCAGTCCGTACTTCTTGCCTGTCGCAGGAACAAATTGCCAGATACCCGCCGCGTGAGAACGGGAAAGGGCTTGCGGATTGAACCCGCTTTCAATCATGGGAAGCAGGGCGATCTCCATCGGCATGTTGCGTTCTTCTACCGCGCTCACAATGTGATAGAGGTAACGACGCGAACGTTCCAGCATACGGTTCACGTAATCGGGATGATCGGCATACCAGCGGGCATGCACTTCCACCAGCGGGGAGTCCAGCGGATCCATGCGCAATCCTTGGCGCACGCGGTCCCATACATTGACGTCCTGGACTTTGCTGTCGCTGATATCCTGGATATTTGCATCCTGGGCATTTGTGTCCTGGACTTTGGTGTCCTGGACTTTGGTGTCCTGGACTTTTGTTTCGAGCTTGAGTTGGATCGGGGTATCAACGGAGGCTGTGTAGGCTGCTGGACTGAGGATCAGGGCGGTCGAGAGCAGGGACAGCCGAAATAAGTTAAGAAAGAGTTTTGGTAAGACGTTGTATTGCTTCAAAACTTGATCTCCTGCAGGAATTGGCGTCATGCTATTACGTCAGCCCAGGTGGGTCAACCTCACCCTTAATCATCATGTAACAATTGCTACGGCTAACGGATAGGGTAATTAATGGCCGTTGGTCGGCTGGTTTAGCCTTTGAACTTGTCTTTTGCCTCACGAATGGCGGCAAAAACCTCGACTTCGTGCCTCGGTCTGCGAGCGGCCACGCTTTCAGCGGCTTCGATCAGGGCTGGCTGGGCGCTGCGCAGGAAAGGGTTGGTCATTTTTTCAAGTTTCAGGGTTGAGGGCAGCGTTGGCTGCCCCTGTTCGCGCTTTTTCAGGTCGCTTTGTTCCCGCTCAATCAAATCGGGGTTTTCCCTGTCCACGGTTTTGGCGAAGCATATATTACTTAGGGTGTATTCATGCGCACAGCAGATGAGTGTATGGTCTGGTAAACGGCAGAGTAGCGAGAGGGAACGATGCATCTGTTCAGCTGTCCCTTCAAACAGGCGGCCGCAGCCGCAGCCGAACAGGGTGTCGCCACAAAACAGATAGCCCGCGCCATAATATGAAACGTGACCGCGGGTGTGGCCTGGTGTGGCGATGATCTGGAGTGTCAGGTCCAGATCATGAAAAGTGATTTGCTCACTGCCATTTAGAGGGTGGGTAAGGTGTGGGATGGGTTCGGTTGCGGGACCGTAGACCGGGCAGCGGTATCGTTCATGCAGTATGCGGTTGCCACCCACATGGTCCGCGTGATGATGGGTACTGAGAATGGCCAGCAGCTTGAGCCCCAGGCGGTCGATCGCTTGAATGACGGGCTGAGCGTCGCCCGGATCGACAACAAGGGCAACACGCTGGTTGTGAATCAGCCAGATGTAATTATCGGAAAATGCGGGGAGGGCGGTAACGCTAAGCATATGCAAGGAAGATCAAGGCCACGGCTATGGTATCCAAAATAGACAATGAATGGTTTGACAGTTCACTTGGCAACTATCTGTTGAGCCGGGAACTTCTCTATTTTGACCGTGCTGTGGCTGATGTGTTCGGTTTCTATGCGGTCCAGGTGGGTTTGTCCTCGATTGCTTTTTTGCGCAATAGTCGAATTCCTCAGCGTGTCTGTTGCGGACATGAGCCTGAAGCCCATGTCCTCGCTGATGCAATGTTCCTGCCGTTCGAATCGCAATCCATCGATCTGGTGCTGCTGCCACATGTGCTGGAGTTCAGCGACAATCCGCATCAGGTATTGCGTGAAGTAGAACGGATTCTTCGCCCTGAAGGCCGGATGATTCTTTCCAGTTTTAATCCACGAAGCTTGTGGGGAATAGTCCGTGCGCTCAAAACCGGCGATGGTCGGTTTCCCTGGAATGGCAATTTCCTGAATCTCTCCAGGGTCAAGGACTGGCTCGAACTGTTGGGCTTTGAATTTGCTGCGGGCAGCATGTGCTGCTATCGCCCTCCGATCAACAGGGAATCCTGGCTGCGCCGTTTTCGCTTTATGGAGCCTGCGGGTGACCGCTGGTGGGCCATGGGCGGTGGAGTGTATTTCATTCAGGCGATCAAGCGTGTCCATGGCATGCGCCTGATAACGCCCTCCTGGAAAGAACAAACAACGGCCGCTCCTGTGCTCGCGCCGGCAGCAAGAAAAATCGTCAATCTGAAACAGTATCGAGTACGTCGTGGCAAACCCCTGTGACATCGTTGAGGTCTACACTGATGGGGCATGCAAGGGTAACCCTGGACCGGGTGGGTGGGGGGCGCTGCTGGTTTGTGGCGAGCATCGCAGGGAACTGCATGGCGGGGAACGGAGCACCACCAATAACCGGATGGAGTTGAAGGCGGTTATAGAAGCATTGAATGCGCTCAAACAATCCGCACGGGTCAAACTTCACACGGATTCACAGTATGTACATAAGGGAATCAGCGAATGGCTGCCCGGGTGGAAGCGCAAGGGATGGAAAACGGCTGAGGGCAAGCCGGTAAAGAACCAGGACTTGTGGAAGGCTTTGGAGGCTGCCGCGGAGGCCCACTCGGTGGAGTGGGTTTGGGTGAAGGGTCACAGTGGACATCCTGGCAATGATCGCGCAGACGAACTTGCGAATGCCGGCATCGCGTCAGGGCAATAAGTTGCTAACGCCGCAATTTGCGGTATGAGGATTAATGCGACAAATCATTCTCGATACGGAAACCACTGGACTGGAGCCGAGGTTAGGCCATCGGATCATTGAGCTTGCTGGTGTAGAACTTGTCAATCGCCGGCTTACCGGGAACCACTTTCACTGCTACCTTAACCCGGATCGGGAAGTAGATGAGGGTGCGATGCAGGTTCATGGAATAACATCAGATTTCCTGGAAGATAAGCCGCGGTTTGGCGATGTGGTGGGCGATTTTCTTGACTACATTCGGGGCGCCGAACTGGTGATTCACAATGCGCCATTCGATACTGGCTTCCTGAACTCAGAACTGGATAAGCTTGGGTTGCCACCAATCACCCAGTATTGCAGTGCAGTAGTGGACACCCTGGCCATGGCCAGAGAAATGCGTCCAGGCCAGCGCAATAGTCTGGACGCGTTATGCAAGCACTACGGTGTGGATAATTCCAACCGCACTTTGCACGGCGCGTTGCTCGACTGCGAACTGCTGGGCGCGGTATATCTGGCCATGACGCGTGGGCAGGAAAGCCTGATGATGGTTTCTTCTCAATCAGATTCGACGGAATCGGAGGCGCGTTCAAGAAAGCCGCGTCCCCGACCATTACGCATTCATGTTCCCGAGAACGAACTGGCAGAACACAATGCTTTGCTGGACGCAATTAACCGCGAATCTCAAGGCGCTTGCCTTTGGTTGGCAGGCGATGGCGAGTCAGACTAAATTTGATTACATCCTAAGAACTTATTTGGCCAAGGGGCTGTTCGTACTTGGAGCAACATTGCTGTGCTTCAATGCCTCGGCAGCAACGATAGCCGTTGTGCTAAGTGAAAACTCAACGCCTTACCTGGATGTTCTGGATATAGTCCGTTCCAGTGTGGGGCGCGAGCACCACATTATCCAGCTGGTGGCTGACCAGGCAGACAAGTGGGAGACCGCGCCATCGGCCAGCTTGGTCATCACGGTCGGCGTTAAGGCCGCAGAATCAGTTGTCAAGAAGGACCCAAGAGTCCCAGTTATAGCCGCGCTGGTTCCGCGTGACTGGTATATCCATGGGGGACATAGCCAGCTTGCAGCAGCACAGCGGCCAGTTACCGCAGTGTTTCTTGACCAGCCTTTTTCCCGCCAATTTCGACTGATAAAGGAGATTCTCCCCAACGCGTCCAGGGTCGGGGTAGTCCTGAGTACTGCTCAGTCATGGCAACTTCCAGAGTTGCAATTTCAGGCCAACGCGTTTCATCTCAGCATTAATGACGTGACCCTCGGTACGAACCAGCGGCTGTTTGAATCGTTGGGAAAAGTGTTGCAGGGTGCAGACTTGCTTCTCGCCTTGCCTGATGCAGAGGTGTTCAATCGGAGTACAGCCCAGACTATTTTTCTGACTACCTATCGTTACCGGGTTCCGGTAGTGGGTTATTCACATTCGTTAACGCGGGCGGGTGCGTTGGTTTCCATTTACTCCTCGCCGGCACAGATTGGCCAGCATGCTGCCGAGATCGCGCTCAAGTTCTTATCTGCTAGTTCGATTAAGTTACCGCCTGCACAGTTTCCCAGGTATTACTCGATTTCCACGAATGAACATGTGGCCCACTCATTGGGTGTCGATTTGCCAGACGAAGCCTCTCTCTTGAAGCAACTGCAGGAAGGGAGTGCGCTTGAATAAGCGAAGCATACAGACCAAGGCACTCTGGCTGGCGCTCGTGCCTGCAACGGTAATCAGCCTGATTCTGGTGGGTTGGCTGACAGCAGGCAAAATTAGCGATTTGGACGAGTCTCTGCATGATCGTGCTGAGGCAATGGCCCGCACTTTGGCGCCCGCCTGTGAGTATGGTGTGTCTACCGGAAACCAGGAAATCCTGGATCATCTGATAGCACGCACCATGAAAGAACCAGATGTCAAGGGCATCGCGGTTTTTTCATCAGATGGGCAGATTGTCGCCAGTATCGGGCAAACAAACTGGGAACAGATGCCCGCTGCCACGATAACGGCTAACGGCGTAACTCATCTGGAGTATCCCGGTAGCCTGGTCTACTTTGGCCCCATCCAGAGAACCGAAGTATCTGTTGATGATTTTGTCCCGACTGCGGGGCAGTTGATTAATCAGCCAAAGCCCGTAACTCTATCGATCGGTTGGGTTGGGCTTGAGTTTTCCCGCACTTCCACGTTTGCCGGCCAGCACAAAGTCATCGAACAAAGCCTGTTGATATTATTTACGGGCCTAACCATCAGTGCGCTTATAGGTTGGCGAATGGGCCGCCAGATTACCCGGCCGATTGTTTCCCTCTCGCGCGTTGTTCATAAGCTGGGTGAGGGACATCTGGATGAACGGGTCGAGTCCGATGGTACTGGAGAGTTTGGCATTCTTCAGCGCGGGGTCAATGGGATGGCGGCCAGACTGCAATCCATGCACGAGCAGATGCAGGAAAAGATTGATCAGGCGACCGCCCGTCTGGCTTATCAGGCAACACATGATGCATTGACTGGCTTGGTGAATCGACGTGAATTCGAATCCCGTCTGGAAAAAGCAGTTAGCTCAAGCATCCTGCATAGCCGGACACATGCGCTGTGCTACATGGATCTCGATCAGTTCAAGGTAATCAATGACAGCTGTGGTCATGCGGCCGGCGATGAACTGCTGCGCCAACTTGCGCTGATATTAAAGTGTGAGTTGCGCGATCGCGATACCCTTGCCCGCTTGGGCGGTGATGAGTTTGGCCTGCTGCTGGAAAACTGTTCACATGAGGATGCGCTGGCTGTCGCGGAAGAATTCCGCGCGGCTGTTCAGCGTTTCCGTTTCAGATGGGAAGAGCGGATTTTCGCTGTTGGAGTCAGCGTTGGAATGGTGATGATTACACGGGAAAGCGGAACAGCTGCCAATTTGCTGTCGGCAGCGGATGCGGCATGCTATGTCGCCAAGAACCGAGGCCGCAACCGGATTCACCTTTATGAACAGCGCGATTCTGATCTGGCGAAGCACCGCGGTGAAATTCAGTGGGTTGGAAAGATCCAGCAAGCGCTTGAGCAAAATCGCCTGCGTCTTGTATGGCAGGAGATTCAGCCGTTAGGTACGAGTGACAAGAGTCGTCATGTCGAGTTATTGCTGCGAATGGAAGACGATGAAGGCCGGGAGATATTGCCGATGGCCTTTATCCCGGCTGCGGAACGTTATCAGCTGATGCCTACGATTGATCGCTGGGTCATCGAAAATACGCTGAACAAATGCAGTGAATATCTGGCGGATGAACTACCGCATGATCCCTGTCTTTTTGGAATTAACCTCTCAGGAGCATCGCTCAAGGATCCAGAATTCAAGAAAGAGCTGATCAGTCGTCTGGAACAAACACCAGGCATAGGCCAACTGCTGTGTTTTGAAATTACAGAAACGGCGGCGATCGGTAACCTGGCCATTGCGAATCAGTTCATTCTTGAATTGCGCAGGCTGGGCTGCAGGTTTGCGCTGGATGATTTCGGTAGTGGCCTGTCGTCGTTTACCTATCTAAAAAATCTGAGTGTCGATTATCTGAAAATCGACGGGGCGTTTGTGCGTGACACCGCTTATAATGAGGTTGATCGGGCAATGGTAGAAGCAATTCACCGCATCGGGCACGAAGTTGGCCTGAAAACTGTTGCTGAATATGTCGAGTCAGAGCAAATTCTGGAGGTACTGAAACAGATTGGCGTCGATTATGTTCAAGGCAATTACGTGCACGGCCCGCAGCCCTTGGCAAGTCTGTGCAAGAGACGCTGAATGGTTATAAGGCGCCTGGCTAAATTACGGTGTAGCCGGCTTCGGCAACCGCTTTTTTCAGTGTTGGGATATCTACTTGGGTTTCATCAATCTGCACCCTGGCCTGGCCTGGTACCAAGGTGACCTCGACCTGTTGCACGCCAGGCAATCCTTTGAGGACGCGGGTTACGCTGTTAACACAGCCGCCACACGTCATGCCCGTAATGCTCAATATCTCTTCTCGCATCTACTGCTCCTTGAAAATGCCATTTTAGCAATGGTTGGCGCGGTAGAGTGACTGGCGCGTCATTTCTTGGAGGAGCGCTTGCGGATTGATTCCTTGCTGGTCTCGATCAACCGATCGGCAACCACCTCGGAGTCCACCTCGAAGGTCCCTGCATCCAGCGCCTGCTTGACCTCGGCAACTTTGGCACTGTTGGTGATATCTACGCTTGCGAGTTCCAGTTCTGTGGCCTGCAAGTGCGATGTGGTTGCGGCAATTTCCGCACGGTCACCCGGTTTGCTAGTAGCAGAAGACTTGCCGGCTCCGGACGTTTTCTTGCTCTTGCTGCCTGCAACCGAACGTGTACCCGTAGAGGTAATGCGCTTATCGATCTTCAAGGGTTCTCCGTATTTGAGTTCTTCTTCCCAAATGGGTTATACGGTCGGCCAAAAGCGAAACTTTAGCCTTAAAGTCAAAAATATTTTGTAGATTACGTATTAGGAATATAATGTAAGTTATTGATATTAATATTGCTTATTTTTGTCAATCTGCATGACCCTTTGATTTCGCCGTGCGATACAGACAGATCAAAGCATATGGGAGACCATTCCATCCGCCAGCTTGGGCTCGAACCAGGTGGATTTAGGTGGCATAACTTGATTGGCGTCGGCGACCGCCATCAGGTCGTCCATGCGGGTAGGGTGAAGAGAGAATGCCAGCACCATTTCCCCACTATTGACCCTTCTTTCGAGTTCGCCGAGGCCACGAATACCGCCGACAAAGTCGATGCGCTTGTCGCGGCGGGGATCGGTAATGCCAAGTATCGGTGCGATGAGGTTGTTCTGCAGCAGGCTGACGTCAAGCCGAGCAACCGGGTCATTCTGCGGAATGAGGTCAGGCTTAATGTTGAGCCGGTACCAGCGGCCGGCGAGATACAGGCCAAACTGGCCTGGCATTTCGGGCTTGACAGCTTCGCGAGCCGATTCGACGTTGAAGGCGCTGCTAAGCTTGTCGAGGAAGGTCTCCTCTGTTATTCCATTCAGGTCAGTAACTACCCGGTTGTAATCGAGGATCTTCATTTCATGCGCGGGAAAGATCACGGAAAGGAATGTGTTGTAGGCTTCCTTGGCCGTGTGTCCTGGATTGGCAGCCTTGCGTGCAGCGCAAATACGTGAGGCCGACGCTGAACGGTGATGGCCATCAGCAATGTAGATCGCAGGCATGGCATCAAACAATGCCGTGATTCGCGAGATATCCGCCGCATCGCGCATGACCCAAAGGGTGTGTCGGACGCCGTCATCGGCGACTGCATCTGCGTCAGGCCTCCCCTTAGCCACTTTGGCCAAGATGGCATCAACATCTGGCGCGCGTGGATACGCCAGCAGCACAGGACCGGTCTGAGCGTTGGTCGCATCAATTTGTCGCACACGGTCATCCTCCTTGTCGGGACGGGTAAACTCATGTTTGCGGATGCGATTGGAATCGTAATCCGCCACGCTGGCCGCGGCCACGATACCCGTCTGCACATGCTCACCCATCCTGATGCGGTAAACGTAGTAATAGTCCTCTTCGTCCTGCTTCAGTACGCCTGTTGCAATCATAGTCTGCAGATTTCCCGCCGCCTTGGCATAGACCTCGGGCGCGTAGGGATTGGTATTTTCAGGCAGGTCGATTTCGGGCTTGGAGATATGCAGGAAGCTGAGAGGCTTGTCTTGCACGCGTAACCGCGCTTCGGCAGTGGAGAGCACATCATAGGGTGGCGCGATCACTTCCGCAGCACGGTTTTCGGCAGGGCGCAAGCCGGGAAAGGGTCGAATAAGGCTCATGGTCAGTTCTGCTTATTGTGAAGTTAAATCGGTTAGCAAGGTTCGTGCAGCGTTGGCTTTTGTGGAAAGGTCCGGTAGGGGTGCTTGCAACCTGAGCCGATCCGGGCCTGCCAGTCTGACGTCCCGCCGGCTTTGCACCAAGAACAAGATTCTAACTGGATCAATGGGCGGATTTTTAATGAATTGCAGCGTGATGCCTTCTTGTGTAGCATCCAGGCGCGTAATGCCAAGTGGTTTGGCGACCAAGCGCAATCTATGCCCTTCGAGCAGGGTTTTGGTGGGCTCAGGCAGCAAGCCAAAACGGTCGATCAGCTCTTCGGCTAGCAGGGTTATCTCATCGGTTGTCTTGCAGTTGGCCAGCCGCTTGTAGATGATGAGGCGCTCGTGCACGTCTGCACAGTAGCTTTCGGGCAGCAGGGCAGGCTGGTGCAGATTGATTTCGGCGACTGCACCCAGCGGTTGAGCCAGGTCCGGCTCCTTCCCTGACTTGAGACTTTTCACTGCTAAATCCAGCATGTCGTTAAACATTGAGAAACCGACCTCCAGCATGTCGCCGCTCTGTTTTTCACCCAGTACCTCGCCAGCGCCACGGATCTCCAGATCATGCATGGCAAGGTGAAAGCCGGCGCCCAGTTCCTCCATCAGCTGGATCGCTTCGAGGCGCTTGCGGGCTTGTGCAGTCAGGCTTTTTACATCATCCACAAGTAGGTAGGCGAATGCCTGGTGGTGGGAGCGACCGACTCGCCCCCGCAACTGGTGTAACTGGGCCAGACCGAATTTGTCTGATCGGTGAATCAGGATGGTGTTGGCCGTAGGGATGTCGATGCCGGTTTCGATAATGGTGGTGCACAGCAAAAGATTGAAGCGACCCTGATAGAAATCGCGCATCACGTGTTCCAGCTCCCGTTCAGGCATCTGGCCGTGGCCGACGCCAATGCGCGCTTCGGGCAGAAGCCGTTCGAGTTTTTCGCGCATGACCTTTATGGTGTCTACCTCGTTATAGAGATAGAAGACCTGGCCGCCGCGCTTGAGTTCGCGAAGTACCGCTTCGCGGATCAGTCCGGGAGATTCGGGTCGCACAAAGGTTTTGACAGCCAGGCGCTTCTGCGGGGCAGTGGCGATGACGGAGAAATCGCGGATACCTTCCAGTGACATGGCGAGGGTCCGGGGGATCGGCGTGGCGGTGAGAGTCAGCACATCGACTTCTGCACGAAGGGTCTTGAGTTGCTCCTTTTGTCGCACGCCAAAGCGATGCTCTTCGTCGATGATGATAAGACCCAGCCGGTTAAATTCCACATCCTTTTGCAGCAAGCGATGGGTGCCAATGATGATGTCGATTTCGCCGGATTTGAGCGAATCCAGCGCGGCCTGCTGTTCCTTGGCTGTGCGGAAGCGCGACAGCTCGGAGATCTTGATGGGCCAGGTAGAAAAGCGGTCGGAGAAGTTCTGAAAATGCTGTTCGACTAATAGTGTGGTTGGTGCCAGCACGGCAACCTGTTTGCCGCCCATGACGGCCACGAATGCGGCACGCAGGGCAACCTCGGTCTTGCCAAAACCTACGTCACCGCAGATCAGGCGATCCATCGGCTTGCCCGATACCATGTCAGCGACGACGGCATGGATCGCGGCCTCCTGGTCGGGGGTTTCCTCAAAATCGAACGCTTCGGCAAAATTTTGGTAATCGTGTTGATTGAGCGCAAATGCATGGCCAGTGCGTGCAGCCCGCCGTGCATAGAGATTGAGCAACTCCGCAGCCGTGTCGCGAGCAGCCTGCATGGCCCTGCGCCGGGCCTTTTCCCATTGCTCGGTGCCCAGTTTGTGCAGGGGAGTGTGGTCCGCGTCGGCGCCACTGTAGCGGGCGATCGCCCCCAGGTTGCTTACTGGGACATAAAGCTTGTCCCGACCAGCATATTCCAGTTGCAAAAACTCGCTGAGGCCGTCGCCCATGTCCATGGTCATGAGGCCCAGATAACGTCCGACGCCGTGTTGTACATGCACCACGGGGTCGCCGATTTTCAGTTCGGATAAATCCCGTATGAGCCCTTCAACCTGGGTAAGCTGTTTTGCATGTCCTGGCCGTCGCGGAGGCAGGGAATAAAGCTCGGTTTCGGTAATGACTGCATAGCCTTCCTCCCTGACGATGAAACCCGCAGACAGTGGAGCGCTGGTGAGCTGCAGGCGGTCGGCCTGGCTTTGGAAATGGGCCCAGTTTTCGCAGGTTGATGTCGACAGGCCATGGTCGGAAAGAAATTCCGCGAGCGTCTCGCGTCTTCCAGGACTGTGGGCGACCAGCAAAATCTTTCCAGGCCTGGTATCAATGAATGCCTGCAACTGGGCGAGCGGACGGGGCGCGCGTCGATCGACATCCACTGGGGGCAATGCAATGGAAGGGCCTTCACCGGTAGTCTCAAGATCCAGGCGGCCAAATTGCCTGAGCTTGATAAAGAGCTGCTCTGCGCTTAGAAAGAGATCCTGTGGCGGAAGCAGGGGACGATCCGGATCGCCGCGCATCAACTTGTAGCGGCTTTGGGTCTCCTGCCAGAATTGCTGGGCAGCCTGGTTGCCGTTACCATGCATACAGACTACCGTTTCAGAGGGCAGGTAATCGAACAGGCTGGCCGTGTGCTCAAAAAAAAGGGGGAGATAATACTCGATGCCGGCCGGCGCCAGACCATTGCTGACATCCTTGTAAAGTCGAGACCTGGAAGGGTCTCCTTCAAAACGCTCGCGGAAGCTCTGGCGGAACCGGCTGATTCCCGCTTCATCCAGCGGAAATTCCCGGGCGGGTAATAGCCGGATCTCTTTCACGGGATATATGGTCCGCTGTGAGTCGACATCGAATGCACGTAGACTCTCGATCTCATTGTCGAGCAGGTCGATCCGGTAAGGCAACGGGCTTCCCATTGGGAACAGGTCAAGCAGACCGCCACGCACGCTGAATTCGCCGGGTGAATAGACCTGATTCACATGGTTGTAGCCACCCAGACTCATTTGCTGACGGAAAGCCGCTTCGTCAAGCCGATCACCCTGTTTGAGGAAGAAGGTATGGGCTGCCAGAAACTCTGCGGGTGGCAGATGAGTGAGGGCAGTGGTCAGGGGTACGACAACGATACTGAAATCGCGTCGAGAGAGCTGGTACAGGGTCGCCAGGCGATCCGAGATCAGGTCAGCATGGGGCGAAAATGAGTCGTATGGGAGGGTTTCCCAGTCGGGAAACAATGCAGCTTTGAGCTCGGGTTTGAACCAGTTGATTTCATCAACCAGTCTCTGGGCGTCCCAAGCCGTTGCGCAAAGAACCATCAACGGTCTCTTTTGTTCGGCAAGCCTGGACAGGAGCAAGGCATCCATGGCGCCGACAAGCCCGCTGATCCTCGTTTTCTCACCGGGTTCGGGAATGCGGCTGGTCACAGACATAGGACAAATGAAAAGTCTAATTATACCGGTGTGCCTTGCACCTGCCGGTTAGTGAACGGGATAATCACCGACATATGCAGAATAGGTATTACGCACTAATTCCGGGCGCAGGCACTGGCAGCCGAATGGGAGGTCACCTGCCCAAGCAATATTTCTCGCTGGCTGGTAGACCGCTGATCCAGCATGCCGTTCGCACATTTTGCTGCCATGCCAGCATTTCCCGGGTTTATGTAATTTTGTCGCCAAGAGATCAGCTATGGGACAGCTACGACTGGAGTGAATTTGGCTCCAAGCTGGTGGTATTGCGTTGCGGTGGAGACACCCGAGCACAGAGCGTGATACAGGCCTTGCGTCAACTTAGCACTCAGGTTGGCAGCCAGGACTGGATACTGGTTCATGATGCAGCACGTCCGGCGCTGGATCATGTGTTGCTGGATAAACTGCTCGAGTCTCTGGCAACAGATGCTGTGGGCGGCCTGCTTGCTGTACCCGTAGCCGATACCCTGAAAAGGGCAGATGGGGAACAACGCGCAATAAGCACAGAATCGAGGGAAGGGCTCTGGCAGGCTCAAACTCCACAGATGTTTCGTCATGCACAGCTTCTTGCGGCACTTGAACAGGCTGGCAACCAGGTAACCGACGAGGCGTCGGCTATCGAAAGGATGGGCCTTAGACCAAAGTTGGTGGAGTCGGACAGCCGCAACATCAAGGTCACTTATCCGCGGGACCTCGAGCTGGTGCGTTTGATTCTGGAGGAGCGAAATGCTTGAACTCAGAGTTGGCCAGGGATTTGATGTTCACGCTTTCGAGCAGGGACGAAAACTGATCATCGGGGGCGTGGACATTCCTCATGATCAGGGCCTCGCCGGGCACTCGGATGCGGACGTGCTGATTCACGCGATCTGCGATGCCCTCCTGGGTGCGGCTTCGCTGGGTGATATTGGCCGACATTACCCGGATTCGGAGCCGCGGTTCAAAGGCATTGATAGCCGAGAACTACTACGCGATGTGACTGGACGTTTGTCCGGAATGAACTGGAGAGTGTTGAATGTGGATGCGACGATCATCGCCCAGGCGCCCAAAATGGCACCGCATATTCCTGCCATGGCAGGGAATATAGCGGCTGATTTGGGGTTGGAAGATGGTTGCGTGAACGTGAAAGCCACTACAACCGAGTTTTTGGGATTCACCGGTCGCAAGGAAGGAATTGCTGCGCAGGCCGTATGTTTGATTGCGCGTGATCGGCTGTGAGTCAAAACTCGTTGAAGCTGTTCTTTGCGCTCTGGCCGGAAGAAGACGTTCGGCGCGCCCTATGGAAAACGAGCGCACTTTTGCAGGAAGTGTGGAATGGAAGGCGCACGAAGCCGGATTCCTTGCACATGACTCTGGTTTTTCTGGGCGAGACGCCTGCCGGCCAGTTGGAAGAGCTGCGTCAACTGGCTGCCCGTATGCAGGCCAAGAGTTTCAAGCTTTTGTTCAAGCAGGCGGCGTGCTGGCGGCACAACAAGGTGGGGTTTCTGAATCCCGCGGAGACACCGCCAGAACTGGCACAACTAGTGTATGGACTGGAAGACAGCCTTGAATCAGCCGGCATCAATTTTGATCAGCGACCCTACAAGCCCCATATCACGTTACTGCGCAATACCCGCTGCACCACCCAGGTATCCTTTGAGCCGATTACCTGGAGTCCACAGGAATTTGTGCTTGTTGCGTCCATTCAGTCGGATCATGGCCAGACCTACCAGCTAGTTGGTCGCTGGAAACTGAATCCCTAATTGAGCAGCGATCGGGCTGCCAGTTCGAAGTCAATCTGGGATATATTTCTTATGCTCACAGTGCTCAGCTGTTTGTCTGTCCCGTAGTTCTGCGCGAGAGATGTCCTGTAAGCGGGATCGTAATGCTCATTCAACAGTGCACTGACCAGGCCCGGCCAGTCGCCATTCACAACCAGGGTTTGCCAGGCATCAACAGTCTTCTTGCCTCGCAGTGCAGTGAGACAATTGAGTTGTGCGATCAGCAAGTCCGGTTGTTGAACAAAATGTTTATAGTCTTCCAACAGCAATCGAGCGCGTGCATCGAGCTGGAGCTCAAGCTGTATACAAGGACTGCTGCGCATGGCAATGATGAGTCCATTTGGAACCTGCAGGTCACCGATTCTTCTGCTTTCTGATTCAACAAAAACAGGTACGTCAGGAGACAGCCGGTGCAACTGATTCCATAGGGCACTTTCAAAGGATTTCTGCGTTGGCTGGATTTGATCGGGCAGAACCCCCAGCACGGAACCACGGTGTGCAGCCAGAACTTCCAGATCAAGCACCTGGGCGCCAACTTGGGTTAATGCCTGGAGTAACCGGCTTTTTCCGCTACCGGTTGGCCCGCAGATTACCCTGAACTGAAATTGACCCGGTAGGCTTTCCAGGTCATCGATAACTTTTCGTCTATACCCTTTGTAACCGCCAACCAGCTGGGCAGCCGCAAAGCCGATCTTTTGCAGCACATGGGTCAGCGAGCCGCTGCGGTTTCCGCCGCGCCAGCAATATACGAGTGGGCGGTGATTCCTGGGCTTGCCAAGGAAATGTACCTCCAGGTGATGGGCAATGTTGCGCGAAACCATGGCTGCCCCCAACTTTTTTGCCTCAAGCGACGAAACCTGGTTATAGATCGTGCCGATTTTGGCACGCTCCTCATCGGTCAAGACAGGCAGATTGATGGCGCCCGGTATGTGGTCTGCGGAAAATTCGGCGGGCGAACGTGCATCGATTATCTCGTCAAATTCTGCCAGCTGTGCTACGGTTGCTGCGCCCGAATGCTTCAAGTCAATCAACCCTATGGAAGAAGTCAAATTAACTGCATTGTCCCATGGGGGAGGATGTGGCTGCAAAATTGCCCCTGCCGTACTGCACGAATTGTTGGCAGGTATGGCCCCTGCCGGCTTGGTGCCGGAAGCCTTGCTGGTGGGAACCGAGTCCAGTGATGACGCTGCGGTTTACAAGCTGAATGATCAGCAGGCCATTGTCGCGACCACTGATTTCTTTATGCCTATTGTTGATGATCCCTATGACTTTGGTCGGATTGCAGCGAGCAATGCGCTATCGGACATCTATGCGATGGGCGGACAACCGTTGTTTGCACTGGCTATAGTGGGGATGCCCATCGGCAAACTCTCTGTCAACGTAATCCGAAGAATCCTTGAAGGCGGCGAATCAGTCTGCAGGTCTGCAGGAATTCCCGTGGCGGGTGGTCACTCGATTGATTCACCTGAGCCCATCTATGGTTTAGTAGGTATCGGAGTTGTCCACCCGGAGCAGATCAAGCGAAACGACCAGGCCATACCAGGTGATGTGCTGATCCTTGGCAAGCCTTTAGGCATTGGCGTGTTCGCGGATGCGATGAAAAAGGGCAAGCTCAGCAAAGAGGCATATGAGCAAATGCTAGCGTCTACGACGCAATTGAACACGCCTGGTATCGGGCTGGCGCGGTTGTCAGGCGTGCATGCGATTACAGATGTAACTGGCTTTGGCCTCCTGGGCCATTTGCTGGAAATGTGCCGCGGGTCCAGGCTTTCTGCCGACATTCAATTTGCCAGTTTGCCAATTCATCCGTTGGCAGAAAAGCTAGCGCAGCAGGGATTTGGTCCGGGAGCGTCAGAACGCAACTGGAGCAGCTACGGTCATGAAGTTGCCTTGCCTGACAGCATGTCGGATTGGCAACGCAAAATGATATGTGACCCGCAAACCAGCGGAGGCTTATTGGTGGCCTGCGATGAGAATGATGCAGATGAGGTCCTTGAGTTGTTCAGGAAAAATGGATTCATGAGCGCCAATCCCATAGGCCGTTTGACCGAAGGGCATCTCCAAGTCAGGGTCAGCCCGTAAAAAAGCCGTCCTATTGGACGGCTTTTAACTGTGGTTGGGGGCTATGATCATCAGACCTTCTGCCTTGGTCTTTGCGCCTGTCCATCTTGATGCCGCAGGGCAAGGGCGAGACAGATGAGGCAAATCGCCTGTCAGATAGTCGGCGTTCCAGGGGAATGAATTCCACCTCGTAACCCGTTAAAGGCACTGGAGACATAATAAACTCCGCTATTTGCGAAACTTGCAGCGAGTATGCCTGATTTTCAATGGTTTACAAGTATCACCCGATGAACGGCGCCCAACTTATTGTAGATCTTGAGTATTCCGGGCCTGTATCTGGGTCTATATTTCGACTTTGACTTATTTTCCAATTCGATCCTGTTTCATCAATTGTGATTGCTCCCGCTTCCATTCCTTTTCTTTTTCGGCGGCTCGCTTGTCATGCTGTTTCTTGCCTTTTGCCAGGCCGATTTCCAGCTTGATGCGACCCTTGACATAGTGAAGATTCAAAGGAACCAGGGTGTAACCTGCTCGCTCTGTCTTGCCAATCAGCTTGCTGACTTCATGACCGTGCAGCAGAAGCTTTCGGGTACGGACAGGGTCAGGGTGAATATGCGTTGACGCTGTTGGCAGCGGGCTGACATGGCAACCGATCAGGAAAACCTCAGCATTTTTGACCACGACATAGGATTCTTTCAGTTGGACGCGACCAGCCCTGATGGCTTTCACTTCCCAGCCCTCGAGAACAAGACCAGCTTCGTAGCGTTCCTCAATGAAGTAGTCGTGGAACGCTTTCTTGTTATCAGTGATGGTCATGGAACAGGGATTTCGTAAAATGCCGATTTTACTTTGAGTTGCAATCGTGGTTCATGTGAATAAGACTGTGCTGGTGGAGTTCAGCCCCAGCCAGATGTTTGAATTGGTTGACCGGGTGGAGGATTATCCACTATTCCTTCCTTGGTGCGGTGGAACGGAGCTGCTCCAACGCGACTTGCATACGACTGTTGCGACCTTGAGAATCGATTTCATGGGTGTGAGGCAAAGCTTCACAACTGAAAATGTGAAAGTTCCTCCTCTGGAAATGTATATCAATCTTCAGAAAGGACCGTTTACACATATGCAAGGTCATTGGAAGTTCAAGCCCTTGGGAAATACGGCTTGCAGAATTGATTTCGAATTGAAATACCGTTTCTCGAATGGATTACTGGAATCCGTCTTAACCCCAGTTTTCAGCCATATCGCGAACACGTTCGTTGATGCTTTTGTTCAGCGTGCCGAAGAGGTTTATAGCGTGAATGAATAAGATATCTGTTGAAGTCGCGTACGCATTGCCTGCCCAGCAAATCATCATTCCAATGCAGCTTGAGGAAGGGATGACAATTGAACAGGCGATCCATGCTTCGGGATTGCTGGAAAAATTCCCCGACATTAACCTTGAAACAAACAAGGTTGGTGTGTTTGGCAAGCTGGCCAAGCTGGAAAACACGTTGCGCGATAAGGACCGGGTCGAAATTTATCGTCCGCTTATTGCTGACCCAAAGGAAGTTCGCAGGCAACGTGCCGAACAGGGCAAGGTAATGAAAAAGGGTGGGGGTGATTTAGCCAAAGAAGCCGTGGGAACAGACCATGAAACCTAGCGACAATTATCTGCCACAGCCTTTTCTGAAATGACATGTGCGTCAAGCTTTTGTTGGTCGCTCATGTACTGGCGCTGGCCAGCTAGGCCGGTAGTGTAAATGCGTTTGTTTCCATCCATGGCAGCCAGATTGCTGCGTGCGCGCGCACAGGTTTCCCGTTTGATACGAGCAGACTCAGCGTCCTTGTCGGCTTTCTCCTTGGCCTTGGCTGCTTCTTCCTGCCGTTTCCTGAAGGCGAGATCCTTGTCGGCCAGTTCACGCTTCGAGGCAATCGCCTGATCCGATTGCTCAGGGGCGTTTTTGATTGCCGTTGCTCTATCAGAGGGAGGCTGGTCAGAGTAGTGGGCATGGCCATCCGTATCCACCCATTTGTAGATCCCGGCAAATGCAGTTAACGAAATACTGAGACAAAAGAAAAGAAGTACGCTGCGCATCATAAAAAAAACGGGGCGCGGCCCCGTGTTCCTGTTTATAAGTTCTTCAATTCAAGGGGAGGCAATTTGGCCTGCTCAAGGCCGAACTGTGCTTGTTCTTGAGCCGTCTTGGCGTTCTTGATTACACCGTCGTTATCCCCCTTTGCGGCCGCTTCTTCAGCTGCCTTTATTGCACTTTCCGCGGTTGTCCACAAGGCGTATTTGGCTTTTGCTTCTTTGACTGTGGCTTCAGCTTTGTCCAATGCAGCTTTTGCATCGGCGCTGATGGTGGGCGTTGCCGCTGGTGTCGTTGCAGCACTGCTTGGTTTTGTCGCACAGCCCGCCAACGCAAGCAGTGAAACGGCAACGAGTGAAATCAGAATATGACGCATGCAAGTCTCCTCATCGATTTTCGGTATCAGGCAAGCCTGAAAGTTCTTCCCGCGTTTGCGGATGGGTGAAAATTAGCCCGTATTCGCGTTTGCGTCAATGTTGATATCCATATTTGGATTGGTAGATTCCAACCAAGAGGGGCCACTTTAATGACCCATTCAACAAGCATCGAATTGCAAATTGACGGTGAGGTGTGAGCGCGTTAAATTGCTGAAACACTTTGGTGTAACCAGTTGTTTGTACAATGGTTGTTGCCAAATCCACATTCAATCTCTGAAGGGTTCATGGCCAACAGCGGCCTATCCCTGACGTTATTTTGAACGGCTGACACACCAGCGTATAATTTGTATTTGCGCCTAGGAAAATAATATGCGAGTCCTGCAAAAAGCGCTCACATTTGATGACGTTTTACTCGTCCCTGCTCATTCCGAGATTCTTCCCCGAGATGTCAGTCTGCATACACAGCTGACCCGCAATATCACTTTGAACCTGCCTTTGATTTCCGCTGCCATGGACACGGTGACGGAAGCTCGCCTGGCCATTGCGATTGCCCAGGAAGGCGGAATCGGCATTATCCATAAAAACATGAGTGCCCAGGAACAGGCGATGGAAGTCTCCAAGGTCAAACGGTTTGAGTCCGGGGTGGTCAAGGACCCAATAACCATTGCGCCCCACATGACGGTCCGAGACGTACTTGCCATCACGCGTCAATACAAGATATCAGGTTTGCCTGTCGTGGAAGGGGGCAAGGTGGTGGGTATTGTTACCAATCGTGATTTGCGTTTCGAGACCAATCTTGATCAGCCGATTACAAACATCATGACCCCACGTGATCGTTTGGTCACTGTAAAGGAAGGCACCAGCCGGGAGGAAGCAACGTCGCTGCTTCGTAAACATCGTCTTGAGCGGGTACTTGTGGTCAACGACGCGTTCGAACTGCGCGGCCTGATTACGGTCAAGGATATCCAGAAATCAAGCGAGCACCCCAATGCCTCCAAAGATGGTCAAGGGCGGCTGCGGGCTGGCGCGGCGGTAGGTGTGGGTGCAGGTACGGAAGAACGCGTGGCAGCATTGGCAGAAGCGGGTGTGGACGTCATCGTGGTCGATACCGCGCATGGCCATTCCAAAGGTGTGCTGGATCGCATTAGATGGGTCAAGGCCCATTTTCCCGAAGTTCAGGTGATAGGCGGCAATATTGCCACAGCCAGTGCAGCACGTGCGCTGGTCGACTACGGCGCGGACGCGGTCAAGGTTGGCATTGGCCCCGGTTCCATATGCACTACCCGAATCGTTGCAGGCGTGGGCGTGCCGCAGATTACGGCGGTGTCGAATGTGGCCGACTCCCTGGCTGGAACGGGTGTGCCGCTGATTGCCGATGGCGGTATACGTTATTCGGGCGATATATCAAAAGCACTGGCGGCAGGCGCCCATTGCGTGATGTTGGGTGGCCTGCTCGCAGGAACCGAAGAAGCACCGGGCGAGGTGGAGTTGTATCAAGGGCGTTCCTACAAGTCATATCGCGGCATGGGGTCGCTGGGCGCCATGCAGCAAGGCTCCAAGGACCGTTATTTCCAGGATAATGAAGCTAATGCGGACAAGTTGGTGCCTGAGGGCATTGAAGGCAGGGTTCCGTACAAAGGAACTGCCCTCAATGTGATCCATCAGTTGATGGGTGGCCTGCGCTCGTCCATGGGTTACCTGGGCGTTGCCACCATTGAAGAAATGCATAAGAAAGCCGAGTTCGTGGAGATCACCTCCGCAGGAGTAAAAGAGTCGCACGTGCACGATGTTCAAATCGTCAAGGAAGCGCCCAACTACCGGGTGGAATAAGCTAGCTGAGACCACGGGGGCGCAAGCCCCCTTTCTATTTAGCCAGATACCATGTCGCACCAGAAAATTCTCATTCTAGATTTTGGTTCCCAATACACGCAACTCATCGCGCGGCGCGTGAGGGAGGCGAGCGTTTATTGCGAACTTCATCCTCATGACATGACCGATCAGTTCATTCGTGACTTTGACCCGCAAGGCATCATTCTTTCGGGTGGACCCAATTCTGTCTACGAGAAGGAAACGCCCCGTGCACCGCAGGCTGTATTTGAAGTTGGCGTGCCTGTACTGGGCATCTGCTATGGCATGCAAACCATGGCTGCGCAGTTGGGCGGCAAAGTGGAATCCTCGGCCAAGCGCGAATTCGGCTACGCGGAAATTCGTGCCCTGGGACATTCCCATCTGTTGCGGGATATCGAGGATCGCAGCAACGGCGACGGACATGGCCTGCTGGATGTGTGGATGAGCCATGGTGACAAGGTGACCGAACTGCCGCCCGGCTTCAAGGTGATTGCATCCAATGCGGCTACGCCGCTTGCTGGTATGGCGGACGAGGAGCACAAATTTTATGGCGTTCAGTTTCATCCTGAAGTCACACATACGCTTCAGGGCAAGGCCATTCTGCAGCGCTTTGTTCACGACATCTGCGGGTGCGGCAGTGACTGGAACATGCCCGACTACGTGGAGGAAGCCGTAGGCCGCATCCGTTCGGAAGTGGGAAATGATGAGGTTATCCTCGGTTTGTCTGGTGGCGTGGATTCCTCCGTGGCCGCAGCGCTCATTCACAAGGCTATTGGAGATCAGCTGACCTGCGTGTTCGTCGATACGGGTCTGTTGCGGCTGAATGAAGCCGAGCAGGTGATGGCAACCTTTGCCCGGAACCTGGGCGTCAGGGTGATCCATGTGGATGCCACTGATCAGTTCATGTCCAAACTTGCAGGCGTGACCGATCCAGAGAAGAAGCGAAAAATCATCGGCGGTGAGTTTGTGGCCGTGTTCCAGACTGAATCGGCCAAACTGAAAAATGCACGATGGCTGGCCCAAGGCACCATCTATCCGGATGTGATTGAATCAGCCGGCGCAAAAACAAAAAAGGCACATGCAATCAAATCTCACCACAACGTGGGTGGTTTGCCGGAAGACATGCACCTCAACTTGCTGGAGCCGCTGCGCGAATTGTTCAAGGACGAAGTGCGTGAACTGGGCCTGGCGTTGGGATTGCCACATGACATGGTGTTTCGCCACCCCTTTCCCGGTCCTGGCCTTGGAGTACGTATCCTGGGTGAAGTCAGAAAAGAGTATGCCGATCTGCTGCGTCAGGCGGACCATATATTCATTGAGGAACTGCGCGCATCAGGCTGGTACGACAGAACCAGCCAGGCCTTTGCCGTCTTCCTGCCGGTGAAATCAGTTGGAGTGATGGGCGATGGCCGCACCTACGATTACGTTGTTGCACTTCGCGCAGTACAAACCTCCGATTTCATGACGGCGCACTGGGCAGAGCTGCCCTATACGCTGTTAGGCAAGGTTTCCAACCGTATCATCAACGAAATTCGCGGCATCAATCGTGTCACCTACGACATCTCCGGCAAGCCGCCTGCAACCATCGAGTGGGAGTAGCCCAAATTGTATGCAAAACTATTGATTATTTGTCGAGTTTTGCGTATGGTACGGCATGGCCCCCCTCGAATACTACCTCGACGCTCTGCTCAAGCGCGGCCGCGCCTACTTTTCCCGGGATGATGTAGCCGCTGCGCTGAGCCTAAAGCCGCAGGCATTAGCCGCGGCGCTCACGCGCGCGATCAACAAGCACCGCTTGGCGAACCCCAGGCATGGCTTCTATCTGATCCTGCGTCCGGAAGACCAGATCTCCGGCGCGCCAGATCCCGTCAAGTGGATCGACCCGCTGATGAAGCATCAAGGGATCGATTACCGCATCTCGCTGCTGCGCGCGGCGGCATTCCACGGCTCTTCGCATCAGGCCAGCATGGTCTTCCAAGCCGTCGTCCCGCGGCAGTTGCGTGACGTAATCATTGGGCGTCACCGCCTGCAGTTTCTCTATCAGGGGAGGGAGGCATTTGCTCAACTAAACAAGGCCGACCTGGTCGATCAGATGAAGAGCGATGCCGGCTTCGCAAAGGTGGCCGGCGTCGAACTGACGCTGCTCGATTGCGTACGCTACTTCCACAAGGCGGCCGGCATCAACGGCGTCGCGCAGATTGCCAAGGACATCGGCGCAAATGCCAATCCGCGCGCATTGGCAAAGGCGGCTGCCGTGTACGAAAACTCGGTAGTACGTCGGCTCGGCTATTTGCTCGAACGGGCGGGTCACGGTCGCCAAGCGCGTGCGCTGGAGCCGTTCGTCAGTCAAGCCAAGACGACGCTGTTACTGGATCCCGCCGTGAAGCCCATCGTGGCGGCACTGGCGCAGGTTCACGAGAGAAACGCCAAATGGAAGCTCATGATCAATGAAACGGTGGAAGTCGCAGAATGATTCCCACCGCCTTCCTGCAGGCATGGAGTGTCACGGCGCCTTGGCCAGACTTGAGGCAGGTCGAGCAGGACCTGATCATTAGCCGCGCGCTGTGCGACCTGTTCAATGCGCCGGCACTGAAGGACAAGATAGCGTTCCGGGGCGGAACGGCGATCCACAAACTGCTGTTCAAGCAGCCGCTGCGCTATTCCGAAGACATCGATCTCGTGCAAATAAAGGCAGAGCACATCGGTACGACAGTCGACGCGATCCGCGAAGCATTGTCGTGGCTTGGAAGATGTCAGCGAGAGCAAGCAGGTCATTCGATGCACCTCGTCTTCAAGTTTGCACCCGAGGTCGATTCCCAGGCCATGCTAAAGCTCAAGGTCGAGATAAACACTCGCGAGCACACGAACCTGCTCGGCATCAAGCGGTATCCCTTTGCATTGGAAACCGACTGGCACCGAGGAAAGACCGAGATCGCGTCATTCGAGCCCGAGGAACTGTTCGGTACGAAGCTGCGCGCGTTGCTGCAGCGACGCGCGAGCCGCGACCTGTTCGATTTGCATCAGGGACTGGAGCAACTTGCGCTGGCCCCGGAAAAAGTGATTGCATGTTTTGACCACTATCTGGCGCTGGAAGGCAAACCGATTACGCGTGCGATCGCCGAGCAGCGCATGCTTGAAAAGCTTACTCGGAGTCTGACAGAGGACATCATGCCGCTGCTACCGGCGGGTATTCGTTTCGAGGAGGCGGATGCTATCCATGCGTTCGAGCGGGTTTGGACCGAGCTGATTGCGAAGATCAGCGGCGAGGGGTGGAAGCTCGCGGAACCAGTGCTCGAAGAATTGCGCGTAAAACGATTTCCGGGACTTCTGGCATCACGGGATCCGTTGCGCCGTGCGTGATCCTATGGACGGCTTGATCACCGGCTATGGGTTCCATGATTGAACGGGATCCATCGGCGAAATTAAAGGCCGAAAACGCCCGGCTGATCGCGCTGTTGGAAGCGAACGGCATTCAATGGCGCACCCAGCAGCCAGAGCGCTTGTCGCCTGCCTCAACGCCGGAGGCATCACGGCTCTCCACGAACGCGAAGGTGGCGCTGTTTCGGCGGTTATTCCGGGGGCGCACAGATGTCTTTCCGATTCGTTGGGAGAGCAAGACGACGGACAAGTCCGGTTACTCACCGGCCTGTGCCAACGAGTGGCGTGCAGGTGTCTGCGAAAAGCCGCGTATCAGGTGTGGGGACTGTAGCAACCGAATGTTGATTCCGCTTTCCGACTCGGTCATCTTCGACCATCTGGCCGGCGAGCACACGGTGGGCGTCTATCCCCTGCACGAGGACGATACTTGCCATTTCCTCGCCATCGATTTCGACGAGGCCAAGTGGAGAGATGACGCTCGTGCCTTCGTGAAGTCATGTGAGGAACTTGGCGTGCCCGTTGCCCTTGAGATTTCGCGCTCCGGAAAAGGAGCGCACGCTTGGGTGTTCTTCGCTGGCTGGGTCTCGGCCCACGATGCTCGTCGCCTGGGTACGGCCATCATCAGTCATACTTGTTCGCGAACCCGGCAATTGAAGCTTGAGTCTTACGACCGCCTGTTTCCCAACCAGGACACAATGCCCAAGGGCGGCTTCGGTAACCTGATCGCCTTGCCCCTGCAGAAGATTCCTCGTGAGAACGGTTGCAGCGTTTTCGTTGATACGGAACTGTGCCCCTATCGCGACCAATGGGCATTCCTCGCTTCAATTCAGCCGATGGCACCGCACGACATCGAGCCGACCATTCTGCGTGCTACGGGCGGGGTGCATCCACTGGATGTCACATTCATCGACGAAGAGGATTTGGCTACGCCGTGGAAACGTTCGGCCCCCTCCACGAAGCAGCTGCCGGGCGCACTGCCGAAGTCACTCACTGTGACGCTGAGCAACCTCATCTACTTCGAGAAGGCGCAACTGCCGCAATCGCTGGCCAACCGCCTGATCCGCCTTGCTGCATTCCAGAACCCGGAGTTCTACAGGGCACAGGCGATGCGTATGTCGGTCTGGGACAAACCGCGCGTAATTGGCAGTGCCGAAAACTACCCACAGCACATTGCCTTGCCGCGCGGATGCCTGGATGCCGCGCAGGAATTGCTGAAAGACAACGGCATCCGCTGCGAACTACGTGACGAGAGATACGGCGGTGAGTCAGTGGGAGTCACTCTTGTCGGTGTGTTGCGTCCCGATCAGCAATCGGCGGTTGCCACAATGCTGAGCTATGACGCGGGGGATTGTGTGCGCCTACCGCATTTGGGAAGACCGTCGCAGCGGCAGCGATGATCGCCAAGCGTGGTGTGAACACACTGGTGTTGGTACATCGCACGGAGTTGCTCAAACAGTGGCAGGAGCGTCTGCAGGCCTTCCTTGGTGTCGGCAAGGGCACGATCGGGACGATCGGCGGCGGCAAAGCCAAGCCAACAGGGAAGATCGACATCGCGGTGATGCAGTCTCTGTCGCGGCAGGGTGAGGTGAACTCGTTGGTCGAAAACTACGGTCACGTCATCGTGGATGAGTGCCACCACGTCGGCGCGGTGTCATTCGACGCCATTCTGAAGCGCGTCAAGGCGAAATATGTGCTCGGTCTGACTGCCACACCGTTCCGCCGCGACGGCCAGCAACCGATCATTTTCATGCAGTGTGGCCCGATACGTCACACGGCAGCGAAACCTGCCAGTGCCCCGCACAACCTGGAGGTGGTGCCGCATTCGCTACATGCACGGATCGACCTGCCGATCGAAGCCGGAATTCAGGATGTGTTCCGCTACCTCGCCAACGATCAGGCACGCACGGCCGCAATTTCAGGCGAAATCAAACACGCCTTCAGCCAAGGCCGCAAGGTGCTGGTGCTGACCGAACGCACCGATCATCTCGATGCCATCTCGATGGCATTGCAGGGAAAGGTTCCGTCGCTGTTCGTGCTGCATGGCCGGATGTCACGAAAGCAGCGAGCGGCGCTTGTGGGACAACTCGAGGCTTTGTCACCGGAAGCTCCGCGCGTCCTGCTCGCGACAGGCAAGCTGGTAGGGGAGGGCTTCGACCATCCTCCGCTCGACACACTGGTCTTGGCGATGCCGGTGTCGTGGAAGGGAACCCTGCAGCAATACGCCGGGCGCCTTCACCGTGAGCATGCGATGAAGATTGATGTGCGGATCGTGGACTTCGTGGATACTGGCCATCCGGCCTTGCGACGGATGTGGGACAAGCGCCAGCGTGGTTACCGGACAATGGGTTATTCGATTCGGCAGGCCAGAGAGGAAACATGGCGAACAACCGCGTGAAAGACCATTTCGTTTTGTATGCTACAGGGGTGATCTGACGGTAAAAATTTGGTCGAAAACTCGTTGTGTGGCAGTCAGTTAAGGCATTTGATGAGGGCCATTCCGGTTGTTCTTCGGGACGCAGATGCCTTCAAGGCAGTGTCGTGACGGTAAAAAATTGACGAATAAGAACGGAAAGACCATAGGTTAGGTGATTTGATGCCGGCACTTCTCTTGCGCCATTTTCGACCAGCAAGAGGGCGCGTTGACGTTGCCAAGGAGCATCGCGGGAACCGATAGATCTCGGTACATCTCGAAAGGTGACCCGCAAGAGATCGTCGATTGATCTCGATACATCTCGATGGATGCTGAAAGATTTTTTCGGGGATCAGATGAGATTGACGGTAAGTCTGACGGTAAAAATGCTACTCGCAGAACGAACTTCTAAATGGGACAATAGCTTACATATGCCGTTAATAATCGAGTGGGAGTGACATGCGTTTGGACGGCTTTGTTCTATTATGATGAATAATACTTATTGATGCTGTCGCACGCAGAATCAAACAATTGCTCATTACGCAGTTCAAGGGGTTACGGTTTTCCGTGCGGGTGGTTTTCATATTTGGTGGCATTTATGATGGCGGGCGAGTTCGAATTTGAAGGTCACTGGATACCGTTACCAAAAATTCCATAGTCGATGATACTGCTCCGAGCAGGCACGAGGCGGGTGGGGCGTTGCAGGCTATGTTGGGCGGTTTGGACGGGGAGTCAGCGCCGCAACCGATGCGATCTTTCGAACATTGGCAATGGGGGATGAAGGCAGCTGCATCAAATGCGGGCGTCAGGAAATGATCAACCTGCGCTATCAAATTCAAACGCCCACTAGACGTTTGCTCATGGAAGAAGGGCGGCCGAACAGCGAGAGCCGGGTGTTGAAGCGTGGGCAGCAGGTGTGATCTGTTGCCCTGACATCCGCAACAGGGGGTTCAACTTGCCCCGTGAGCGTGGTTGCCTTGGGGTGAAGAGCCGATCCAGTGAACCCGTCCTGGGTGGCGCAATAATGCAAGGGATCTTACAATCGCCCAGTTTGCTCATACCCGCGTCTGCCGACGGGCGTTTTCTCTACTCTCGCGAGACCTTAACGTGAATCAAGTTGCCTCAGCGGATCAGGACACCTGCCAGGCCTGTACCTTCTTCAGGCCGCAGGATCTTACCGGCGGCACCTGCCATCGCTTTCCACCGCAATTCGCC
>JBAUMF010000065.1:0-20009 GCA_049578545.1 Thiobacillaceae bacterium
CCGACACAAGCCAAAGCCTTTGCTCTGCTCGGCATCGACCCAGGCTGTTCCCAGTAACCGCATCACACCAATCCTGTTTCGTCTGCAATATCAAGGAACTCACTCGTTCATGGCGCCAAACTTCGGATTAGGGCGATTCAGGGCTGATAGAATTGCCCCAGACTTTGGCAATCGTGACGGCGAAACTTCCGGATGGCGAAGCGCCGTGCGCGCGCGGTGTTGTCAATAGCTGTTATTTGCGGAGGTCTCGTGCTCCGCTGGCATACGTGGCCCCTGAGGTGCCGTGATGAGAACCCTGGCTTTTCCGTATCTTGGTGATCTGCTCAAAGCGTTTGGCGTCCAATTGCCCTTGCCGCTGCCGACGTACGGGCTCATGGTCGCATTGGCGCTGCTTATCTCTACGTGGATCGGTTACAGGGAGTTGAAGCGGCTCCAGGATGCGGGTCGCATTGGATTGGCGCAAGCCCGCAACAGAGGCAAGGACAGTAAGTCCGCTCAAGAGCCCGTGCCGCTCGACAAGGTCGTCGTCGATCTCGTCACACTCGTCACTGCCGTAGGCTTGATCGGTGCTCGCATATTTCACATTCTCGAGCATCCGCAAGAATTCGTGGCACACCCTTTCGACATGATTTTTTCGCGCAGCGGTTTCAGCTATTACGGGGGGCTGATCCTGGGCACGCTCTCCGGCGCGATCTACGTCAGGTGGCGCAGGCTTCCACTCCGCATTGTCCTCGACGCCATCGCGCCAGTGTTGATGCTTGCATATGGAATAGCACGAATAGGCTGTCAGTTGTCCGGCGATGGCGATTGGGGCATTCCGGCGGACTTCTCAATCAAGCCCGACTGGATTCCCGCGTGGCTTTGGGGCCAGACTTATGAAAACAACGTATCAGGCGTACGGATTGCGCAACCAGGCGTTTACCCGACTCCGATCTACGAGACACTCATGTCGTTCATCGGTTTTGCCATTCTGTGGAGCATGAGGGATCACCCGTTCCGGCCGGGCTGGCTGTTCGCGCTCTATCTTGTGCTTGCCGGAATCGAGCGGCTCTTGATTGAGCCCATTCGTGTCAACGTTGTTTTTCAGGTATTTGGCATTAACGCCACCCAGGCAGAAATGGTATCCGTTGTCCTTGTCGTACTGGGCATCGTCGGGATTGCGATATTGAGCCACAAGGAAGAACCCCTGCCGCAACGGCCCATAGCCCGGCGAGCGAAACGAAGACGAAAATAGCCGCTTGCTTTGCAAGCGGGGCGTATCTTGCTGCGGCGATCTGGTCCTCATTCGGGTCACCCGCGTCAGCCAAGAGCACTCCCGGAAGTTCGGGCCTGCCTGCGCTCCCGCCCCGCCGTTACTTTACGGTCACGAACATCGCGTCGACGACGTTGCCGTCGCGCGATTGCGCCGTGATGCGGTGCGCTCCGGCCATTGGCGGCCACAGCAGGCTGCCATCGGAATCCAGCCAGGCCGGATCAGCAGGCTTGCCATTGACATACCAGTCCAGCGTCTTGCCTGCGCCTTCGATGGTGAAGCGGACCTTCTGCCGTTCGATGGGAATGTCGGGATCGCGGGCCAGGACGGCGCCGTTGCCGGGCCCCTCGATGCGCGCGCTAAGTGGTGTATTTTGCGCCATGGCGATGCGGTCCAGCCCGGTACCCGCCAGGAACAACTCGCGCCGATCCGGTTCGATGGCCGGTTCGAAATGCACCCGTCGGCTTTCCACGCCGCGGGGTATTTTGGGTGGTTGCCCTGGGTGTCCCTTCTGCAGATGATTGATTACCGCCTGCCAGATCGGAGCCGCGCCAGAAACGCCGGAGACGTCGCGCATGGGCGCGCCGGAAGCATTGCCCACCCACACGCCAACTGTATAGCGGTGGCTGTAGCCCAGGCACCAGTTGTCGCGCATGTCCTTGCTGGTGCCGGTCTTGACTGACGCATAGCCAATGGATTCCAGCGGACTGGAGAGCCCGAAGGTAAGGCTGCGGGCAGCCTTGTCGGCGAGGATGTCGCTGATAATGTAGGCACTCTGGCGTGACAGGACACGCTTGCCGCTGCTGTTCCTGCCAGGGTTGCCACCCCGGGCTGGCAACCAGCTGACCGGCCGCCAGACCCCGCCATTGGCCAGACTGCGGTAGGCGTTGGTGAGATCAAGCAGGGTGACCTCGCCACCGCCCAGTGCCAGCGAATAGCCGTAAAAGTCGCTGTCATGCGTAAGGGTGCTTAGCCCCATGTTCCTGAGCCCGGCATGAAAGCGTTCGACACCAAGCAGCAACAGGGTTCGCACCGCCGGCACGTTGAGCGAGGAGCCCAGTGCGGTCCGTACGCTTACCCACCCCTTGTAGTCGCGCTCATAGTTTTGCGGTATGTATTGGCCGAGCGGTGTATCCAGCACCAGGGGACTGTCTTCCAGCGGCGACGCGGCAGTGAGAAGGCGGCGCTCGATGGCAAGGCCATAGAGGAAGGGTTTGAGGGTCGAACCGGGCAGGCGCGGGGCAGTTACGCCGTCAACTTCTGGGGCCTGCGAGGTGGAATCGCTTGAGCCCACCCAGGCCAGCACTTCGCCGCTGGCATTGTCCAGCACCAGCACTGCTCCATCCTCCACCTGGCGGTCCTGCAGTTCGGTGAGCTGCTGCCTCAGCGTGTCCAGCACGTAGGACTGCAGATCCGCATCCAGGCTGGTGCGCATGCTCTGGTCGGCATGCAGGTCGAGGCGCCGCGCCAGATGCGGGGCAAGCTGGTTTTCCGGCTCGAGCGCCGAACGCTGGGCGAGGGCGGTCCAGGCCAGACTGGAAATGCGACCGCAATCCGCCTGACCAATGCTCTGCGCCACCGCACAGGCCCGCTTTGCAACGACCGCCGGCCTGGCATTGGGGCTGCGCAGCAGTGCGGCAAGCAGGCTGGCCTCGCTCCGGTCCAGACCGGATGGATACTTGCCGAACATGCCTGTGGAGGCGGCAGCGATGCCAGACAGCTCGCCGCGGAAATTGACCAGATTGAGATAGGCCTCAAGGATCTGCGCCTTCGTCCAGCTTTTTTCCAGCTCGCGCGCGACAACGATCTGCTGCCATTTCTGCTTCAGGCTGCGGCCGTCGGCAGATCGATGCAGATCCGGGTCGAGCAGGCCAACCAGTTGCATGGTGAGGGTTGAGGCCCCGCGCCGCTGCTGTTCGGCCAGATTGGTCCAGATCGCACTGACCATGGCTATCCAGTCGACGCCGGAATGTCGCAGGAAACGCTTGTCCTCGGAAGCGATGAGGGTGTCGGTCATGGCGGGCGAGAGGTCGGACAGGCTCACCCAGGGCAGACGGCGGCGCGCTTTGTCCACACGCACGGTTTGCAGCAGGCGGCCGTTGCGGTCGAGCACCCAGGCCTCGGAGGAAACGTGGGCGGCACGGACCTCGGCGAAGCTGGGCAGGACAGCCTGGGCCATCGGCGCGGCAAGGACGCTGAACAGGCACAGCAGGATTGCCCAACGCATCGTCAGCACCGGGAGGGCCAAAGTCGCGCGACCCTGGCCATCACTGCTCATGGCTTTACATCCATATCCGCCACCGGCATCTCGCCAGACAGTTCCGGCGCATACATGGCCTCGGCCCGCGCGGCGGGCAGGCTGAAATGTCCCTCGTTGTTGAGACGCAGGGTGTACTCGACCATGAACTGGCCCTTGGGTACGAAGTTGTAGTAGGCGCGGAAGCTGTCGTGGGTGCGCTCTTCATACGCTGGCCACACCCAGCCCTGGCGCTTTTCGCCCTGGGCGAGAAGGGCCGAATCCCCGCCCAGGCCGGTGCCGAGAATGGTGGCGCCTGAGGGAATCGGGTCGAGCAGGGCCACCCAGCCCATGTCGGTCTGGGCATCGACAGTCAGGCGCACACGCAGAACGTCGCCGCGATGCCAGACCCCGGCCTCGCGCTGCTCGATGGGCTGGATTTCACGCTGGATGCGATAGCCGGCATTGAGCGGCTGCTTGAGCGGGATGGCCGCCAGGCTGGAGACGGTGACCCAGGGCTTGCCCTGGCCCTGATGGGTGATGTTGAGCAGCTGCGGTCCGTTCGGCCAAGGCAGCAGAGCCGTGCCGCCGTGATCCTTGCTCCAGTCCTGCCGTTCGGTTTCCTCGCCCAGCCCGGCCTCGGTGATACCGGTAACGACCTGGCTTTCCAGTTTCTGCGAGAAGCGCCTCGTCGCCAGCACACCCCAGGCGTTGGCGACCGTGGTGTTCCAGTGGCCATGTTGCTGGCGCGCCAGCGAACCGCGCATCAACCGTCCCAGATCGGCGGCAGACCAGGTGCTGTCGTCCAGCGCCTCCAGCGTCATGCGGTTGGCATTGCTGTCTCCGTTCACCATCAGCCACCACCAGTAGTCGCTGCGCTCGGTGGAAAATCCCATCACCGTGCCGGAGAAATTCAGGCGTGCACGCAGGATGGTGCGCGCCTCCTGCAGGCGCTGGTCGCGCGCGGGTAGTTGCGGGCTGCGCTCGAGTACGTTGACCCAGTCGATGACCGCCGAGGTGGGCCACAGGTTGGGGGTGAGGCTGAAACTGTCCAGCCAGTTAGTTTGAATCTGCACCTCCTTATAGCGCGACAGGGCCTCCATGGCGGCCAGTTTGCGCACCGCCAGGTCGGCGGTGTGGAGGGCTGAGTCCCGCAGTACACGGCCCTCGATGAAGCCCCTCAAGCCTTCGACCATGCGCGTGCGGCTGCCGTCGGGGATGGCATAGCCTGCCTCGGCGCTGACGGCAAGCAGATAGGCGGTGAGGGTGTCGCTACCCTGAGGCAGGTCCGGCCAGTACTTGAGCAGGCCGTCGTGGTCCAGATAGGCGGGCAGGCTGGCGGCAATCGCCTGCCAACGGGCAGCGTCCTCAAGGGCGATGGCCTGGGAGGTCTGCTGCTCCAGGCAGGTCCAGGGATAGTAATTCATGTACTCGCGAACCCCGGCGAGATCGCCGGCCAGGCGGGCCTGGAATTTGAGGCCGATGCCCCCGCGCCCTGGTATGGCGTCGGCGGGTCGGCTCACCGGCACGTTGAGCGGCTCGGCAAGTTGAGCCAGCGTGGCCTGGAAGGTGCGCACCGGCACGGCTTCCTTGACCTGCTGGCGGATGCGCAGCCGGTCACGGGCCTCGCCGCCGCGCTCGTGGGCGTCGAGTTCCCAGTCCAGTTGGCTGACGCTGAAGGGGACCTCCACCGGCAGAGCGATCTCGCGGCCCTGACCCGGCTCCAGATGCTCGCTACGAACACTCAGTGCCTGGCCGTTGAGGCGCGGTGAGAGGTCCATGTCCATGCTGCGAGTGCTGGTGTTGCGCACGGTGAAATAGACCTTGAGCCGATCACCTTCGCGCACCAGCGGGGCCGCGCCAGACAGGATCTGCAGGTCCTGGGTGACGGCCACGTCGGTCTCGCCGCTGCCGAAACGGCCGACGTTGACGTTGGCCACCGCGACGATCCGGAAACGGGTGAGACTGTCATTGAGGGGCACTTCCAACTGAGCTTCACCTTGATCGTCGAGTTTGACACGCGCCCGCCAGAAGATGCGCGTGTCGAACAGTTCGCGCGCCGGGCCGCTGGCCGTGCCACCCCCACCCCCCGTTGCAACCGCTTTGCGACCGAAGTGTCGCTTGCCAACGACCTGCATCTGGCCGGTGCTGGTGGTCACGGCGATGCCGCGCCGCTGCATCATCGCGTCAAGCAGTTTCCAGCTTGGGTTGGGGGCCAGTTCCAGCAGGCCTTCGTCCACCGCCACCAGGGCGATTTCGGCGCCCTTGCCGGGCAGACTGCCGTCGGGGCGGCGTACCTTGACCCTGACCCTGACCTTCTCGCGGGTGTGGTAGCTCCGCTTGTCGGTGTCGAGACTAACCTTGAGCGCGTAGCCTGACCAGCCGGCCTGGATCTCGGCCACCCCCATGCGGTAGGCGGGCTTGCCCAGGTCGATCGTGGCCGTGGGTTGCACGTCGCCCACCCGGCCGCGCACCGCCAGGGCGCTGACGAAGATATTGGGGCCGTATTCGGGCTTGATGGGCACCTCGATCACCGGATTGTCGCGCTTGACCTCGGTGACCCAGGCATCGAGCACGCCCTCGCGTTCCACGCTGACCAGCACGCGGGCGGCGGGGAAGGGCATGCGCAGGTGGAAACGCGCCGTGTCGCCGATCTCGTAATGGCGGCGTTCGGGGATCAGGTCCATGCGATCGTTGTCCGAACTGTCCACCCAGCTGTCGCCCTCCGGCACCCAGAAATCGCACTGGGCGTAGGACGGGTTGTTCTGCTCGTCGTGGGCCTCCGCCTCGAAGATCAGACTGCCGGTCGCAGCGCTGTGGGTTTCGCAGAAGAACAGGCCGCGCTCGTCGGTGCGCCCCGCACAGGTTTCGGCCAGCGGCTTGATCTCGGCGCCGTGCTCGAAGGCGTAGAAGCCGCCGATCACGCGCTTGCGGTAGGAATACCAGTTGCGCTGATAGAGGTGTCCCTGCACCGCCACGTTGGCCATGGGCTTGCCCGCGGTGTCCAGGGCAATGATGCGGAAGCGCTGCTGGGTCCGGGCCTGAACCCAGGAGTCGGGCTGCACGCCGATCAGCAGCCTGGACGGAAAGATCGTGACGCGTGTTGCGGCGCTGCGCGTCTCGCCGTTGGCATCGCGATATTCGGCCTCGGTTTGCAGCACGTGCGGCGTGTCGGAGTGCGGCAGGTCCCGCCAGCCATTGCGTGCGCTGCCACCGGCATCGAGTTTGAACTTCAGGGTCTTGAGTGGCACCACGCCGGCCGTAGGGGCAGGCATCTCCTCATTGGTCTCATAATCGCCGATCACCCATTCGGCTTGCTCATCCTGGCGGCCGGCATGCACGCGGCCGTTGGCGAAAGTGGCGTCCTCGTAATCGGCGAAGTGGGTGTCATATGCCTGCAACTGGCCACGCAGGGTCACCGGCATCCCGCTGGCGGCACCACCCGCCAGGTACTCGGCCTGCATGTCGAGCGCGATCTCGGACGCATTCACTACCTGACCGGGGCCGCTGAGGCGGGCGCGGACGGTCGGCACCCGATAGCTGGCAACACGGAATTCACCGGCACTCAGTTGATCGTGGTTCTGGCCGCGCAGTTGGTGCGGGATCAGGATGTCGTACCTGCCCTGCTTGGCTTCCTTGGGGAGGGTGTACTTCAGTTCGGCGATGCCCTGGCTGTCCCAATTCACCGGCAGCTTCACCTCCTCACCGCTGCCCTGGTGGCGCAGGATGACTTCATTGCCCAGTTTGGATGGATCCACGTAGCCGAAGCCGACCGACTTCTTGCGCCGCACAAACAGCTTCATCGCCACGTCCTCGCCAGGGCGGAACAGGCTGCGGTCGAGCACGGCATGGGCAACGTAGGGTCCCTGCCATTTGTCTTGGTAAAGGTTGAAGCGCCAGGGTGAGATGCCGGAACCCCAGTCAGACAACAGGAAGCTGAAGTCACCCGACTTGGCAGCGGTAACAAAGAATTCCCGATCATACTTGTCGAGGCAGCCGGGCAGGGCACTCTCTTCGGGCAATGCCTTGTTGATTCGCACAATCCCGTCTGCATCGGTGCGGCCCTTGGCGTAAATGGCGTTGGCGCAATCGCGCACCGCCACCTCGGCGTCGGCAACCGGCTGGCCGCTATCCAGGCTGGTGACCCAGACCAGCGAGGATTCATCGCCACGCTTGAAATGTATGGCCATGTTGGACACCAGGGCAGTGGCGCGCACGTAGTAGGGTTTGGGCTTGTCCATCAGCGCGGCGCCAAGGCGCGGACTGGCGACCTCGACAATGTGAAAGCCGGCGCCCGGGAGCGGGATGCCAATGACCTCGGTCTCCTTGTCGGGCAGCGGCTTGGGGAGTTGCAGCGGCTTGATCTTGTGGCGATCTTCAAAGATGGATTCTTCCGCCCCGAAATGCACAATGGGCGCGTAGCCGGTCTTCTCGTCGCGCTCACCGTATTCGTTGACGCTCCTTTCGCGAATGCGGCGCATCCATTCGATGATCTCGATCGGATTCTGGGTGATGAGCCGCTCGGCACTGAACCGGGCGTGGCGCTGGGTCAGGGTATCGACGTAGCGGATGGTCAGCGGCAGGGCGGGCTGGGCGTTCAGTTCGTAGATGCCGAAATCGCTGGCGAACTTGGCCAGCGGGGGGGCCAGGTCAGTCTTCAGCTTGAGCGGGAAGCTGGCGGCGTTGACCAGGCTGCGGCCATCCTGATCCTTGAGCATTGCCGGCAAGGTGAGGGTGAGGTCGGTGGCTTCCGGAAACGGCCCCGCGAAACTCAGCGACTGGGTGTAGCCGGATTTGTTGTCCTCGTCGCTGATCTTGCCGTGCCAGCTGCTCTTTTCACTGCTGAGTCTGATGCGCGCGGCAGCCTTCACATCCACCGGCGCGGAAAAGTCCAAGCGCATCGGCAGCACCGGCAGACAGGGCTGGCGCGGGTTGAGTTTCTCGCAGTGAAGTCGCGCGCTGAAGTCGGGCCGGGTCTTGAAGGCCACGGTCTGCTCGCTGCTGGTGGCGATGCCAGTCGATGACTCGATGCCCGTTTCCCAAACCAGGCTGACCGCATGATCTGCGGGCAGACGCCTGCCGCAGCGGGCAACCAGCACCGGGGCACCGGGCTTGGCGGCGGCCCGCAGCAGGGTCTCGCGGCGGCTGCCGCTGGGTACATCCAGCAGATAGAGGCTGTGATGGACGGCCAGCACTTGAAGATAACCCTGGAAGAAGGTTTCGCTGGCGGCCAGCACCTTGGCCTTGTCCTTGCCCGTTATCAGCTGTGCCGGAATCTTCTCGGCCACTCCCTCTGCCTCGCACCAGAAATGGCCGGGCAGGGATGCTTCGCGTACCGGGGCGTCGAGCCCCAGCACGAACACCTGGTCCTCGCTGATCTGTTCGCCCTCTGACGGGATCGTCGTGAGGATGGCTGGCCCGCCGGTGGTGAAGCTGAAGCCGGCCGGAGCCAGTTTCTCGCCAGTCAGACTCTTGCTGCCATCGATCAGGGTGAAACCGCATTTAACGCCGGCCGGAAGGTCCTGCTCGAAGTCGTACACCCAGTTGCGGTTGTCCACCCAGCGTCCCTTGCCCTTGGCCAGGCAGTCCACGTTGAATGGGTCGGCCAGCCGCGGGTCGCCCAGAGGGACCATGTCAACATCGAAACGGACACTGACCTGGCGTACCCCTTTGACCTCCCCCTGCGGGGAGAAAGATTCCACCCCCGCCGCCAGCGCGAGTGTGGAGAGCAGACAGGCGGATAGAAGAGCCAGGATGGCATGACGGCACATGGAGCACTCCCTGATTCATTGTATTTAAAGAAGAATACCAGAGGCTGAATGCGGCCGGCCGCGCTGGCAGGCTGTTATCTGCAGAAGCTCTTCACTCCCGGTTTTCGCGATGACCTTGCGCTTTTTGTCCCGTCAGCCGGCTTCATGCCCCCGATCATCAGGCTACCAAGTCACAACCGCCTGACCACGACCTTGCCCTTGCCCATGTGGGCCTTGAGCAGCTTGTAGGTGTCCATGTCGAATTGCGCCTTTCCGGACTGTTCAAGCAATTCATGGATATCGGCCTCGTTCCTTGCCGAGCCCAGGTAGCGCCAGCCGTTCACCACATGGACTTCTTCCAACTCCAGGAAGTCATCGCGCTCCACCAGGCCGATCGGCCCAGGATAGGGCCATCCCTCCAGCTTCAGTTTCGCCAGGGCGGCCATCATCCGGGCGCTGTGCGATCCGATTGCTTCCCTGCCCACACACGCCCCCTTGCACTTGTGCACCTGGAAGGCGAAACAGGAACGTCCCGGCTGGGTGGATTTCTCCAGCCCAAGAATGACCGGGCAGAGTTCGTAGGCGTCAGCGATCTTGCGCAAGGTGGTGTTTGCCTGCCGCGGGGTCGCGAACAGGCCGAACAGGTCACCTGCGCCGCCGAAGTCCGCATCCTGCCCACTCACCAGCCGGGGCCGGAAATCACCCGGGGCCACTTCCTCCAGCTGCCAGGCGCACAGGTCCGAGGCCCGACGCAGCCGGCGGTTGTGGATGGGCTGGCCTTCCTTGACCAGGCGCGATTCCAGCAGCAGGGCACCCAGTTCACCCACGGTCTGTTGCCAATGGATGCGGCGCACTTGCTGGGCGAGGCGCATTTCCCGGTATTCCCGGGTGTCGGCCGCGAAGTGCGCCAGCACCCGCTGGTGCAGGTTGATGCTCTTTCCCACATACAGCAGCACGTCGTTCTCGCCATAGAACAGGTACACCCCCGGGGCTTCGGGCAGGTCATCCAGCAGCGCAGGGTCCAGATGGGGCGGCAGGCTTGGGCGCTTGAGTTGCTGGAGGACGGCTTCTGCCAGGGCGTCCTGTCCCCGGTCCCGCTGCACCAGGCGCCAGAACTGCCAGATCAGATCGGCATCGGCCATGGCCCGGTGGCGATTACCTGTCTCCAGACCGTGGCGGGAAATGAGGCTGTCCAGGTTGTGCCTGGGGTATGCGGGGAAGAGCTTGCGCGACAGGCGGACGGTGCACAGCACGTCGGCCCGGAAACGCTGCCCCAGGCGCTGGTATTCGTGCTTTATAAAGCCGTAGTCGAAACGGGCGTTGTGCGCGATGAAGAGTCGCCCCTGAAGGCGTTCAGCCAGTTCTTCTGCCACTTCGGCGAAGGTGGGGGCAGCGGCCACCATCTCGTTGCGAATGCCGGTAAGTTGCTGGATGAACTCGGGGATGGGCCGCTCAGGGTTGACCAGAGTATTCCAGGTGGAGACGCGGTCGCCGTCCACCTGCACGATGCCGATCTCGGTGACGCGGTCCCGCGCCGGATTGGCACCGGTGGTTTCCAGGTCGATGAACGCAAGCTGCTCAGGAATCAAAAGGATTACATGCCGTGGTGAATTGCATGCAACAGGATATATCCAGAACCCGCTTGTGAGTATGCTTCACTTTAGTTCCCTGCTGCTGCCGTTCCTGCCCGAGCCCGGGCAGCGCAAGCGACACCCCGCGGCGGTTACCGCGGAGTCCTTGCACAGGATCTGCGTGGGCCATAAGTCGGCGAGCCACCCTGTCGATGCCACCTGAACCGGGTCACCCCCTGCTACGGATTGTTTGGCGCGCCCCCTGCCTGTGCGCCGATGCTGTCAAGGCGCGAGCCGCGAATTCGTGCACCCTCAGCCATTCCAACTGGGTGCAGGTACATGGCGGGCGAGCCTTGCCAAGAACAGCCGGACAAGCGCACAGGGTGTTCGATCCACAGCAATTCAACTATGGGCATGAGGTACTGCATGCCATGCAATTGTTATGTACAGTGTGCATAGGGTTTCTGATGTTCAAGCGGATACCGATCTGCGTAGTTGTTATGGCGGCCGCACTCGACGACGCCTCGTCGCAGCCGGTGTTGCGCTTCAGCCCGGATGCTCGGAGAACAGGAATGGAACCCGGTATACCAGCGTACAACGTGCTATTTGAGGCGATGAAGAAACATGGGCTTTTCTCGCAAGGACCCAGTGGGGTCGAAACAAGCGTGTGCCAATTTGAAATCCGCCTTGCTGCAGTTCATGCGTGACGTTGGGATTTCGGCAGGGGGTGTGGCAGGCACAGACCTCGGCAATTGTTCGTACAACCTGGAGTCAAGGCAGCTTGTGGCGATGCGCGACGAAGGTCGAAATGCAAAGGCGATATCATTCCCGGGATTTCCATGGGACTCATTATGAAAATAATCACGCTGGTTTTTCTGCTGTGTTCCTTCCCTGCATTGGCGCAAACTGAAATATCCGGCACCTGCCACGTCATGGACGGCGACACGATCCAGGTCATCACTGACGGCAAGGCGATCAACGTGCGGTTGGGCATTGCAGCACCGGAACCATGGCAGCCAGGTCCAAAGGAAGCGAAAGCCCATCTGGAAAAGGTTGAGGGCAAACCGGTACGCTGCCTTATTGATGGGACAAGAACCCATAAACCCGAAGTCGGGATTTGCTCCGTGGACGGGCGCGATATTGCAGCGGACGTTGTCAAAGCAGGGTTGGCACGGGATTGCCCTGCGCTATCTGGCGGCAGGTATCAGCCGATCGAAAGGCCGAATGCTATGAAGCTACTTCTTCCAAGCTATTGCGAGCCTTGAATCCGCCAAGTCTGCGGTGCGGGATCGGTCCGATCATGAGTCGCTGCTCAGACAATTCGCCGATGAAAACCGTTTTCCACACGCTGAAGACCGGGCACGTCGTCGTCTGCAAACGGCGCCCGAAATGCTCTTCGCTCAAGTCCTGCAGCACAAGTCGCTCGGCGCCAATTTTCTAAGACGGCATCAATCTTGGTGGCCAAGAGCTCCCCCTAATAATGCTCTATGACCCTCATGGTTTCTTAATGTAGCTATTCGAGGATGGGCGGTTACCCCGAAAGTTACCCCATCGTGACAAAGGCTAGGAGCATTTTGGGCTTGAGACTAAGGAGGCCCATCTTCAATTGTTTCTGGCTCAGCTCCTTGTTCCTTTGAGGCTTCCCGCGTGACTGTCGCTCGAAGCGATTTTGATGCAGCCGTTGCGATTTTCTTCCGGGCTTCGTTCGCCTTATCACCCTCAATTACTTCACGCTTGATAACTTCGCTCAGAAGGACGGCCTTAATTTGATCAATATCGATGTGCACATCAGGAGAAACGCGCCGAAGTTCACGACGGATTACTTCAAGGACAGGTTCGGTCTGAAGCATTGCTCCCACAAAGAATCTGGATAACGCTTGTTTCTGAGTTTGGTACTCGCTGAGAACCGACCTCTTCCAACCTTCTTTGCACCAGAGATACAGGATTTCCAAATCGCTTTCTGAACGTGGATTAAGGGCAGAGAAATCAATATCGATGACAATTTCAGAGTCGAGTGGCTTTGAGAAAGTCAGGTGATACACGCGCCAGGACATGCCGTTGGTTAATAGGACCCAATCAACGCCCTGATTCGCGGCGTAATCAATTGCCTGTTTTACGTGATGATCCTTTAATTCCAGCCCAATTGCCTTGACTTCGATTAGTGTCTGCCGGACCCCTTCAATCTTGGTTGCAAGATCGCAGAAAGTACCTCGAATGGCAAATTCTGATGTGAGTTCCGAATACTTGTCGTATCCGAATATATCTGACAGCATGTCCTTGACGATTGTTACGGTATCGGCTTCACCAACATCACGTGCTTTAGCTGCGGCAAGAATGGGCTGAAATCTCTTGATGCCTAGCACCAGGCGTTCTGTTACTTTCTTTGGTATCGATGCCATCTTTTCCCCTGAAGTAATATTGTTGCGATTTTTGAAAAGAAAAAGCGCCATACAGCTATTCGCTAGCTGTCAAGCAACACCCCCTCGATCGGTACAAACCACTCGCACAGAGCAAGAAGGCGGCGCTGCTTGCCTTTGGTGAAATTTCCCCAAACTTCCCCGTGATATGGATTGGCATTAATTCCTGGTTTAGCCTCAATCGGGTTGGACCCAACCATGAACCCTTCGCCCCGTAGCTGGCCTGCCTCAAAACGCACCGAGCCTATCCAGCGAGGCGTCGTCACATAGATCCTCGCGTCGAGACCCGCTTCCTCGATTTCGTGCTGGAGATCGACAGATAAACCGCTGTTTACGCCAGAAGACGCTTTGAAGGCCATGGACGATATCCGCCGACCTTCCGCCTTCTCATCCTCAACTAGAAAATGCTCGGAAATCCGCCTGATAACCCCGTGCTCGGGGAGAATGCCTGGATGATCGTGAGGGACTACATCGCCTTTTTCGTCACGCAACGGCTGCAGCGGCAATCGGCGGCTCCGTGATCTCTTTAACCCAATGTGCGATGACGGCGAAATCGACGGTCAGATTCAACTCTTCTCCTTCCGGATCGCCACCGGGCAGAGCGCGCCACGCGTGTACCACATTGGGGCCTTTAACGTGCAGCTCAATGTCGCCTTGCAGCGTGTGCCATTCAATCTGCAAATCGCCCGCAGCGCCGGGAACAATTTGTGGCGCACGAGTTTCCTGCCCACAGATGTTATTCAGCATCTGCAATGCGAAATTCGCATTTACGAAGTTCACTGGCCGCCCTTGATAGCCATCCCAGCCTGGTCTCAGTCGGATAAGCTCTTGCAAGCGATCGGTAACTTCATCACTCCAGGAGCTGCTGTTCTCACCAATGAGTATTCGGACGGGGCTAGATGAAATCGACACGATCTTGTTCGTGGACGATACGTCACCTAGCTCCCCCGAAAATGCGGCCGTGCTCTGCATCCTGATCATCTGACTCGCTCCCATTTTATGTGTGCTTCATCGGTGGTCAATTCCGCGAATTTACGAACAATCAGCTCGCGGCCCTTGGCCAAAAATTCAAACGCCGATTCGATGGTGTTCTCCTTCGGAGCTCCCCGAACCGTCAACGTCATCTGGATGACCGGCCACCGGTCGGCTTTGATCCCCTGGAGTGCCTCGCAAATCAACCTTCCTTGAGGTTTGTCTTCGGCATCGTGGATTACCTCGCGAAAGCCTAGAGTGAAGTCATCAGGCTCTTTATGATCAAAATTCACGAAACGGAGCCAATCAGACACGAACAGTGGTTGCTCGTCTGGAGGTGCAATGTGATTGATGTAAGAGATCTCGCACTGGTTGATCGATAGGGCTTGGGGGGTCAACCCATTCATATATCCTTCCAGCAGATTCATCTCGCCGCGGAAACGCTCTATCATGGACTCAAAACGCGGGTAAATGTTGGTTCCCTCCCCCACCTTGCGCCAGTTGTGCAGGAGATGATCTTGCTGAAACTGAATCAACTCGTCCCCGTCGGGACGCAGGAACCAGAACCGGTCATGGGTCGCGCCAGTGACAAAACCGAGTTGTTTACCCTTCGAGGGGAGTCCAAACGTCTCGAAAGATGGGGGAATGGGCAGTTGCTCTTCAACGTTGGGAAACTCTTTCCGAAAGAGATTCCACACCTCCCCTGCATAGATCTGCTGATAGCCCTGAGGCGGGTTGAATTGAACCCCCAGCACAACCTCGTTCAGCGGAGGGTTGCGGAAGTCAGGCAGGTCATCTGGTCTTGCCATGACGTTTGACACGAATTTATCTCTATTGTCTCTGGGTCAGGCCAACTAAAATGAACGTTTCGTGGCCCAAGAAGGGCCTCAGAATCGCTGGAACTATACAAGAAACCGCGCGACATTAATAGCTTGGGGACAGTGCGAATTATGCTCCTGTTTTTAATCACCCTCCATATCGAAAGTGCGCCGCCCTGGATCTGGCTGAGATGCGATCACAATCCTGAAAGTTGGCACCTGGGCCGGCAGAGTGTCCCCGGCACCATCCACTAGCAGGGTCGTCGAGTCGATCCGGTCCCTGTAGGCCCTATTGCGAATCCCGGCCTTACGAATCAACAAATCAGCTACAGCACGGGCCTTCATTACTCCCGGCGTGGTGGGCTCTGCCGCTTCCAGTACAGCATGTGCTTGGTCAAGCATGGCCTCGGCGCTGGCCCTCAGCGCTTCAGAATAGATGGCGGCCCCTGGGCCTCTCTGATTGCACAGCCAGGCCGCCAGGCTGGCCTGTGACACACCCAGCGTGGCTGCAATAGTGATCTGAGCATGGCCCGCCACGATCAATTCGATCACGGCGGGCAGTCCTATCAACTCCAACACAATCAAGGCGCGGCTGCCCACAGGTAGCGTGGGTCGCGCGTGCGCGTGCGTGCGTGAATCAAACAGGGCCGGGGCATTTTCTCCGGGATTCATGCTGCCATCGATGCCGGCCGGATCACTGGACGGCCCGAGATCAATGCAGCATCCGGATCAAAGAAAGCCAGCTTGTCGAGTTGGGTGCGGAGTTGAGCACAGGCACCCACAGCCCAGGCCGCTATTGCCCGGTCATTGTTCACGGTTTGGAACTGTTGCGCCTTCTGGCTTTGAAGAAAATCCTCCCAGCTTTGCTCCGTGACCCGGTCGATCAATTCCGAGATAGGGACAGGGGATCGCATCAGGGCCAGCAGCTGGCGAGGGAGTTTGCCGGCCTGCAAGTCGTTGAGCGGTTCGGTCAATGCGTCGCCAGCCAGAGTGCGGAAGTAATCCCGGATTTCACGGTCAACTAATGCGCCAGCTGCGTCGGTTGCTTCCAGGGGTGGCGCTTGATACAAAGTTTCTTCAGCGACACGCGCGAGGGCACTCAAGTCATTGGCATATCGTTCTGCACCTTCCAGTGCCTTCACAGCTTTCAGTCGTTCGACTTCAAGCGCACGCCGACGATTCAATTTTCCAGTGCTAGTCAAATCCTGATCTTTGTTGGTAATGTCAACCGCGTTGGAAACCTTCAGCACTTCCAGCGCTACCCGCGCGATTTGCGCTTGGATAGCGGTAGGGATTGAAATATCCGTTTGCACGGCCAGGGTGCCGCCGGCTGGAAAAAACAGCGCGACGTGTTTGGGTTGAATGTCCAGTCTTGCCCCAAGGCTTTCAACGGTCTGACGATCAAAAAGCTCCATCTTCATTTCTACATTCCTTTGGTTTGGTGGTCACAGAAGGGGGGAGTGACCGTTCCCCGCAAAATGTGCGCCGGGTCCCCCATACCCCCTACACACATGGCGCACAAAGCGCCCTGTGCGTATGTGGGGGGTAAAGACTTTGCGCATACTTGCGCGCACTTGGCGCAAAGCCTTACGCTGCACGGGTTTAAACCTGTGGTCACAAGTCCGCAGTTGGCGCAAACATGGCGCAGAGCATATTTTTGGCCAATGGGGTGATTTGCCACCGTTCCCGGCGTTTCCGGTCGTTCGACACATAGTTTTCGCGCCCTAATAATCCGTCCCGTTCTGCCTGCCGTAAGAGTTGGGTCACGCTTGCGCGCGTCAGGTATTTTGGAAAGCCCGGTTCACCGTCAAGCATCCGGTAGGCGTTGCGTGTGCTGTTGGTAGCGGTAGCGATGAACTCACCGCGCTGGGTGAACTCATCAATCAACCGCAAGATGGCCGGCAGCGGATCATCACTCGCCTGAGCCGTGGCGAGTGCAAGCACGCCATCAGTCCAGGCAAGACGGATCGGGGCCAATAGCTGCCCGTGGTTTGACTTCAGGTGTTCGAGCATCACAGTGCCATCCTGTCCGACGGTGAGGGCTAGTCTGGAGCGCACAGAATTATTCCAGGCCGTTGAACCGCTATAGGACTCAGAGCCACCCCCCGCCCGTGCCGTGGCTTTGTCCACGTGCGACAGCAGCAAGGTCGTGCAGTTCAGTTGCCGCAGGTGACGTAGGAACTCACGCACGCGGGGCCGGGAGATTTCGTTGTCATCGTAAACGTCTGATGCGTTGTCGATGATTACAAGGCCAGTTCCATGCGCCCGGATCTGTGCCCCTAGGTAGCGATACTGTTCCGTGACTTTGCCTCCCCGGTACAGCGTGGGATCACGATCGGTCATATCCAGCAGGTGCAGATTGCCTTCCAGTTCATCCGGGTCAATGCCCAGCGCCCGGCATATCTTCGCGAGTCGATACAGCAGGATGTCACGGTCGTCTTCGGCACTGTAGTAGATGACCCGTTGGCGCTCGACCGGCAGCCCAAGGAAGGCATGGGCTGCCACTGCACAGGCTGCCAGCGTCTCGGCAAGCATGGACTTACCAATCCCGCCATGACTCGCCAACAGCGTGACCTGACCTTCAGGCAGTAACCACGGCAGCACGAAACGGGGCGCGGCTGGTTCGCTGCGTATCAGTTCCGCCAGTCCTCGCACGCGGCCCGGCAGGGGTATGCTGCGGCCTCCGTAGCGGTCCCACTGTTGAAGGGCCAAGGCATGGGTCAAGGGTGTGACGGCCGCGCCTGGCTGCCACAGCGCGCACCAGCCCTGCACATACTCGAACGCCAGGTCAGCGGGATCGCGGCATGGAGAAGTGCAGGCGGAGTCTCCGTCATCGCTGTGGGCCAGCAGGCAATTAAGAGCAGCTTCATAGCTGCGCGCAGTCATGAGTGGGTTGTCCCAAGCCGGATCTGTGCTCATGCCGAACAGGTGCGCCTTATGATCTAGCAGTGTCTCTTGGATATGGCGGGCTTCATGTTCGAGGCGCAGAATGTCGGCGGGTTGTATCTCTGCGTCGAACGGGATAATCTGTTCCAGCAGTTTGCTTGTGATTGATTCAACTTCAGCCCCGTTCGCACCGGGGCTGATTTCATTTCTGGGGTTCATGTTGCACCCCCTTGCCATCACGGGTGGCGGTGACGCGCGATTCGATCCAAGCATCTATGACAACAGCCGGCCAAGCGACAGCGCGGCCTGAGTCGTTTAGCTTAATGGGTCTTGGGAATTGACCGTCAGCGACAGCCGCGTAAAGCGAACTTCGCTTCATGCCTGTCCGTTCCAGGACGGTTGGAAGTCTTAAAAGTTGTTGCATTGTGTGCTCCTGAAAAGCGTTTAGTTCACGCTCGGAGCACACTTCTCCACTAGAAGAAGGGCTCCAGGCCCTTGCGTCTTCATGGAAGATCCCCAAAAGAATTGATATTCAGATTCCCGGGGGCGGCTCCAAGCTCTCGCTCGTTCAGCCACCCACAGGGTGCATAGACGGTTTTCCCTTGCAGAGGCCGCTGGCCCGCCCTCCTGGGCGCTTGCTGCACTCTCGATGCCGTCGCTTCGATACCCAATATATACCATGGGAATTACTGAGATGCAAACAAACTCCCTTATTTATCAAATAGTTAACATTCTTGTCAATAAGGCGCGGCGTGAGTTGCCACACGGGACTGGCGATTACGTGAAATGACTGCCCAAAATTTAGGCAAATTGAAAATTTCTAAAAAAGGGGAAAGGGACGCACCGTTCCTAACTGTTGGGGGGTGTTTGCCCGCCCAGGATGGCCCCAGGGCGGCGGCTGTGTTAGGCGGTCTTGCTGTGGAGCGGGATTATCTCGGCGCCGGCCTTGAGTCGGTCCAGGAAGTCAGCCCAGGCCTGCATCATCTGATGGCGCTCGGCTAGATGCTTTGTGCGGTTATAGCTGCGGCCCATCGCATCGCGCACAGAATGGGCTAGCTGATGTTCGATCAGGTGCGGCGCGAATCCCAGTTCTTCATCCAACACGGTGCGGGCAACGGCTCTAAAGCCGTGTCCGGTCTGGGTTTCCTTGTCATAGCCCATGTAGCGCAAAGCGGCATTGATCGTGTTCTCACTCATGGGCCGTTCATGGGAGCGCAGGCCGGGGAAAACGTACCCTTCCGGGCCGGTCAGGCAGTGAAGGTCGCGCAGGATCGCCGCAGCCTGGGTGCTTAGCGGGACAATGTGCTCCTGCTTGGTCTTGGTCACAAAGTAGCGCCATTCGCCGCGCTCAAGGTCGATGTGTTCCCACTTGGCCTGCCTCAGTTCGCCAGGACGCACAAACACAAGGGGCAACAGGCGCAGTGCCGAGCGCGTTATCAAATTGCCTTGATAGGCATCCATCGTCGTAAGCAGTTCCGCCAGCTTGGGCAGGGCTGTGACTGCGGCAAAGTGGGTGTGTGTGACCGGCGGCAGCGCTCCCTTTAGGTCGCCGCAAGGATCACGCTGGGCGCGTCCAGTCGCCACGGCATAGCGGAACACCTGCCCACAGTTTTGCAGGGCTCTGTGGGCCGTTTCCAGCACGCCACGGCTTTCAATTCGGCGCAACACAGCCAACACTTCCGGTGCTGTGATTTCGGCAATGGGCCTGCCGCCGATCCAGGGGAATATGTCGTTTTCAAGCCGCGCCAGGATCTTGCTCGAATGACTGGCAGCCCATCCGGGCAAGCGCTTGGCATACCATTCCCGCGCCACAGCCTCGAAGCTGTTGGCCGCCCTTGTTACCTTGGCGGCCTTTTGCGCCTTGCGGGCCTCACCTGGGTCTGTGTCATTCGCCAGCAGCTTGCGGGCAGCGTCCCGGCGCTCCCTGGCATCCTTCAATGACACATCAGGGTATACGCCAAGGCTCAAAAGCTTTTCCTTGGGAGCTATGGTCGAAAGTGGTGTACAGGCTGACTTGGAAGTGAGTGGTTGAGGCGGTGGAGATTTTTGTTGGACAATTTGATTGTCGAGATCGAAAGACCAACGAAAGGCAACCTCCACCATGGGT
>JBAUMF010000066.1:0-51506 GCA_049578545.1 Thiobacillaceae bacterium
GCAAGGCACAACAACTCCTCGCCTGCAGCAGGATTTCGCAGTCGTGGGGTATCTGCGCATCCACCAATGCCAGAACCTTCAGCGTGTACTTCAGGGATCTCTAGAATCGTCTGCCCTGCAACACAGACAGTCATAGGCTCTTCGGCGGCGCCAACGGCTGAACGGGTCGGTAGAGAAACACACTGTTCCTGGAAGCTGCTACTGAGCTTGTTATGGCGAGGGCAGGCGCAGACCAGCTAGCGAGCTACTGGGACGAACCGAAAATCGGGCTGAAGAATCGCAGATCTCCAACTTATTCCCGACCAAAACATTGCACAAGCTGATGGCTCTTGATCGACCAAATCGGATCGCCACATTATTGGCCGGTTAGTCGCCACAGAAGGACGACTTGGTCTTGTGGCCCAAGCCGCTTGGCGGGTTACCGTTCCTGGAGGGTTTTACTTCATGTTGTAAAAATCCGCCAAGGCCTGCAGAACCTCCTGCAGTTCCTTGCTGGCCACCTTGACCGCCTTCATCTGCTTGATACCGAGGTGGCGTGCTTCATCCACCGGGTCCGAGATGCCGACGACAATTTTCCCTGCTTTGCCCGGCCATCCGCCCACAGCCTTTTCCTTGGCATCGACACGATACACGGCAAAGCGGCAGGGGACGATAAGACTGATATTCGGGTCTTCCTTGATGGCCTGGACCAGGTACTGGGACTTGCAGGCGTAAACCACCTTGTTCTGAACATCCATTTGGTAGTTCTCTTTGAGTCCCTTGTCGATATCCTGGACCTTGAGCACTTCCCAGTTCATATTCTCGATTTCGGTCTGCAGATGTTTCACCACTTGGACAAAATCGACCGTGGCCGGCAAGTAGATGTAATATGCGCCCCCGTGTTTGTGTATATCGCCTGCCGAGGCCGGGGCGGCCAGTACCAGTGACAATCCGAGAAGACACGTTTGAAGAACGAGTAGCAGATATTTCATGGCATATCCTTCAGAAGTCGGTCGCAAAATTTCACCTTGGTCTGACGCAGAACTCGTTGACATCATCAAGACACCAACACGACAAGTTAACGCCTTGCCATCGGCCCGTTCTTCGCTTCACGCAGTCACCGCGACATTGTTGCGTAGCCATACAGCACCAGAACCAGCAGGGTGAGGCTGGCGAAGATGAGGACCGCGGTGAGCAACCTGGCACCTTTGGCCATACGCGCCGACGGCGGTTTAACCAGGTACTTGTCGAGTTCACCGGTGGCGAGCAGTCGCTCATACGCCAATGCGTGATCATGCTTGAACTCTTCCAGCGGCACCGATCCGGTGAAGATGGAAGTGCTCATCGGAAACTTGTCCGGGCGGAAGTGCACGTTGAAGTAGTGCACCGTAAACAGGAATACCGCCGCAAGCAGGGCCTCTTCCCCATGCGCAATGGTGGCGATGTTGAACACCCAGCCCGGCAGAATAATCGAGGTTATGGTCGGGAAGAACAGGAGCAGACCCGTACCCCCGATGATCGCCATACCCCAGAACGGCGCCCAGTAATCGAACTTCTGCCAGTACGACCAATGGTCGAAGCTCGGGCGTGGCGCCCGGCCCAGGAACCAGTGGAACATGGCGGCGATATCGCGCAAGTCCTGCAGGCTTGGCACCAGCGAAGTGGGGCCGAACCAGGTAAAGGTCTTGCGATTGCGCCAGATGTTGAAACCGACCATGGCGAACTGGACCATGAACGCCGTCAACAGGATAACGCCTGCGGTGCGATGGATGATCGCCTCCATCTTCGGTCCGCCGATCAGATGGATCACCGCATGCGCCCAGGCCGTATTCGCGAACTGAAGCGTGGTGCCGGTCAGCACCAGGGTGATGATGCTCAGTGCAAACAGCAGGTGAATCAAGCGCCAGAAGACGCTGAAACGGCGGAAGTAGACCGTCGCGGGCTTGGCCGGATCAGGCTTGTAGCCCAGGCCAGCCTGGCGATCCTTGTACTCCCGATAGAACCAAAGCAAAACATGGGTCCAGAAGAACAGGAATACACTGATGATCAGGGCCTCCATGAATTTCGTCGTGATCCAGATGCCGGGATACCGGTGGAAGTCATGTGAGTTGCCATGGGGCTGGAAGCTGACGAAGTTTGCGGTTGCATCCTTGTGGCAGGATTGGCAGGTCTGCAGGAGATTATTGCTGTTCACCCTCGATGCCGGGTCGTTGGTCTTCTTGATGCCGTGGCCACCGTGGCAGTCGAAACATTTGGCCGTGCTGGTGTAGCCCAGGCGTTCAACCTGGCCATGGTAAGAGGCCAGGTAGGACTGCTGCATCGGCTTGTGGCAATTGCCACAGTTCTGGGTGATGCGCAGCTGCGTCGCATCCAGCATGGGCGAGGCGATGTTGTGGGTGGTGTGGCAGTCGGAACAGACCGCGGCCTTGGCATTCTTCTGCTCCATGACCGCCCTGCCATGCACGGAGGTCAGGTACTCGGCCTTTTCCTTCTCATGGCAGCGACCACAGACCTCGGGGTTCTTCAGGCGGCGCTCGGCACTCTGCTCGCTCCCCACGGGACCAATGTTGTGAGCGTCATGGCAATCGATGCAGGTGGCGTTGACCTTGGTATCGTCCAGCTTATTGGGCTGTGCATGGACTGAATGCAAGTAAGCGTCGATCTGCTGGTTCACCATCCCCAGCGTTTTGTATTCTGCGGTCGGATGTGCCTGCTGTTCCGCCCATTTCTGCCTGTGGCATTCGATGCAACCGACGCGTATAGGTAATGGCTCGGGATGCGGCAACGAAGTGATGTTGTTGTGGCAACCCACGCAAAGCTGCTTGCCGTGAGCACTGTGCTCAAACGCGGACTTGTCCACGAAGATATTGACTTCCGTCCCGTCTGGCCGTTTGACCGTCTTGTTTTCCGCATCGCCGTGGCACATCACGCAGCGCTTGTTGGCGATGGCTTTGGGGACAGCAGCGGCGCCGGCTTGCCCGGATAAAGTATCCGCACCCTGGGAGACGGGTGCAGCCAACAGGAAATAAGCCGTGGCCAAACACCAGAACAGTGACCTCAAGACCTTTCCGGCCATTGTTCCTCTCCAGCATTCCGGACCACGGGTACGCGCGCTGTTTACAGCGACAGGATCCACTTGGCTATGGCGTCAGCATCCGTGACCGGGATTTCATCGTCGCCAGCCATCTGGGTTTTCTTGCCCAATTTCTTGGCCCAGACCCCTTTGCTACCCTTCTTGATGATATCGACCAGTAACTTTTCGGCGCCTTTCTGACCCTTGCGTTTCGCGGCAATTTCCCTGTAACTGGGGCCTTCGCTCCTTTGCCGCACGGCACCGGGTTTAACATCCAGCCTGTGGCAATCGCTGCACCCGTATTTATCGGAAAGCTCCATACTGGCCACTGCTGGAATGGAAATGAAACCTGACAGCGCCAAAGCAATGATGATGTAACGCATTTTTCGGCCTCACATAAAAAGCTGTTGGATACAAAGTCCCTATCTCTCGTCGCGAAGACGTTACCAGCCTAATTGAGATTGTTGCAGCATTCAATATATTTCCGATTGGATAAAACAATATATTCCGGCGAAGTCGCAGTGCTGACTGCACATTCAACGATCGCCCTACCAAGGGCAGGTAAAGGTCGCTTGCCGAGTTCAGAAATCCGGAACGCTGTCGCCGAGTCTGGCAACCCAGTGCCCGGTTGCCTCGTGCGCGGGGCAGAACATCGGCCCACTTTCACTGAAGTCGCATAGCTACTTGACTGATCAAGTGCTAGATTACAACGACGTTTGCCGAACAGGCGACGGCCCATTCTTCCTGAACAATTGGAAAATTGACCCTGTCCCGGGGTGCCGCAGGCACCGACAACTCGATTTAAGGAGAGCACCAAATGATGAAATTCGCCCGCATTTTTACTGCTATGGCCATCCCCCCGCTCTTCATGCTTGCATGCGCGAACCCTCCACCCCCCTCCGCGAAAGCGGCAGCCATTCTCAAGGACGGGGAATTGCCCTTGCCTGCAGATTACCGCACCTGGCCAAGATTCCTGCTTGACGTGCAGCGCCCCGATGCGAAACAGGTCCGGGACATTTACGTCAATCCTCAGGGATATGCTGCAACAGCAGGGAAGCCGTTCCCCTATGGAACGGTCACCGTTATGGAAAATTACAAGGCCAAGCTGAATCAAGACGGCACGCCCATGGTCGGTGCGGACGGCAAGTTGATCAAATCAGACCTGGCAGCAATTTTTGTCATGGGTAAAGGCGAAGGCTGGGGGAAAGGCGTGGCCGACAACCTGGCTACCGGCGAATGGATTTTCACGGCCTACAAGCCCAATGGCACCAAATCGGACGCTGACCTGAATACCTGCCGCGCGTGCCACACGCCGCTCAAGGATAAGGACTTCGTGCAACGTTACGACGAGTTCTTTGCCAAGCGTTAGCGATGGTGCTGGCGGCCAACCCCGAAGGCTTGCCACCGTATCTCAGTTCCACGGCGTAGCGGACATCTCGGCACAAGATTGTGCCGGGTAGTCCGGGCTTCTGGGGCAAGGCTGCGCTTGCCGATTGCTTTCACGCGCAAGTGACAGAATATCATTGCAATTGGTGGCCGACTTCGGATGGGTATAAATGGCGGAACCGGGATGCAATAGGCAACAGCGACCTGCTCACCATACTCTGCCACGTGCGCCCTAGAACTCCGCATGTACCCGCAGGCCCAGGATAGCTACGGGGCCGCGATCACGGTTATAGGCCGGATTGACAACATAGTGATAATCGAATCCCAGCGTTAGATACCTGTCCGCGTGCCAGGTGTAATAGAGCTCTGCGATCCGCTCGGGGCCATAGTTGAGTTGTCCATCGCCAATCAGGATGCCCATGCCACCCGCGGCAAAGTAATCCCGGGCTGCGTCGGACAAGCCATTCACCGCAGCGGCAAAGCCCACGGTGTCGTCATGGCGGCCCCAGTAGTCACCCTTGAGGGAGAGCCCGGCCGAAACCGATCGGTTGATCTCGGTGAATTCGAAGGCCTCCTTGCTGCCATCATTCAGGCTGGCCCGGGCGAACACACCCAGACTGGATGTCATCTCCTGCTCGACACTTAGGGCAAAGCCGGGGCGAGATGCGAAGCGCCGCACCAGTGAAGTATCTGGCGGGGAACCTGTCTGTTGCCCCAGATGCAAGGCGTCGGTGTAACTGCCCATATAGCCGCGATTTACAAACCCGAGCAGTTTCACCTTACCCACGTGGTGCCGGATGTGGTGACGCGTTTCCACTTCGCCAACCCATTCATATTGGCTGAATTTGTGATCCAGCACCCTGCTGTTCGGGACCTTTGAGAGATCGAAGCAACCGCCCCGCAGCGTCCACCAGGATTGGGTCCATTCCACTGCCATGCCGTACGTGTATCCCCCCACGCATCAGCAGCGTAGTCGAAGGCTCCGGCGTCGATAATCGACCAGTTGAGAAAGTCGGCTCGCGGATCGTGCGCGTAGGTGTTGGCATCAAAGAGATCGGTGACCGAGAACTTGCCCAGGGTCACTGTGACGTCGTTTTCCTCGACAGATCCTCCCAAACGATTGGCCCCTGCTTCGATGTTCTGCGCGGCCCCGCCCAAGCCGATGATCTGCCGGAGGAACGTCCGCTGTAGTCGCAGGTAGGGCGAACTCGCCCCCACCTTGTTGGCTTCGCCGCTGGGAAAGCCCGCGATACCCAGGGTATTGCTGAGCCCGAACCCCTGGTCGATTTCAGGATTGATGTACAGTTCGCCACCCTGCCACAGGCGGGTTCCCAGATAAAGGGTCAGGTCCGTCGTCTCGGCACTGCTGGAGTGTGGATCAAGGCTGTCTGCGCCACTGTAGGGTGCCTTAAATCCGGGATGCCACTGGGTTACATTCGTCAGCTGGCCGTGGACGCTCCAGGTCTTCGCAGCCGACGTTTCCGGCGCCACGGTCTGTGCCACCATGGGGGCTGGAGGTCCCGAATCGAGATCGTCCGCTGCCACCGCCCTGAAGGATAGACACAGCGCGCGCACAAGCACCAGCATAGCTGGAGTGATTTGAAATTGGAACGTCATGCTCATGTCTCATGTGCTCGGCATTCTGCAGGGCATATCCCGCGCAAGCAGAACATTCATTCCAAGACAAAGGGGGCGTAGTATACACGCCAAAAATGACGGAGCAGGTCGACCATGCCGAGGATCCTGCGGTCGCGCCAGGGCCGGTTCACGCTTGTTCCGCATGAGGCGTTGCAGGCAGCACTTCTTGAACCATTGCGAATCGAACTACGATGAGACTGTTGCTGGTAGAAGATGACACCCAGTTGGCGCAGGGAGTAGCTGCCGCCTTGCGGCAATCGGGCTATGCGGTTGACTGGATGATTAGCGGCAACGCCGCCAATACTGCGCTGCAAACTCAGGACTATGATGCGGTGGTCCTCGATCTGAACCTCCCCGGCCTTGATGGATTCGAGGTATTGCGCCAGTTGCGCAGACGCGGGAGAGATATTCCGGTCCTTATCCTTTCCGCGCGTGAAGGCGCAACAGCCCGGGTGACAGGGCTGGACCTCGGCGCGGATGACTACCTGACCAAGCCCTTTGATTTACCCGAGCTTGAGGCCAGACTCCGGGCCCTGATACGCCGCAGCCAGGGCCGATCGGGGTCAAAGCTGCAGGTTGGCCTGGTAACGCTGGACACCGTCAACCGCCAGGTGGAGTCAAATGGCTCAATTGTTGACCTGACACCCCGTGAATTTGGAATTCTGGAAATTCTCATGTCGCGCAGCGGACATGTGGTCTCCAAGCAGCATCTCGCGGAGCGGCTCTGCGAATGGGGCGAGGAAATGTCGAATACCGCAGTGGAGATACAAGTCCACCGGCTCCGCAAGAAACTTGAGGATTCCGGAATCGCCCTGCGCACTGTGCGCGGCTTCGGTTATCTGCTGGAAGCTGGCAATGACCCTCAGCCTGCATAACCAGCTGCTGCGGAGAATGCTCTGGCCTTTGTTGCTGGTCAGTCTGGCAGGCGGCATCATTGCGTACTTTCTTGCGCTCCTCTTTTCCGAGGACGCCTATGATCAGTCCCTTGTCGACAACGCCCGTTCCCTGGCAAGGGAAATTGATTATTCACAAGGCCACGTGCATCTGAACCTGTCAGCGCAGGCAACTGACATGCTGCAATGGGATCCACAGGATCGGGTCTATTTTCGCGTCGATTCGGCCAGGGATGGTTTCATCCTTGGGCAGACGGGTCTGACGCAGGCCATTCTTGACGGGAAGGACGAAGCCTTCGCCTATGGAACCTACTCGGGTCACAAGGTACGGCTGGTGACGATTGCCGAATTATTTGGTGATCAGATTGTAAAGGTGACGGTGGCGGAAACCCTGAACAAGCGCACACGCCTGGCCAGCGAAGTATTGGTAACCGTCATCGTCCTTGAGTTGCTGGTCATTGTCCTGGCCCTGCTGCTGATCCGTTCCGGCGTTCGCCGCGGCTTGGCGCCCATCAGTGAGCTTGAGCAGGAAGCACATCTGCGGAGCTTCACTGACCTGACGCCGTTGCCCGAAACAAGCGTCCCCGACGAGATCCGGCCGTTTACCAATGCGATCAACAATCTGCTCGGCCGCCTGGGCAAGACGATGGATGCACAAAATCGTCTTATTGCAGACGCCGCCCATCAACTGCGTACCCCTCTGGCTGCAATCAAGGTCCATATCGAACGCGCGCTGCGGGAACCCAAGCCGGCTGGCCATGCTGAAGCGCTGCAGCAGGCGCTCGCCGCGCTTGAACGAACATCGCGCCTGACCAATCAGCTGTTGTTGATGGCGCGGGCCGAATCCGATGCCGAGAGCCCGAGACATCATGCCACCATTGATCTATGCCAGTCGGCCATGGATACGGGCTCGTTGTGGGTGCCCAAGGCTTTGAGCCAGGGCGCAGATCTAGGATTTGAGGGGCCTGATGAAAAAGTCCCGGTGAAAGGTGACCCACTGCTGCTGGCCGAAATGGTGAACAATCTGCTCGACAACGCGCTTCGATACGCCGGTCCAAAGCCACGGATCACGTTGCGGATCGAACCCCGCAGGGCCGATCACGGACCGATCCTAAGCGTCGAGGACAACGGACCTGCCATTCCTGAACATGAGCGGGAAACAATATTTGAACGTTTCCACCGGATATCGGGCAGTACAGGCGAAGGCTCCGGTCTTGGTCTGGCTATCGTGCGCGAAATTGCCAACGCCCATGGCGCAACCGTTGTCCTGGAAAATCCACCCCAAGGCGGAAACCGCTTCAGCGTTTACTTCCCGAACGTGAATGATGGAAAGTTCTGAACACAGTCTGAACACTATTGCTTTGACAATAGCCCGTCCTCCAGGTCCTCACGTTGCAGATTGACCAGGCGCCAAACTGGATTTATTGGCCCCTTAGCGGCGATAATTGCCCTTCCGCAATAATACCGAGGAATATCCATGGGCTTTCTTGCCGGCAAGCGCCTGCTCATTACAGGTTTGATCAGCAACCGCTCCATTGCCTACGGCATTGCGCGCGCCTGCCACCGGGAAGGCGCTGAACTGGCGTTCAGTTACCAGGGTGAACGGGCGCGTGACCGGGTGGTCGATTTTGCCAAGCAATTTGGCTCCGATCTGGCGTTCCCCTGTGACGTGAGCAGCGACGAGGAGATCGACGCCCTGTTTACCCAACTCGGCAAACATTGGGACAAGTTCGATGGTTTCGTGCACTCGATTGCCTTTGCCAAGAAGGATGCGCTGGGTGGGGATTTTCTCGCAGGCATGTCGCGGGAGAACTTCCGCATTGCCCACGATATCAGCGCCTACAGCTTCTCTGCCATGGCCAAGGCGGCGCTCCCCATGCTGGAAGGCCGCAATGCCGCCCTGCTGACCCTGACCTACCTGGGCGCCAACCGCTCGGTGCCGCACTACAATCTGATGGGCCTGGCCAAGGCTAGTCTGGAATCCAGCGTCTACTACCTGGCCGCCAATCTGGGTCCAAAAAATATCCGCGTCAATTCAATCTCCGCCGGGCCGATCAAGACCCTGGCCGCCAGCGGGATTGCCGATTTCAACAAGCTGCTGGCCTACGGGGAGAAAAACTCGCCCCTGCGTCGCAACGTGACAATCGACGAGGTGGGCAACGCTGCCGCCTTCCTGCTGTCGGATCTCGCCAGCGGCATCACCGGAGAAATCACCTACGTGGACGGCGGCTTCAATACCACTGCAGGGCTTGCGGTTGAAAGTTGAATAGAATCCAGAAGCGCTGCCGGACTTCAGCATCTACTCGCCACGCCGGAACATCCTGTCCAGATCAGCCAGCGAAATCTGAAACCAGGTGGGTCGGCCGTGATTGCATTGGCCTGCCCGTTCGGTCGCTTCCATCTCTCGCAGCAGCGCATTCATTTCCGGCAGGGTCAGTTTGCGATTGGCGCGTACCGCACCATGACAAGCCAGGGTTGCGAGCAATTCATTGCGTCGTCCGGTAACCAGCCGGGTTACGCCATATTCGTGGATTTCCCTGAGCAAATCACGGGTCAGCTGGATCGGATCGGCATCCTTCAATAGCGCGGGAACTGCGCGCACCGCTACGGCATTTCCGGCAATCGGTGACAGCGCGAACCCGATCCCCTTGAGCGCGTCGCTTTCTTCTGTGATGGCAGCGACATCGCGCTCGTCCGCCTGAACGGTAACAGGTATCAGCAGCGTCTGGGTTGGAACCGCTTTCTCATCGAGGGCCGATTTAAGCTTTTCGTATACCACCCGTTCGTGGGCAGCGTGCATATCAACCACCACCAGCCCCTTGTCATTTTGTGCCAGCACGTAAACGCCCTGCAGCTGGCCAAGAGCAAAGCCGAGTGGATAGCCGGTTTCGGATTCTTGTTCCGATTCTGCCTGCGCGCGGGCAGACGAACGGGCAAGCGCATCATACAAAGCCAGTGCCTCATGGGCTTCAAGCCGAATGGCGGATTGGCCCTGCCGTCCGGGGTTTGGCGACCAGGCCGGCACGCTGCCAAGAGGTGCAGAGGAAGCAGGAACCGTATTGCGCCCTGGACCCAGCGGTGCCTGATGAACCCCGGTGGCGGCGCCCTGTGCAGCTCCTCCCGACAGGCTTTGTTCAATGACATGGAACAGAAACTGGTGCACCGCCCGGCTTTCGCGGAAGCGCACTTCAGTCTTCGCCGGATGGACATTCACATCCACGCCCTCTGGCGGGAGACTGAGAAACAGCGCAAACGCTGGATGCCGGTCATGATGCAGCACATCGCGATACGCTTCACGCAATGCATGCGCAATGAGCTTGTCGCGCACATAGCGGCGATTGACGAATACATACTGCGCATCGCGCCCGCTCTTTGAGTAGGCAGGCAAGGCGGCCATGCCGGTCAGACGCAGTGGTCCGGCAGCTGTATCTACAGCAATCGATGCAGCGACAAAATCATCCCCCAGTATGGCGCCTATCCGGTCCTGCGGGCTTTGCGCCGGGTAGCGCATCTGTACCCGGCCGTTGTGGGTCAGCGTGAATGCCACATCCGCCCTGGCCAGCGCCGCGCGGCGCACCACTTCAGCACAGTGTGCATACTCGGTGGCTTCGCTGCGCAGAAACTTGCGTCGGGCTGGCGTGTTGAAAAACAGATCCGCTGCATTCACCACCGTGCCCCGACTCAGGGCCGCGGGTATCACAGCCCCAAGTGCGGCCCCGTCCACTTCAATCTGGTGTGCGTGGGGCAGGTCCAGCCGGCGGCTGGTGATGCTTACCCTGGCAACTGATGCCATGCTGGCCAGCGCTTCGCCGCGAAATCCGAGGCTGGAAACCCGTTCCAGATCATCCAGGCTGGCAATCTTGCTGGTGGCATGCCGCGCCACGGCAAGCGGCAGATCGTCCGGTCCCATGCCGCTGCCGTCATCCTGCACTGACATCAGTTTCAAGCCACCGGATTCCAGCCTGATGTCGATCTGCGTCGCACCTGCATCCAGGCTGTTTTCGATCAATTCCTTTAACGCTGAGGCCGGGCGCTCAACCACCTCGCCGGCCGCAATCTGGCTGATCAGGAGGTCGGGCAGCAGCTGAATGGATGACATCGTGGCTCCGATTATACGGAACCACGAGTATCAGGCGTGCTTACATATCTCTGGAGCGGCGGATACGCGCGGTCGGCGGGTTCTTGGCAAAGTAGGCCTTGATGCCATCCACGATGGCATCGGCCAGCTTGTTCTGATAATTCTCGTCAGTAAGGCGTTTTTCTTCTTGCGGATTTGAGATGAATGCTGTTTCAACCAGGATGGATGGAATATCCGGGGCTTTGAGCACTGCAAACCCTGCCTGCTCAACCCGTCCCGTATGCAGGTCGTTGATCTGACCCAACTGACCCAACACCGACCTGCCCAATTTCAGACTGTCACTGATGGTCGCGGTCTGCGAGAGATCGATCAAGGTGCGTTTGAGGTTAGGGTCCTTGACATCGATATTGGCCCCGCCGATCAGGTCAGCATCGTTTTCCTTCTTGGCCAGCCAGCGCGCCGCCGCGGAGGTCGCACCGTGTTCTGACAGCGCAAACACCGATGAGCCACGCGCATCAGGTTTGACAAACGAGTCCGCATGAATGGAGACGAACAGATCAGCCTGGAAGCCGCGTGCCTTTCTCACCCTGTCTTGAAGCGGAATAAAATAATCGCCGTCACGGGTCAATAGCGCACGCATGTTTTCCTGCTGATCGATCTTTGACTTCACCTTGCGGGCGATTGCCAAAGTGACATTCTTTTCATACGCATTGACTCCATGTGCACCGGGATCCTCTCCCCCATGCCCTGGATCAAGAGCGATGGTCAACAAACGCGCGTATTGACTGCGTTTAGGCGCTGACGTGTCCGTGGAATTTCTGCTTGCCGCATCATCCGTCGATGGCTTTGCCTGATCCGGATTGGCCTGGGCAATACTGGGTTGATCGGGCGCGCTGGTGGCGCCAGGAGATTCAGGATACAGGTCGACTACAAGACGGTAACCGTATTCACCCAGCGGCCTGATTTCAAAGATGGATGGACGTACCGGGGTCTTCAGCTCAAGCACAACCCGTGTGACCCCGGGTCGATTAATGCCAACCCGCACTGACTGGATATAGGTATCATCTACCTGCACCAGCCCCGGGAGATTATTAAGGTTGGTATCGAGATCAACCCCTTCAAGGTCAATCACCAGCCGATTGGGATTCGGCAGGGTGAAATACTTGAACAGGATAGGCGTCCTGGCTTCAAGCGTAAGCCGGGTGTAATCGGGTGAAGGCCACAACCGCGCCGCATTGAGGGAAATAGTCGCTTGGGCCAATCCCGGTGATAGCGCAAAACACATCGCAACATAGGTCAGACTGATCAATCGCCATGGATTCATTTCAGCACCTCCATCGTCTGTTTGCCTCTGGTGGATTCCGCATGGATACTGGCTTCCCGACCATCACCCGATATGCTCAGTTTCACGCGCACATCAGCTGGGGGCAACAAGCCTGCGGCCTTTTCCGGCCACTCCACCAGGCACAGGGTGCTGGCATTGCAGTCATCGCGAAAACCTGCATCCAACCACTCCCTTGTATTAATCATGCGATATAAATCATAGTGTTGCAAGGTTAATTTAGACAAAACATAAGATTCGACCAGTGCATATGTGGGGCTTTTGACACGGCCGTTGTAGCCGAGGGCGCGCAAAATGCCCCGCACCAGCGTGGTCTTGCCTGCCCCCAGATCGCCTTGCAGATAAACCACCATACCCGGCTGCAAAGCCGCAGCCAGCCTTGCTCCGAGCGCCATCGTGGCGTCTTCACCTGGCAGCGACAGCGTCACGTCCGGCGTATCATTCCCCTCATGCATAATGCATCAGCCTCCACCCGCCACATTGAACTGGCCCGGCAGATCAAAGCCTGGGGACAGGAACTTGGCTTCGCGCAAATTGGCATTGCTGACACCGACTTGTCCGCTGCAGAGCCGCAATTGCAGAACTGGCTGGCAAATAGTTTTCATGGCGAGATGGATTATATGGCGGCCCATGGCACAAAACGCAGCCGGCCGCATGAACTGGTGCCCGGTACGCTGCGCGTGATCACGGCCCGTTTCAACTACTGGCCTGAAGCGGTGGATGCATCAAAGAACCTGGCTGAACTGGAAAGGGCCTATGTCTCCCGCTATGCATTGGGGCGCGATTATCACAAGGTATTGCGCAACCGGCTGCAGCAACTGGCGGAGAGGATTGAAGCGGAAATCGGCCCGTTCGGTTATCGCGTGTTCACCGATTCCGCACCAGTCATGGAAGTGGAGCTTGCAACCAAATCGGGGCTAGGGTGGCGCGGCAAACACACCCTCCTCATCAATCAGAGCGAAGGCTCGTATTTCTTCCTCGGCGAAATCTATACGGGCCTTCCACTGCCCATCGACTCGCCTCACGGCGATCACTGCGGAACCTGTTTCGCCTGCGCCGATGCCTGCCCCACGGGCGCTATCGTCGCACCCTATCAGCTTGATGCGCGGCGCTGCATTTCCTACCTGACCATCGAACTCAAGGGCAGCATTCCGCTAGAGTTGCGGCCGCTGATGGGCAACCGCATTTACGGCTGCGATGACTGTCAGCTGGCCTGTCCCTGGAACCGATTCGCCCAAACCACTGCTCTTCCCGACTTTCATCCGCGACTTGGGCTGGACACCGCCATGCTGGTTGAACTGTTTGGCTGGAGTGAGAAGGAATTCCTGCGCAAGACCGCAGGCTCGGCCATCCGCCGCATCGGCCATGAACGCTGGCTGCGCAATATCGCCGTTGCACTTGGCAACGGTCCTGCCTCTGAACCAACAATCGCGGCGCTCAAGGCACGACTGGATCACCGCTCTGCCCTGGTGCGCGAGCATGTAGAATGGGCGCTTTCGCGACTTGCTGCCTGACATGGCCTCACCCGCCTCCCCCATCGGTGTGTTCGATTCCGGCGTCGGTGGCCTTACCGTTGTCCGCGCGCTGATGGAGCGTCTTCCCTACGAAAATATCGTCTATTTTGGCGACACGGCCCGCGTGCCGTATGGCGTCAAGTCGGTCGAGACCATCTCCCACTTCACCACGCAGATCGCCGAGTTTCTGCTGGCAAAAGAGGTGAAGCTGCTGATCATCGCCTGCAACACCATGGCCGCCGTGGCCGCCCAGGTGGTGCGCGACCTTTCGCCCGTGCCCGTGCTGGATGTAATCGACGCCGGCGCCGTCGCGGCCAAGCATGGCAAACGCATCGGCGTCATTGGAACCCCCACCACCATCAACAGCAATGCCTATGCGCGCGCCATTCACGAATACGCGCCTGACTCGCGCATCCATTCCCAGGCCTGCGCGCTGTTTGTGCCGCTGGTGGAAGAAGGCTGGCTCGATCATGAGGTCACCCGCCTGACTGCAAGGGAATACCTGCGCCCCCTGCTGGCGGAAAAGATCGACACCCTGGTGTTGGGCTGCACCCATTACCCGCTATTGAAACCCCTGTTGCATGAAGTGGCAGGACCGGATGTGCAACTGGTCGATTCCGCCGAAGCCATGGCCGAGCAGGCCGCCTTAACGCTGGAAGAGAAAGGTCTGGCCAACCCCGGCCCCGCCCAACCCCATTACGACTTTTATGTCACCGATGTGCCGCTGCGCTTCCAGACCATCGGCGAGCGCTTCATGGGACGAACGCTCAGCAATGTGCACGTGGTGAAGTGGTAAGCGCGAACAAGCGAAATACCAACAATACAATCATCCACGAGCCCCTTTAACTCGCGGGCAAACAGGAACGGACACGCTTCAGATGACCCAATCAAAAAGACTGCGTTGGCTCTAAAACGTAAATTCGATTCGACCATCCTGCCAGAAGAAAACTGAGCCTTGGCCGAGCTGCCTCGACGTCAGGCCGCAATGTAAGCGGTCAACATTTCAAACATACCGATCGCACGCCAACTGCGCTCAGGGTTCTCGGAGAATTGCTTGCGCCATTTGCACACAACGTCATGATCTGAGGGCTTTGGACTCTGACATCCCTATCATTGTGAAAAGCGTAGTACGGGAACCTGCACCCGTTGTCGGGGTCAATATGAACGTTACCTGATAAACTCTTTCGTATTGCCAAGTATTTCAACCGAGTCATCCCATGCCCTATCTCGAACAAACCGTCACCGATGTGCGTCCGTGGTCCTCTCACACCTTCAGCCTCAAGCTCACCCGTCCGGAGCATTTCAATTTCGTCAATGGCGAGTTCGTCACCATCGGGCTCAGGCAGGAAGGCAGACTGGTGGCGCGCGCGTACTCCATCGTTTCGACGCGCGACGATCCGCATCTGGAATTTCTGAGCATTCATGTGCCCGGCGGGCCGCTGACCAGCAAGCTGGCGCAGATGCGGCCAGGCGATACGGTATGGGTGAACAGCAAGGCAACCGGTTCGCTGACTCTGAACCACGTGCAGCCTGGCAGGCATTTATACATGCTGGCGACCGGCACGGGGCTGGCGCCGTTCATGAGTCTGGTGCGCGATCCCCAAACCATGCGCGCGTTCGAGAAAGTCATCCTGGTGCACACAGTGCGCACGGCGGCCGAACTCGCTTACCGGGAGGAACTGGAGACCCGCGCCGGGGCCGATTTCATCTACGTGCCGGCGGTGACGCGCGAGCCCTTCGACTTCGGCCAGCGCTGCTCGGATGCCTTCATTTCCGGCGAACTGTTCAATCACATCGATCTGCCGTCGGCCGACCCCGCGCACGATCGCGTAATGCTGTGCGGCAACCCGGGGATGAACAGGCAAATGAACCAGTATCTAAAGGACAGCGGCTGGACGATGACCAACCACCGCGGCATCGGCAACTTCACGGTGGAAGCTGCCTTTGTCACCCATCACAACTGACGATGGGTGTTGGCAGAACAACTAAAGACGCATCTGTTTCATTGCCGGCAAGAACTTCAGACCTGATCAGGTGCTGATAAAAAAAGCGCCAGTCGAATTACCGGCGTTACGGGGTAGATTGTCCTTACTTGTTACGGACGATTACGACCCATTCCAGCACCGGAGCCCATTCCGCCACTTCTACCTTGTCCAGCGCCCATCCCCCTTGCAGGGGGTTCGTCAGGCAAGGTCTTACCCAATTTCTTGGCCCTGATTTTCATTTGTTCGTGATGCTCCCGGCGGAGCTTCTCTCTTTCCCTTTGGGTTTTCAATGACCGCATCTTCATCTGATATTCGTGGCGCTCACGAGGCGTCATAAGCTCTGAACCATAAATGCGGTCTCTTTGCTGAACCCGGGCCTCCTGCTGGGTTTTCTCATCGACTCGCTGCTGAACCCCGTCCCCATCAGCCGCATGGACCAGAACAGGCGAACAAAGCACGGCAACAAAGCCCAACGCCAATTTATCGAGACCTTTCATGATCATTCTCCAATCACTGAGGGAACATACCACTCAGTATAAAGATTAGCATCTCGCCAATTTGCTCGGGTACCTAATGTTCATGCGCTTTCGCTTCATTTTCGTCCACCGGCCATAATTGATGCGCATCCAGTTTCAGCCTGTATTGTGCTTCCAGCGCATCCAGGCGGGCCATTGACTCGGCCTGTTGAGCCTCCAGGGACTGTCTGCGTGCCATCAGCGTCTCATCCAGCGCTGCTTCCCCAAACTGGTAGGCTTTTTCCATGCCTTCAGCTTGTCGCCTTGCCGCCTCGGTGCCCACCTTTGCCTGTTGCCAGACCTGGTAGAGATACCGCGCTTTCAGAAACTGGGCCTCTGCCTCCTGACTTATTCTGGCTGACACCGCCGCTTCCTGCGAGGATGCGGCACTCGCTTCAGCCTGCGCGGCATTGCGGTCAGCCCGTCGAGCCTGGCCAGGTAAGGGAATAGTGACGTAGGCACCGAGGACCGTTTCCTCACCGCCACGTTCATAGCTGTAACGAATCCCAATGGCAGGGTCAGGGCGCAAATTGGCTTCCATCCTGCTTGCCGAGATTCGGGATGCGCGTGCAGCAGCCTGGGCCCGTGCCAGTTCGTGGTTATGCTGCATGGTGGCGGCCTTCCAGCTTTCGGCTGTGCCCTCTGGTATTGCTGGCTCAGGCAATACAAGTGCTTCTGGCAATACGATCTGCGGATACCGTCCACGCAGCAAGGCACTTGCCGTGTCGCGCGCCAGTTCAGCACGAATCTGCTGGGCTTTGCTCCGGGCCAATGCCGCGCGTGCAGCCTCGCGTTCTAGCGGTGGCGCATCGCCCGCCTTGATGCGCTTTGCAACAATTTCACTTTGCTGACTCAGGATCGTTGTCTGCTCACGCCAGAGAAGTGCGTCATCCTGTTGGTGCATCCATTCAAACCAGGTCTTCAGAAACTCCCGACCCGATTCATGCAAGGCGTCGCCCACAGCCAGCTCGGCCTGGTTGATGTGCTCCTCGCCAAGTTTTTCATCGAGCTGAGCCTTGCCCGGCAATCGCAATGAACGTTCAAGCGCGCCCTCCCATTCCGTATAGCGATCGTCCGGCGTGGTGTTTACCGTGCGGTTATGTAATCCAAGACGAACGTTGAATTCATAAGGGCCAGCCTTGAGGCTGTTTGCGTGGGCTTGTGCTGCCTCGAACATCGCCTGTGCTTCGAGCACTTTGGGCTGGGATTGCAAGGCCTGGGTGATCTGCAGCGTCGGAGGCAACCCGGGCCAGGTTTGCATGACCTCCTCTGCCCAGCCATCCGCAGCCAGAACGGAGCCAAGTAGTAGCACAATTCGTTTCAACATTTTCCAAATTCCATCAAGGATGCCACCCAGAAAACAATATTGCAGTTGGGCAGGCGATTCTTAACCAGGCTGGCAAGCGCTTGCGCCTGCGCAGCATCAATAACACACTCAATACGCACGCGCTTTTCGCGGCCACGCACCTGATCGGCAATCCCCTGGAACGCCAGGTCGGACCCGTGGCCTTCAGCAGCACTCACCGTGAAACCGGAAGCCAGCTGGGGATGGGACAGCAGCAGCTCAACCATGTCGTCTTCCAGGCGCGCTGGTGCAATGAAGGTAAGCAGGACCAGACTCATGACACGCTCCTGACAGAAGATGAAACGCCGAATCGGCGGAACAGGATTGGCAGCAGGATCAAGGTAAGCAGCGTCGAGGTGATCAAACCGCCTATGACCACGATCGCGAGAGGCTTCTGAATTTCAGAACCCGGACCGCTGGCAGCAAGCAGTGGGACAAGACCGAACGCAGCAATGCTCGCCGTCATCAACACCGGCCTTAGCCTGCGCCGCGCTCCTTCGACCACCACCTCTTCCACTTTCATGCCCTGTGCAAGCAGCTGGTTGAAATAGGACACCAGCACCACGCCGTTCAACACGGCGATACCGAGCAGCGCGATGAACCCGACCGAAGCCGGGACAGACAGGTACTCCCCTGTGACCCAGAGGGCGAAGATGCCCCCCACCATGGCAAAGGGCACATTGGACAACACCAGCACCGCCTGACGCACGCTCCGGAAGGTAGCGAACAGGATGCCAAAAATCAGCAGCAAGGCGATGGGCACCACGATGGCGAGCCGCTGCGCAGCGCGCTGCTGGTTCTCAAACTGGCCGCCCCAGGTGATCCGGTAGCCGGGAGGAAGCTGCACATCATGCGCCACCCGCCGTTTGGCTTCTTCGACAAAGCCCACCAGATCGCGTCCAGCCACGTTCGCCTGGACGACCACAAAGCGTGCGGCATTTTCACGTTTGATGGCAACCGGGCCTTCCACGCGCTCGATTGTTGCCACTGCCGTGATGGGAACTGCACGGCCATCTGCAAGGGTCATTTGCAGCTGGGCAAACAAGCCGGGAGACGAACGCAAGGTTTCCTGCCCGCGCATCACCAGGGGAATGCGCCGCCCGGCTTCGCTGACAACCCCAAGCTTGTCGCCTTCAAGCTGCGATTTGAGCAGTCGGGCCAGCGCATCCGCATCCAGCCCCAACCGGCCCGCAGCAAGGCGATCAACCGTAACACTCATATACTGCACACCCTCGTTCTTCTGGCTGAACACATCCTGTGAACCCGGCAGTTTCCTGAGCGTCTCTTCGATTCGGGTTGCAAGCTGGTTGAGGGTGGCGATATCCGTACCGAACACCTTGACCGCCAGGTCGCCGCGTGAGCCGGTCAGCATTTCCGATACCCGCATGTCGATGGGCTGGGTGAAACCGTAGTTGATGCCGGGAAAATCCTCCATCACCGCGCGGATTTGCTCCATCAGCCAGTCTTTGTCCGGCTGGCGCCATTGATTGCGCGACTTGAGCACCAGAAACGTATCCGTTTCGTTCAAGCCCATGGGGTCAAGCCCCAGTTCGTCCGACCCTGACCGGGCGACGACACCCTTTACTTCCGGTACACGCTTGAGAATGGCTTGTTCCACGGCCTGATCAGTCGTAATGGTTTGCTCCAGACTGATCGAGGGCAGTTTTTCCAGTTGCAGGATCAGGTCGCCTTCATCCATGTTAGGAAGGAAGGTTTTGCCAATCAGCGGATAAACAGCCGCAGCCGCGACCAGCAGAGCCAACGCGCCAATAATGACAGGTCCCGGTCTAGCCATTGCCGCCCTGAGCACGGGGGTATAAAGCGCCAGTGCCTTGCGCGGCAGCCAGGGTTCTCCCTGATGGTCCTGCTTGAGCAGGTAAGAGCTGATGGCCGGAATCACCGTCAGCGACAGCAGCAACGAGCCGGTCATGGCGAAGACGATGGTCAATGCCACCGGCTTGAACAGCTTGCCTTCGAGCCCTTCCAGTGTGAGCAGCGGCAGGAAGACAATGGCGATGATGAGGATGCCTGATGCGACCGGCACCGCAACTTCGCGCGTGGCACGGTAAATGAGGTGCAGGCGTGGATGGCGATGCGTTCCCGATTCGTACGACAACTGGCTTTCGATGTTTTCCACCACCACGACTGCCGCGTCGACCAGCATGCCAATAGCAATGGCCAACCCGCCCAGGCTCATCAGGTTGGCAGACATGTCGAACTGGCGCATCAGCACAAAGGTGAACAGGGCCGAGAGTGGCAGGATGACCGCAACAACGAACGCAGCACGGATGTTGCCCAAAAACAGTAACAGCAGAACCAGCACGAGCACGACTGCTTCCAGCAGGGCATGGGAAACCGTGCTGACTGCGCGTTCCACAAGATTTCCCCGGTTGTAGAACGGCACAAGCTTCACACCCTGCGGCAGTGTCTTTTCGATCTCCGCAAGCTTGGCGGAAACGCCTTCCACAAGTTGTCGTGCATTCGCGCCACGCAGGCCCAGCACCAGTCCTTCCACCGCCTCGGCCTTGCCGTCCCTGGTAACCGCCCCGTAGCGAGTCAGGCTGCCGATACGAACCTGGGCGACATCACCCACGCGAACAGGAATCCCGCCCTTGTCGGCCACCACGATGGATCCCAGATCATCAAGACTCCTGACTGCGCCCTCCACGCGCACTAGCCAGACCTCCTCGCCATCCTTGATGCGGCCTGCACCGTCATTGCGGTTATTGAGCGACACGGCATTGGCCAACTGGTCAAGCGTTACGCCGCGTGCAGCAAGCGCGGCCATATCGGGCACAACCTCAAAGGTCTTGACGTAGCCCCCCAGCGAATTCACATCAGCAACGCCAGGCAAGCTACGAAGTTGGGGCCGAATGACCCAATCCAGCAAGGTACGCCGTTCGGCAAGCGTCAGCGGTCCTTCCACGGTAAACATGAACATCTCGCCCAACGGTGTGGTGATGGGAGCCAGGCCTCCCGATATGCCCGGCGGCAAGTCCGCCATCACTCCATTCAGGCGCTCGGCTACCTGCTGGCGAGCCCAGTAGATATCGGTACCTTCGTCAAAATCGATGGTGATGTCAGTCAGTGCATATTTGGATGTGGAGCGCAGGATACGCTGGTGCGGAATGCCCAGCATTTCCATTTCGATGGGCGCGGCGATACGCGACTCCACTTCTTCGGGCGTCATGCCCGGCGCCTTCAGGATCAACTTGACCTGGGTGGTCGATACGTCCGGGAAGGCATCGATGGGCAATTGCAAATAGGCGCGCACGCCTAACGCCGTGAGCATCGCCACCACGGCAAGCGTCAACAATCGCTGGGACAGCGAAAACTCGACTAATTTGGCAAGCATCATTCACCCCCGCCTTGCCAAATCGCTTTCAATGACGCGAGTCCCGCAACCGCAATCTGCTCCTTGCCATTGAGTGCCCCACTGACAAACGCGTGGTCGGATGCGTGCGATACCAGACTGACCGGCTCCGCCTTGAAACCCTGGCCCACCGCAACAAACAGATAGGGGCGCCCCCGCTGCCAGACCAAGGCTCTGGTTGGCACTTCCCATTGCCCCGTTGACGGCAATGACCCAAGTTGGGCCTCCAGTTGCTGACCTGGCCGGAGCATGTTTTGCGGATCACGAATTTCCGCACGCACACTCAGTGTTTGTGCACTCCCCACCAGCGCACCAATTGATGTCACCTTGCCTGCCGCCTGCGAACCGGTTACGGAAACAGCCTGACCGATTGATATCCGGCGTGCACGGTCAGCGGGTACCTTGATATCAAGCACCAGCCGCGACAGGTCCGCGACCTTGTAAAGCGGGCCACCCGCATCCACCCGTTGACCGACAGTTGCCGGTTGTTCCAGTACCACTCCGTCCAGCGGTGCAGCCACTGGCAGGCTGGCGTTTAGCTTGCCCCCGCCTATCCGGGAAATGCTGCCAGTTCCCAGACCGTATGCACGCAAGGTTGCTCTCTGGGCGTTGTATTCGGCCTCGGCTTGGGTCAGCTCTGCCTGAGCGGAACGAAGACGCGATTCGGCAATGATGCCTTCTGCAAACAATTTCTCATCGCGCGCCGCTTTTTCCCTTGCCACCTTGAGGCGCGCGCCCGCCATCATCAGTCCGCGCTGCTCGGCCAGCAGTTCAGTGCTGGAAAGCAGCGCCAGAGTCTGCCCTGCTTTTACCCGGTCGCCCGGTGCCTTGTTCAGCTGGGTCACCAGGCCCGAAACCGGCGCCACCACCATGCGCAAACGCCCGGCCGACACTTCCACCTGCGCCGGCCAGCCTGTTCGGACAACGCCTGAAAAGGAGCCCAATGGCGCGGTCTGAATGCCCAACGACTTCTGCTGCTGGACCGACAGCTTGAAACCGTCTTCCGCCCAGGCGGACAAACCCAGGGCAGACAACATAACCAGTCTGAGGAAGAACCGTGACATGGCCTGAATACCTCATGTTTATAAGGGCGATCAAGCGCCGAATCTGGCGCAGCCAAATGCAGCGCCAACCGAACAGGATAGTCAGGCTAAAGGGGGAGCGAGGGTCAGAGGCCAGGTGTAATCGGGAAACGCCCCTGGAGGCGCTTGCGGATAACCCGCGCGGAAAGCAGATGCCGAAACAGCCGCAAGGAATTTAGTCTGGTTAGAAACCAGCGCAGGCTGCTGAGGTTCACCGATATTCTTAAGAGCAATGTCCGTATCCGGCTTATGTGCCTGCGGCATCCCCATCACCCAGTGATCAACGCCGGGGTCCAGCTTCAGGGTGGGACCGGGATCATCCACCACGCCCGTTTGCATGTGAACATGCAAGCCTTCCGGACCAGCCTGCCCGTGTGCGTGAGCGTGCAGGAACGGTCCCAGCATCTGCAGCAAAAAGAGGAAAAGTGTGACGAAGACACGGGCAGATCGAAGAACCATGCTGCGAATTCTAGCGGCCAACTTAGACCTCGTCTACATATTGGAGAGCGTTGACAAGTGGCTCAAACCAACGCCTGCCAACGTGCCCAAGATTGACGAAGGTGCCAGCGAAACCTGCGCAGATGGGGTTCGCCAAGAAACCGACATGAGTCAAGCCCCTATATCAATCAAGCCGTCGGCGAAGAGAAGTGACACCAAACCGCATGATGCTCCTTCCTGGAAGAGTCAAACAATCAGGAAGTTTCGTCCGGACGCATCCGGCTAATGCCTGACTAGTCGCAACTGCCTAAACGGAACCAAGCGCAAAGAACTGGCAAACTTCGATGTTAACGAATTTGATGGGCCAAAGAATAACGCTCACCTGATTTGTGCTCCTCTCTTTTCGAGAAGTATTTTCAGTATTGATCGATGGCAGCGCGATTCATCTTCGCAATAACATCCGATCGCGAAATCCGTTTGATGAGATAGTGCGGCGAGCAGGTCCAGATCCCGTTGCGCGCATGGCAACTTCATTTCAGCAAGAAACTTGCGCTTGAACACTTTCCAGGATTTCTCGTCTTCTAATGAACAAGCCTCCTTCAGCAGCGCCTCGCTGGGAGAAAGATTTGGAAACCACACGTCGTAGATGTTTCTCGGCGCGTAGTCTTCCTTGCGAATACCCCTCGGGGGGCGCCGTACCGTGCCGATTCGCAACCCCTCATTAGCCATCCTGAGGCTGCCCAGTCTTACGATTCTGATAGCCATTGGCTCTCCATCCCGCTTCCACCTGATCGGCTTTGCTTCCTGACAAGATACCCGCAATCAGCGCTGTCTGGGAATCGGTCGTCACGCCTGTTTATGCGTCACTGTGAAAGCATCAACGACACTCGAGCGTAAGGTCAATGCAACCGCATCGCACGTTGTGCTCCTGTCCGCCCAACTTTTCCTCCCTGAATCGGATAGTGTTGATCAAACGCGCACTCAGATAGAGTAAACGAATGGTTAGGCCCAACGCCCGCGCAGTTGCGCTCAAACGCAATAAATCGAAGGACATACGCTATTGACCCTGTTCCATGGCAAACGCAACTGCGGAATCTGAAGAAGAGGCAGTTCAACTCACAATTAACCATCCCGTGACGGGATCGCTTCGTCGTTTCACTCCTGACGGTGACCGACCGCATGGGCTTCCGGGCTTGAACCCCCCAGCCACTCTGTAGCGATCTCGCGCAATTCTGCATCGATGTGATTCTGGCAGGCCTGCATGAACGGCCTCACCTCATTGCCGCCGATGAGAGTGAGGAAGTGGCAGGCATCCGCACGCAGCAGCGGATCGTCCGCGTTGAGCAAGGCACCGAGTTCAGGAATTAGTGCTTTGGTCAGGCTGGTTCCGTGAAACTCTTCCAGCACGGCGCCAATGCCAAGCCTGACTGCCATGCTGGTTTCCGGATCGGTCATGAGCCTGGCAAGCGAATGAATGCGTTCCGGTTCCCTCTTGACCAGCGCTTCGAAACCTGCGCGTTTGCCGGTCTTGAGCAGGTCGAGCACATAAGCATCGAAGACGGATTCGTCATTGACCCCCTGGGCATAGCGTTTTAGCTTGGCTGGAGGAATGACGCCCTGGATTTCGTATGGGCCGATATTTGTCCATGGCACGGATTGGACATTCCGCTGTTCAGCCACGTCGGTGTGCACGGCAACATTGATGACTTCGAGCCGACCGATCACACCTTCCTTCAGCAGTCCGGTCAGAGCCTGATGCATCGCGGGGCAATTCGGGCAGCCGCCGGTGATCAGCAGCAGCGCATCGGGAATTACCACTCAATCACCTGCTTCTGCTGCAGTGCGCGCAGGTTCCAGCTGGGAGCAGCCTGTTTGAGCTCGGCCATGATGGCATCTTCGTTGCCGGGCTTGAGGTGGGTAATCCACACCTTTGGCTGTACGGTGAGTCGCGCCAGATCGCGCGCCAGCGAATCGGGCCAATGGTGTTTGGATGCGACCGCAATGTCTTTCAGGGCATTTTCGAACGAGGTTTCGATGATGAGGTGATGCAGGTCGGCAATGTGATTGAGCGCATGGATGAACGCATCATTGCTTGTCGTATCGCCGGAAAACACCAGTGAGCCGTCATCAGGGCTGACGATCCGCCAAGCGCAGGTGGGCACCACGTGCTCGACCGGCAACGGCGTGAATTCCCGCCCACCCAGCTGGATCGTGGAACCAAGCTGCACGGAGTGAAAGCGCAGCCACGGATTGGAGGACGATGGAATTTCGCGAAAATCAGGCCACAGCTTCCAGTTGAACAGGTGTTTGTCGAGGATAGTAAGCACCTCGGGCAGCGCATATACGGTGACCGGCGACTGACGCATTTCACCCACCGCATCCAGCAGCAGGGGCAATCCCAGTACATGATCGAGATGGCTATGGGTCAGGAATACCTGGTCGATCTGCGCCAACTGTTCCAGAGTCAGGGTGGTGATGCCGGAGCCCGCATCCAGCAGCGTATCATCGTCCACCTGATAGCACGTGGTATGTCGGCCACTGCCGATTCCACCGCTACAGCCCAGTACAGTCAGTCTCATCTTGCCCCACCAAATCCTTTAACAGGGTGGACAAGAGGCCTACTTTCACCCTGCCCTCGTGTCCTCTGTGTGAAATTCTATCTTGAAGTGCGCCGCACCTACTTGGTGGTATAGACAAATACGCCATCCCAATCCTGCGCCGGTGGATTTTCACGGAAGTGCGCAATCCGGTCCAGATAGGTTTCGCACAGCCCGCAGGGTACGATGGCCGCCAGTTCGTGCAGGAGGGTTTCTGCGCCGGTCCAGTCCTGCTTCTGATAACGCTCGAACGCCGCTTCGAACAGCTGTGCCATCTTGCTTGCATCCTCGCTCAGCTCCCCCTTGCGACCAAGCGGCTGGTAGATGGTGACTGGCTTCTCCTTGCCCTTGACCCGTACCACATCGATTTTCATGAACTGGTGGACATGGTCAGCTGCCACCGTGGTTTCCGTCGCCAGGATGCCAACACCATACTGCTTGGTGATGCCCTCCAGTCGAGAGCCGAGGTTAACCGCATCGCCCATCACGGTATAGGACAGGCGGAATTCGGAGCCCATGTTGCCCACGCTCATGCGGCCCGTGTTGACCCCCACGCCGATTTTCACCTCGGGCCAGCCGCGCGCAGCGAATTCCTTGTTCAGCCCCGGCAGCGCAGCCTGCATTTCGAGTCCAGCCTGCACCGCGAGTTCGGCATGGTTGGGCGTTTCCACCGGCGCGTTCCAGAACGCCATGACCGCGTCGCCGATGTACTTGTCGATGGTGCCGCGGTGCTGCTGGACGATGGCCGTCATGCGCGAGAGATAGGCGTTGAGCACCTCCGCCAGTTCAGTGGGTGGCAGGCTCTCGGAAAAATTGGTGAAGCCGCGGATGTCTGAGAACAGCACCGTCATCTCGCGCGACTGCCCTTCCATACTGTAATTCGTTGGATCCTGACTCATCTTGTCCGCCAGTTCCGGCGGCACATACTGACCAAACAATTTGGTAATCTGCCGCTTGGAACGAGCCTCGACAAAGAAACCGTAAGCGGTATTGAGGAGGAACAGGCCAATTACGGTCACAAGCGGTGCAGCGAGGGGCAGCACCCAGTGATGATTCCACGCCAGACCATACGCCACGAGCAGTCCGCCCCCCAAGCCCAGCGCCAGAAGCAAATCACCCAACGGGCCGAACAGGGCCATGCCCAGCACCATCAGCACCCCAAGGCCGATTATTGCCACCAGTTCTGCCGTCTTGGCCCAGGGTGGAGTGACCCTTATGGTGCCATCCAGCATGCCTGCCATCAGGTGCGCATGGATTGCGACACCGGGGTAGATGTTATAGAACGGTGTGACACGCAGGTCGGCCAGGCCAGGCGCGGTGGAGCCCACCAGCATGATGCGATTTTCGAGCTGTTTCGCGCTGACCCTGCCAGCCAGCACATCGGCAGCCGAAAAATACGGAAAGGGAGTACCGGCGCGATAGGGAATGAAAATTCTTCCGTTGGCATCGACCGGTACCTTGAGCCCGCCCACTTCCAGCCACGGCTGGCGATAGGGAACACCCAGCAAGGAAACCTTGTCCTCGCCTGCGACCAGCGGATCCCCGCCAAATGCCGCGCGCAGGGTTTCAACACTCAACGCGCCATAGGCCGCTCCCTGATACTGCTGGGTCAGTGACCAGCGCCGGGCGGTACCATCCGCATCGGGAAAGCTGTTGAAATAGCCCGCGACCGGAGCGGCCTGCTCCAACTTAGCCAGATTCGTGCCATATCCGGCGGCAAGGTCGGGGGTGTAGGGCAACTTGCGCGCGTCACTGAAATCCGGCGCAGGCAATACGCCGGTGGTCTCGGGCGGCAAATCCTTTGGAATGAAGTAATAGCCCAGGGAAACAGCCTTGTCCTTGAGGCTTTGAGCGAACAGGCCATCGTGATCGAGTCGGGGACGCAATTGCTCATAGGCGGCCAGGAACTGCCCCTCACTCGACAGCGGGCCTCTTGCCAGCTTGTCCAGCGCCGCGATCCCGGAACTGACATCCGGCTCGGCAAAAACCACGTCGAAGCCCAGGCCGGCGACACCATAGTCGTTGAACAATCGGTCAACCAACGTGGCCATCTTGTCTCGCCCCCATGGCCAGCGGCCGACTTCCTTCAGGCTTTTTTCATCGATGTCGAGAATAGCGATGCGGTCGTCCACCCCGTCGGGCGCATTTGCACGCAGCCAGCTGTCATACAGCGCCGCTTCCAGCTTGTCGAGGTAAGGCAGGCGGATTCCTTCCCCTGCCTGCAGTGCAAGCAGGGCGATGAGGGCCCCTGACAGAGCCCACTGTCCCCACAGTATCTTCTTCGGCCGCTTCACCGGATCCGGTAGAAGCGGTCACCGAACTCCTTGCCGCCCGTCAGATAATCGAATCGGCTGCCGATTGCATCGCCCAATGCAGCCAGACGGTCAGCCGGCAAGGGGTGGGTCTTGTAAAGCAGGCTGGTGCGCTTATCTCCTGTCGGCAGGGCCGTCAAATCCTGCAACACGGTGGGCAGGCCCCAGGGTTCATAGCCAGCGCGCGCGGCGAACACGGCGCCAAGCCGGTCTGCCTCCAGTTCAGCACTCTTGTCCAGGCCCCGAGCCATGATTTCCGCACCGTTGCCGATGAGGTTCTGCACCGCCTGATCGCTGCCCTTGACCTGCTCGCCGATCACCTGACCCAAGGCGCTGATGACAGAAGACTGTTTCAGCAGTTTCAGATGATGCTTGAGCGTGATATGCGCAATCTCATGGCCCAGCACACCCGCCAGCTCGGCTTCATTGTTCAACTGCCGATACAGCCCCTTGGTCAGGAATACGTAGCCGCCTGGTGCGGCAAAGGCGTTAATGTCGTCCGTATCAAGCACGCCGAAATACCAGTTGATGTCCTTGCGCCCTGATTGTTCGGCCACCCAGCGTCCAACCACATTCACGTAGCGCTGCAGTTGGTCATCGCGAACAAGCGGTGTCGCACCCAGCATATCGCCGGCAATTTGCTTGCCGATCCGGATTTCATCCTCGGTTGAGGTGTTAGCGAACAGGGTCTTTGCCAGTCCCTGGAGATCAATCTGGTTGCTTTGCGCTGGTGGCTGGTTCTGAGTCTGTCTCGAATCGGTCGGCTTTGGAATTAACAGATCCCTCAGGTTGAAGGCATGTGCCGGGGCAGTTGCAAGAGTCGCCATCGCGGCGATAAGGGCTAATCGCTTCATCAGTTTGTACCTCCAATACCATTGCCTTGTTGAGCCTGAGGATTTGGCAGTTCCGCTACCGTGGTGACCTTGAGGCCAGACTGCCTGGCAAATGCCTTAGCCTGTGCCTCGGATGCGCCAAAGGATTCCATTCTGCCCAATTCGACTGGATTGAATGCAGCCTTTTTCAGATCCTCTTCCGACAGGCCGCGCACACCTGCTACGGCAACGACGCGCGATGAGTCCGACTTGGTCGTCGCTACGCCAACCACGTCACTGAGGCTTGCTCCCGCCGCGCCTCCGCTTCCCGCCCGCACGCTCAAAAGACGAACCCAGCCACGTGACCTGCCGCTCTGGATTTGCACCCAGCCGCCCTCCCGGCCAATGATGTCAACCGCGGTGCCTTTGCTGACGCTGCCCAGAGATGAGGCCGAGGCGCTGGGTTGGCTCTTGAGGGTTTCATTCCTGATCAGGGAACCGGGGCTTGCCGCCAGGGCTGCCCCCGAAAGAAGTGCCGCCAATAAAACAGGCAATCCGGCGAATGTGAATTTCATATCTACTCTCCATACCAAGAGGGCACACAAGTGTGCCTATACCTTAGTTAAAACGACCTGGTCGACTCGGAAACGTTCAACAGCGCCGTCTCAAGCTTTTCATTATTAACCATAGTTTTCACCCTGCATTGGCCTGCAACCCACTTGCACCCTCACCAAGCGACGGGTGCTGGAGTTGGAGCACTCGTGTCGAATCAATAACTGGAGGCATAATACCTGCATCGTTACAATATAGGACAGTCGGTGCTGGCATTTATTGAATCCCTGGGTGTGAAATTCACCCAGTGGGGATCGATCATTTTCCATATCGTCGCGTTCTGGGCCGAAGTTCTCGGCGCCCTGTTGTCGCCGCCTACCTGGAACAGGGCCACCTTCAACACCATTGTCAAACAGGTTTACTTCACTGCTGTCCAGACGCTTTATGTCTTTCTGCCGTTTACCCTGATCATCTCCTGGGTCCTGACCACCATTACGCTGACGACCGCGCGCGGTTTGGGCCTGTTTGACCTGGCAGCGGAAATGATTGTGCGGGTGCTGGTGCTTGAGCTGCTGCCGTTCCTCACCGCTCTGTTTGTCGCGTTGAGGTCAGGCAGCGCCATCAATACCGAAGTGGCGCTGATGAACGTAAACAACGAGCTGGATGCACTGAATCACTGTCGGGTTCCCCCGCTTGAGTTTGAGTTTCTTCCACGGGTCATCGGGGGCATTCTGTCGGTGATTGGTATGTCCCTGCTCTCGGGCATTCTGAGCATGTTCATCGCCTATTTTCTGCTTTATGGCGCAAGCCCGGCGGGCATGGGATACTTTTCCACCACCATTGCCAATATATTCAGCTACACGATCATGCTGGGGCTGGTGATGAAATGCGGCCTGTTTGGCTTGGTGGTAACGTCAATTCCCATAAGTGCCGGCCTGGAAACGCCAAAGAAAATGTTCATGGTGCCCGTATCCGTGCTGAAAGGCATGATGCGCGTATTTTTTGCCCTGGTGCTCATCGAGGTGATCTCATTAGCGCTCAAATACATTTAGTTACCTTCGCCGACCGTGATTCGCTACGAGCAGCGTGCAACGAGCTTGTTGAGGCACAAGTCGCCCTTGTGTCGCCGGACTTGCCGTTACGTGTCAATTTGTCCGCCCAGGAAAACGTCGCGCTGATCCCGCTGTTCCAGAAAGACCTGAGTGCGTCCCAAGCGGCGCAGGAAGCAAAGGCACTGCTTGGCCAATTGGGTTTTACTGAACTGGCGCCCAAGCGGGAGGCAGACATGAGCGCCGCAGAAAAATTTACCACCCTGCTCGCCCGGGCGATCATGTTAAAGCGTAGCCGGCTGATTATCGACCGTCCCGGCGCCATGCTCTACGATGTACATTATCCATCTTTCATCCAATTGTTGCGCTCCAGGGTACCGGGTGAACAAACCTGGGAAATTTTCGATTTTGTGTGGAATCGTCCGCTTTACGAACCATGAAATACATGCATTTGAAAGTCGGCTTCTTTGCCATGGTAGTGCTGATCCTCTGCGGCGCTTTCCTGGTTTATTACCTGCATGGCAAAGGGGCCTTCGAGAGTCGTTTCAAATTCAGGATGGCAGCTGTGAACGCTGATGTGGTTGCACCAGGCGTTCCCATCACGTTTTCAGGTATCCCCATTGGCCAGGTAACGGGCATCAGTCTAAACAGCGAAGGTGGAATTGTGATTGATGCGGAGGTCAGCCAGGATTCCGCCCAATGGCTGCGCGAAGGCACCTCCTATATTCTTGATAAGCCCCTGGTCGGAAGCGCAAAAATTCGCATAAACAACGACACCCTGGCTTCACCCCAGCTCAAGACAGGTGCCATGGTATTGCTGCTGTCCTCCGACCCGACCAAGGACATCACCATCCTGCTTGACCAGGTCAAGAGCCTGCTGGCCAATTTGAACTCCATGACCGCCAAGGACAGCGATATCAACCAGACCCTGGCTCACACCAAAACATTGACCGGCAAAATGGCGGGTCCGAACGGCGTGATGGAGGGGATCCTGGGCACTCCGGAGAAAGCTCAGGTGATTAGCCAGACTCTGAAAAATGTGCAAAACCTGACGGCAAAGCTGGAACAGATTTCGGGACACATTGACGGACTGGTGCTAAAAACCGATCAATGGATATTTGCTCCTGGAGGCATGTCCGAACAAACGAAGGACACTCTGGTTCAGATTCGCTCCATGCTGAACGATGTGCAGGGCAGCCTCAAGAAGGCTGATGCGCTGATAAAGAATGCGGTGGACATCTCGGCGAACGTGAAGGATGGCACACAGGACATCGGACGGCTGCGGACTGAAATTGATGAAGCTGTGCGCAAGAGCAACGAGCTGATGAACCAGATCAATCGCATCCTGCCTGGCGGGCGCGAGCCTGAGGTGAAGCTGCCATGAGGAAGCTTGCTCTGCTGCTATCCGTGCTCACCCTCACGGCCTGCGGGAGCAAGGGCCCTCCCATTCCCGACTGGAAGACCGACAGCTCGAATTTCATCGAACGTTACAAGAAGACCTACCTGATGGGTGAAAACATGGTTGCCGATCGTTTTTTTGAGCAAGCCGTCAACGCAACTTCCGGCGGAGGCAAAATTGCAGAAACCGCACGCCTCTGGCTCATACAGTGTGCGCTGCACAAGGCCACTCTGGTTACCGACTCATGTGAACACTATGTGGAGCTGGCAAAAACAGAAACCAGTACTGAAGACAAGGTCTATTTCCAGTTTCTTGCCGGACAATGGGATCAGCTTGACGTGCAGGCACTCCCGGCACAATATGCACCTCTCGTTAAGGCATCATCCGGGGACATTGCTCGCTGCAACGAGGCCCTCCGCGCCATGACCGACCCCCTCTCCCGCCTGATTGGGGCTGGCCTGTTGCTGGAGCGCAAACAGGTCAATGACGAAACACTCGCACTGGCAACCCAGACGGCTTCGGATCAAGGGTGGCGAAGACCGCTTCTGGTCTATTTGAAGTTGCGAGAATCACGCGCCAAAGAGCATGGCGACACAAGTGCGCTGGGACGACTTGCAGTTCAAATCAAGCTGGTAGAAGAAGCCCTCGTTCAGATCAAATGACAACCACAAATTCCAATTAGCGAGAAAGAGAGTGATGAACACTATCGTGCATCTGCTTGAGAGCCCGTGGCCATGGTATGTGGCAGGCCCCATTATCGGACTTATGGTTCCATTGATGATCTGGATCGGCAACCGCTCCTTCGGCATCTCTTCGAATTTGCGCCATCTGTGTGCGATCACCCAGCCCAAATCCGTAGGCGTGGAATTCTTCACCTACAACTGGCGAGAACATAACTGGAGCCTGGTGTTTGCACTGGGTGCTGTGCTGGGCGGGTTTCTCGCAGGTGTTGCGTTTGCCAATCCGGAACCGATCAATCTTTCAGTGGCGTTCCTGACCAAGCTTTCCTACTGGAATGTGCCCATAGGGGAAGGCTTTCTCCCGCCCGTCCTGTTCGGCTCCTACTGGCAAAGCATACTGATCATGTTTGTTGGCGGCGTAGTGGTTGGATTTGGCACCCGATACGCTTCGGGATGCACCTCGGGCCATGCAATAACGGGTCTGTCCACCCTGCAGCCGCAGTCACTGCTGGCTGTACTTGGGATCTTTGCGGGTGGCCTGTTCGCCGCGCATTTCATTACACCCTATCTGATGCCTTTTCTTATGAGGTCCATCCAGTCATGATGCGTTATATTCCTTATCTGCTTGCCGGCACGGTGTTCGGGTTCACCCTTGTCAAATCCGAAGCCGCTTCGTGGTATCGAATCATGGAGATGTTCTATTTCCAGTCCTTTCACATGTACGGCATCATGATGACCGCCATCATCACCGGCGTCGTTGGTGTTCAAATCATGAAACGCTTCACCGGCAGCGCCTCACTGGAGGGCACCCCCATGGAAATCCCGGTGAAGGAATCCGGCCGTTACAAGTACATCCTGGGCGGCATGATCTTTGGCCTGGGCTGGGGCGTTATTGGTTTGTGCCCTGGCCCCATTTTCGCCCTGGTTGGCATGGGCTCTATCGGCGCCGGCGCCGCGCTGGTGGGGGCCTTGCATGGCACTTGGCTTTACGGCGCTTTTCGAAGCCATTTGCCTGAGTAGCCGGCCATTGACAAACAGCCGCCCTGCGGTAGAGTTCGCCCTGCACGGGCATTTTTCATAACCTGAACGATATTTCTGGAGGAGTTACCAATGACCAAGATTTCCCTGATCGCCGCCGGCGTGTTGGCCCTGTCCGCTGGCGCCGCTAATGCAGCCACACCAATGATGTCCATTGAATGGACCGCTGAAGCGTGTGATGCCTGGAACAAGGACGCCACCCTGACGGATGGACTCGCCGACAAATGGATCAAAAACGATAAAGGTCACGGATACAAGATCATTCACCTCTACCGCACTGATTGTGGCGAAGCGACCATGACCGAATTGAAAATTGTCGCCAAGGACGGCAAGGCCATGTGCGTCTATGGTGGTGCGGTCCAAACCAAGCCGGATTTTGATGTGGACTATGAGATGCATGCCACAACAGGGCGCTGGAATGAAATGGGTGCGGGTGAATACGGCCCCATGAAAGCCATGATGTTTGGCCGTCTGAAATTCTCCGGCCCCAAGATGGAAGCCATGAGCGTGATGGGTCCGTTTGGAGCGTTCCTGAGGTTGCCAGGGAAGATTCCTGGCGATGCGGCATGCCCCAGCAAGTAAGATATTCCGTGCTGCAGTAAAAAGGCCGGCTAGCCGGCCTTTTTATTTGCCGCTGATTAGTGAATCAAGGTCCTGGGCGGAGAATCCGCCGCCATCCCGGTGGCCTTTTCCTGTTCAGTGGCTTCACGGATATCCACAACGTCCACCATGCAGGTCACCTGCTGGCCGGCCAACGGGTTGTTGCCGTCCACGGTCAACCTGCCATTCTCGATTCGGCTAACATAGAATGCCTTGGTTTCCCCTGCCTCATTGGACATCACTACCTCAGCACCCAAATGGCGAAACTGGGGCGGGACATTCTCAATGTCATCGGTAAAGGTAAGATCTTCATCGCGCGGGCCGTAGGCGTCTTCAGGTGGCAACACGACTTCTACCCGGTCGCCCACGGACTTTCCTGTCAGGGCAGATTCAAGCTTTTCCAGCAACCCGCTGTTGCCGCCGTGAACGTATCCAATCGGCATGTCGTACTGCTCCGCCACATTTCCGTTTGCATCAAGGATGGAATAGCGGATATAGACCACCAGGCCCTTGGCTACCTTCAATGCACTCATCAAACACTTTCCTTTGTTTGTCCAACTGACATTGTCGCCTAATCAGGCCGCATCAGCAAAAGGGCGGCCCTAGTACCTGACCTGTGCCCTGTAGGTTAGAACGGTTGATCCTTCCGCAGCCACCGGAACCTGCCAGACTGCCATTCCGGAAGCAGCTTTGGTGTGTGGTAATGACTCGCTCAGAATCTGCCAATCGCCGGGCATTGGTTCGGCAACCTTTACCGTAATCGGCTCGCTCTTGGCGTTCTTGATCGTGATTTGATAGGCACTCTCGTAGACATAGTTGTAGCGTGAAGTGCCCGACACCTTCCTGAAATCCGTCTGCTTCCTGTTGGCTGTAATGTCAAACGCATCACCCAGCCTCAAGCGTACCGTCTCATTTTTCGGCGTATGGTCAATACGATCCTCTCCAACGAACTGTGCGTTACCCTTTGCGTCCTTCTTATACACACGGACAATGCCCTTTGGCAATGGAATGCCCAGACCTTCGCCCTTGTTGTCGAACTCGACAAACACGCCCACTTTGATTTTCTGGCCAAGCTCAGCATACTGACCCGAATAATAGTAATTGGCCCCCTGCAGCAGGAATTCCTTGCGCACAGGAATACTTTGGGCAGTCATCAACGCAACCTGCTTGGTCTGATTTTCCGCAATCGTGGTTGGCTGTTGCAAGGTGTAAAGGTGATACTCGAACAGGTTTTCCTGGGTCATTTCCTGTGCACCAGCCATTGCCGCCTTGGCCATCATGGGCAGCGCGCGAGGGGACATCAACTCCTCGCGAACCCGGTTCACGTCTCCTGCGACCAGTTGAAGTCTTGCATTCGGGTAACTTGCGCCGCTCTGGTTGGTGAGCGTCACCCATCCGTTCATATCCAGGCGGTCGTCCGTGCCGTTCAACTCGGCCACATAGTCCGCCTTCCACGACAAGCCACCGGTCAGGTAGGACAATTCCAGATTCTGGTCACCGGTGCGAGAACTGATCAGGGAGATCACCAGGGTTGGCTGATCACGCAGATTTTCCGGCACCCCCGAAAATGCGAGCCTGCCCGGCAGTCCTGTCTCAATGCGATCGGCAAATTTAAGCACCACCCCGCCGTTGCTGGCCAAGAGTGTGGCCGCCTCGCGTCGCTCCACCCCTGTGGCAGGATTGGTCGTAATGACGGTCACTGCCTTGCCAACATACTTTTCCAGCAGTTTCTGCGGAGTCAGCAGATCAAAATCAAAATTTTGCTCAATCAGCCGGAACCCATCAGGATCAGAGAGGTTGCGGACGAGGGCCGTTTCAGGACGCATGTGGGCAGACACCTCGCGCCATGCGAGACGATTCGCGCCCCGGTCCAGTTTGACTTTGCGGGCATCCTTAACCAGCCCCAGGTCATCGTTGTAAATCGTCACCGCCACCTCTTGCTGATCAGCCAGCGTGGTAAGCTTTTCATCCTGGAGACCACCATTGGCCTGAGCATCGGCAAGGATGGCCGCTACCAGAAGGACAAGAGATGACGCGCGGCGAGCTATGTTCATGACTGCTCCTGTTATAAATAAGGTAATCGCTGACCCACAAATTATCCCGGAGAGTCGCCATCCTATGCAAAAATGCGCGTGACGTTTGAGCATTTGAACGAACATGGTGCACCTGACTCCCTGATCATTACTTTACATGAAGCCAGAATCCACTTCCTCTTCCACCCAGCCAAGCGGTGGCGGTGTCGATACCGATGCGTTGGAACAGGCCGCCACGATCACCGAAGTTGGTGGTGCAAATACCCGCCCGGTCAGGGAAGAGGAGCTTAGGGATCGCTTTCTTACCTTCGACCCCATTTTCGACCGCGCTGGGCAAGTCGTTGCCAGAGAACTGATCTTGCGGGGCAGATCCGATCAAGCCAACCTGTCCTCCGACCTTGCGCAGATGGACGAGGACATGTTGCTCACGGGTCTGTATTCACTCGCCGCAGACAAGCTCACCGGTGATGCGCCGCTGCTTGTTCACATCAGTCAGAATGTTCTGATGAGCGATGCCCCACATCATCTGAACCAGTCTAATTTCGTCTGGATTACCAATCCGCGCACTGACGCGGGAATCGATCGGGTTCGGGAGCTTCGCAACGAAGGGATGACATTCTGCCTGGATAACGTGCCATTCCCTACCGAATCGACAGAGGACTGGAACTATATCCGCGTTCCTTCCCATGCCTCGCCTTCCTCACTGCCGCTCGGTCCTGTCTGCATCGTCACAGGCATTCAGGACAGCACGGAACTGAACGGCTGGCCCTACAGTGTGTGGGTCCAGGGATTGCAGCACATTGGCTCAGGCACCGATGTCTCTGCAGAAGAAGAGCGACTTTTGCGCATGGATTTGCTGACCATCGCCATGCGCCAACCCATGGACAGCCTGCTCGCCTTTTTCAAACTCAACCCTGAGCTTCAACCCCAATTACTGCGTATCGCCACCTCACCTGCAGGGGGACTCAGTACCGAACCGGAATCCGCTGCGCATGCGCTGGTGTTGCTTGGCCCGCAAAGAGCGCAGCGTGCCGCCATCCTGCTGGCCCTGGCTGGACTACCCTCGACCGCCGACAGCCGTCTATGCGCCCGGACTGCTCTGGGCCGGGCGTTGTTCATGGGCAAACTGGCGCGCATCCATGGCAACCCGACCCATGCTTCACTTGCCTTTGATACAGGCATGTCGTCCACCTTTCATATCGCCTTTTCCATGTCAATTCGATCTCTCAGCCTGAAATTGGGCCTGGCGCCAGAGATACGCGATGCGCTCGCCGGCAAGGACAGCCAGCAGAGCCAATTGCTGCGTCTCGCCCACGCCTGCGAAACCAATAATGGCGAGAAGATCGCAGCGCTCTCCTCTATACTCGGACTGACCCTGGATGAAGTGTCTACCGCGCACCTTGAGTCGCTGTTGGTAGCGGAAGAGCTTGACAACCGTCTGATCTAGAATTTCTGGCAGTTTCTCCCAAACATTCTTTTCCGTGGTTACAGGCCGGTAAAATATCCGTTTCGGATTCAACTGATTCCATCGTGCCCCCAGTTCTTGTATTTGATATCGAAACCATCCCTGACACGGAAGGGTATTCCTGCCTGCATGACTTGCCTGCTGATTTGCCCGGTCACGAAGTGGCAGAGATGGCCTTGCTGGCACGTCGACAACAGACAGGGAATGACTTCCTCCCGCATTACATGCACCGGGTTGTAGCCATTTCATGCGCGCTGCGCAGCGGCGACCAGTTCAAGGTCTGGACCCTCGGCCGGGAGGGGGAAGCGGAAAAAGAGATCATCCAGCGTTTCTTCGATGGCATCGATCGCTATACCCCGCAACTGGTTTCCTGGAATGGCGGCGGTTTTGACCTGCCCGCCTTGAATCTGCGCGCAATGATCAATAATGTGGTTGCGCCACGCTACTGGGAATGGGGCGATGAGGATCGGGAATTCAAATACAACAATTATCTCAACCGCTATCACACGCGTCACCTTGATCTGATGGACGTGCTTGCCATGTATTCAGGGCGTGCCAATGCGCCGCTTGATGAACTGGCCAAGTTGTGCGGTTTTCCAGGCAAGCTGGGCATGGATGGAAGCAAGGTATGGGAAGCCTACGAACAGGGCAGACTGGCGGAAATCTGTGATTACTGCGAAACCGATGTGATGAATACCTATCTGGTCTGGCTGCGTTTTGAGCAAATGCGTGGAAGCCTGACGCCCGATGCTTATGGCGCTGAGTGTGAGCGGGCCCGGGCTGAACTGGAGAAATCCAGCGCCCCGCACTGGCAGCAATTTCTCGCCGCCTGGCCCAAGTAAGCCTCTGATCAGCGCAGCATGAATCCGGTCGTCGATATCGAATCACTCGATCACGAGGGCCACGGGGTTGCGCGCCTGAACGGCAAAGTCGTCTTTGTCGATGAGGCACTCCCTGGAGAAAAGGCGGAAATCAGGATTTTCCGCAAGCATCCGAAATACGATTCGGCCAATGCCGTTTCCATTCTGAAGACCAGTTCACAACGCGCTATCCCACGCTGCCCTCACTTCGGCCGATGCGGCGGGTGTTCGTTACAGCATCTGGAGCCCTCAGCCCAGGTTGCTGTGAAGCAGCGAGTCCTGGAAGAAAACCTGTTGCGCATCGGCAAAGTCAGACCGGAGACCCTGCTTCCAGCCTTGCACGGACCGTACTGGGGCTACCGGAACAGGGCCCGGCTATCTGTTCGCAAGGTTCTTAAAAAGGGTGGCGTGCTGGTCGGCTTCCATGAAAAGCGCTCCAGCTTTATTGCCGACATGCACACCTGCAAGGTTCTTCATCCTGCAGTGGCTTCCCTGATTCAGCCCTTGCGTTCGCTCATCAATGAATTCTCCAATAGTGATCGTATCCCCCAGGTTGAAATTGCCGTCGGCGATCGCATCACGGTGCTGGTTTTCCGTCTGATGGAACCATGGAACAGCGAAGATGAAAAACGGGTGCGCGACTTTGTCGAGCTGCATGAAGGAATCCAGATCTGGATTCAGCCCAAAGGGCCCGATACTGCACTTCCCTTCTATCCGCTGGATGCCCCCGATCTGGATTATTCGCTGCCTGAATTCGGGCTGTGCATTCCTTTCCGTCCCACCGAATTCACCCAGGTCAACATGCCCATCAACCGGGTTCTGGTAAGCCAGGCGGTGCATATGCTGGGGCCCAAGCCAGGAGAGCGCCTCGGCGATTTCTTTTGCGGGCTGGGCAATTTCACGCTTCCACTCGCTCGTTCGGGTGCCTCGGTTGTGGGCATCGAGGGCAGCAAAGGGCTCGTCGAACGGGCGAAGCAGAATGCCCTTGCCAACAGCCTGTCCAGTGTTGAATTCGTGGTGGATGATCTATTCCGGATGACGCCGGAGAAATTCGCCGCACTGGGCCCATTCGACAGGCTGCTGATCGACCCCCCGCGGGACGGCGCGATTGAACTGGTTAAATCGTTGGGTAATCAGGATGGCCCACGACGGATCGTTTATATATCCTGTAATCCGGCAACCTTGGGGCGGGATGCTGAAGTGTTATGTCATGTTAAAGGCTACAGACTTATAAGCGCTGGCGTGGCTAACATGTTCCCGCACACCGCCCATGTGGAATCCATCGCATTGTTTGAACGGGAAGGCATGGGCTGAAATGCCCATGCCTTCCCGTGTACGTCAAACTCACATCCTTCAGGCTGCTTTCATCACGGTCGCCCGTCCGATCTCCGTTGCTTCGTTCACTTCCATCAGTTTGCCCGTTCCCACATCGTAAATGTAGCCATAGACTGGAATATCCTGCGGGACCAACGGATGCATGCGGATGCGTTTCACATCGGCAACGACACTTTCAGACTGGTTGGAAATAGTCAGCCAATCAATGAAGTCACCCTCCGAGCGTCCTTCATTCTTGCCCGGATCGACCCATTTTCCTCCACTGATTGAAGCAGTACGCAGACTGTTGCGTAACAGCCCTCTCATGACATCGTCAGTAAATGTCTCCATGCCGCAGTTGGTGTGATGAACCACAAACCATTCTCGCGTTCCTAGCAGCTTGTAGGAAATCACCAGGGAGCGGATGGCGTCATCGCTGGCCCGGCCACCTGCGTTGCGAATCACGTGCGCGTCCCCTTCCGCCAACCCGGCAAACTTTGCGGGATCCAATCGCGCGTCCATGCATGTGAGTATGGCGAAACGCCGAGCCGGTGGCATGGCCAGTTTCCCTTTGTCACCAAACGTGTTGGCGTACCCGGCATTGGCTGTAAGGACTTCGTCCAGAACTTTGCTCATGACATATCTCCTCAAAGGCTTGCGCCTTAATGAAATTGACTGCCGGGCAGTCTTGCTCGCTTACTTGCTGACCGCCGGTCCATTGATTTAGGGAATCCTGCGAAGGAGGCAGATACCTGCCGGGAAGAATTCCCCCCAACGTACCAAAAATCACGTCTGGTATTGGTATAGCACACAGATGCACGACAGAAAGACCAATTGTTATCCCTGATGATCATATGGAAATAGGTGAGGGACAAAAAGAAAGCGGGCCTAGCCCGCTTTCTTCGGGGAGCAACTCGTTTAATTGCGGCTGCCCATCACCGACATCAATATATTCAGCAAATTGATGAACAGGTTATAGATATCCAGATAGATGGATAGGGTCGCCATGATGTAATTCGTTTCGCCCCCGTTGACAATCCTGCTCACGTCAAACAGCAGGAAACCCGAGAACAACAGGACAGCCACTCCAGACAGCGCCAAAGCCAGGGCTGGAATCTGGAAGAACAGATTGGCAAGCGAAGCAACGATCAGAAGGACAATGCCAACCATGAGGAACTTGCCCATGAAGCTGAAATCACGCTTGCTGGTTGAAGCAATGCCCGCCAAAACAAAGAAAATCGCACTCGTTCCGCCTGCCGCCAGCCCAACAACCTGTGCGCCATTCGACATCTTGAGCGCAACCTGAAGGATCGGGCCCAGGAGGACGCCCATCACAAACGTAAACCCCAAGAGCAGGACTACGCCCAAGCTGCTGTTACGTGCTGCGGATACGCCAAACATCAAGCCCAGCATCACAGCCAACGATCCCACGCCGAACATCATGGGGTGCTGTGCAGCCCATGCGAAGTTCATGCTTGTCCCAACCAACGCCCCGATAACCGTGGGGATCAGGGAAAGTGCCAGCAGGAAGTAGGTATTACGCAGAACCTTGTTGCGGGAAAGACTGAGTTCGCCCGCTTGAGGCATCATTTGTGTATTGGGTTGCATCGACGCAAGCTCCTTAATGGTTTGGACACGTCACTAAGACTATAGGAAGCGGCAATAGGTTTCAACCTTGCCGGGGATGGGGAAAATTTGGCTCATGCATTAGAATTGCAGGATTTTAACCCTTAAAAACCCTCAGCATGGCTTTAATTGTCCAGAAATACGGCGGGACTTCAGTTGGAAGTCCCGAACGCATACGAAACGTTGCCGAAAAGGTTGCCAAATATAAGGCACAGGGACACCAGCTTGTAGTTGTCGTATCCGCCATGGCGGGCGAAACCAACCGGCTGATTGCATTGGCGAAACAAATCCAGGCCCAACCCGATCCACGCGAACTCGACGTCATGGTTTCCACTGGCGAACAGGTCACAATCGCCCTTCTCACCATGGCCTTGAAAGATTTGGGCCTTAAGGCGAAAAGCTACACCGGCTGGCAAGTACCGATACGGACCGATAACGCTTTCACCAAGGCCAGGATTGAAGATATCGACGACAGTGCCATGCGAGCTGACCTGGATTCCGGTCGCGTCATCGTCGTTGCAGGTTTCCAGGGCATCGACGCAGAGGGTAACATCACCACGCTTGGACGCGGCGGCTCGGATACAACCGGCGTGGCGCTGGCAGCGGCCCTCAAGGCAGATGAATGCCAGATTTATACCGACGTGGATGGCGTCTACACCACTGACCCGCGCATTGTCCCCACAGCGCGCAAGCTCAATACCGTAACATTTGAAGAAATGCTTGAACTGGCCAGCCTGGGCTCGAAAGTCCTGCAGATTCGCTCGGTCGAATTTGCCGGCAAATACAAGGTCAAGTTACGGGTGCTCTCCAGCTTTGCCGAAGAAGGTGAGGGCACCCTGATTACATTCGAGGAAGACAACATGGAACAGCCTATCATCTCCGGCATTGCGTTCAACCGCGACGAAGCCAAAATCACCGTTCTGGGGGTTCCGGACAAGCCCGGCGTCGCCTATCAGATTCTTGGTCCGGTCGCGGACGCCAATATTGATGTCGACATGATCATCCAGAACGTTGGCGCCAATAACACGACCGACTTCACTTTCACCGTACATCGCAACGATTTTGCCAAGGCAATGGATGCATGCAGAAAGACCGCTGTGTCAATTGGTGCGCGCGAAGTCATTGGTGACGACAGGATTGCCAAAGTATCCGCCGTGGGTGTTGGTATGCGCTCTCATGTCGGCATAGCGCGCAACATGTTTGAGGCGCTGTCTCGCGAAGGCATCAACATCCAGATGATCTCTACCTCTGAAATCAAGATTTCAGTCGTTGTGGAAGACAAATACATGGAGCTGGCGGTGCGCGTGCTGCATCAGGCATTTGGCCTGGACAAGGCTGCCTGATTCGGTGCCGAGGGTGGCAGTCAGCGGCCCTTTACGGTATCCTTCTGCGTTTTCCGGAGACGTGGCCGAGTGGTTGAAGGTACTCCCCTGCTAAGGGAGCATACGGACAAAACCCGTATCGAGGGTTCGAATCCCTCCGTCTCCGCCAGCTAGTCTAACTTGTTGATGATTAACAAGAAAGTAGTACGCGAAGGCCCGCACAGTGCGGGCCTTCGCCCTTCTGCACCCTTCTCTGTTTTCCATTTTCAGGCCCATAGTCAGGATGTGAGCGGCCTTTTCTCAGTTGGGCAATTCGGTGGTACCACTTTCACCAATCGATCAAAGCCGAATCGAGGATTCGAGTCCCTTCCGCTCCGCCAGCTAGTCTGAGCCCTTCCGAGTGAAGGGCTTTCTATTTGGCAAGTCCCCGCCCTACGGGGCCTGCCCGGCGATACCCCCATTCTCAGTTTGGCCATCAAAGCGGACTCGCTTCAGTCTCGCAGGCGCCTCTTGAAGGCTTCCTTTACCCAGAAGATGATGAACGCTACGCCCGCCCACACCATGCTGTTCAATAGGAACACGGCCATTCCCAGCGTCTTCCACTGATATTGTTCAGCCAGGTACACGAACGGAAATGTAATGACGGACGCCACATCGTAAAGAGATATTCCCAAGACATTTCGCGTTGTATTCGCCGGGCCAAGGGCAAATCCGATGATGTAAACGACAAGTTGGGCGAGAAAATTGGCAGCACCAAAGACAACTGCAATTTTCAATGAGCCCATGATACTTCGGCCGTTCACCCCTGAAGTTCTTGGCATACAACGTTTCCTGACGATTTGTTACTCCAATTCGGATTCAGCCACCTTATGCTTGCAAGCTTAGCCGTTCGTTGACGAACAACGGAAATAAACAGTAGCCTCCCACGGTCTGCTGGTTCTCTTCTGCCGTCACTATTATCGCCAGCCACGTGCCGTTGTTGGCCGGTACCAGGAATACCCATTGCGGCACACCGCTGGTGCGGAAGAACTCTTGAAGCAGATCAGAATCGCGCTGCAAACAGAACTTGCCGACCAACGGGGGCTCACGTGGGTCATTCGGGTTTGCTCTCGGGTGATGCGATCACTAAGCTTCAAATATGCCGTGGGTCATCCTTCCTTTTATGCTCGTGCTCGCAGTCATGCTGGCCGCGGTCATTGTGATTGGTGCGGTGAGCGCACTCCTCGCGATGGTGCTGGTGCTGGCCGGTGCTGCCGCCTTCACTGCCGGCCTCCTGGGTGCTGGCTGGTTGGTAGGTGGTATTACGCATCGCCGGCCGGTGTGGGAGGAGTTCAAACGCGCGGTTCAGCGGGATATTCGTTGGCTGCGCGGGCAGCGCTAGCCGCTTTTGCCATCAACTCGATTTCCTTGAACGGCCATGCGTGGACGCTTCCCGCAATCCAGAACTCCGGCGGAATTGGTGCGCGCCTATGATGTCGCCGCAATAAGGGTTCACGTGCCGGAGTTCCGGCCCCGTTACAACCTCGCCCCAAGCCAGCCGGTGATGGCCGTCCGTCTGGACCCGCAGGGCCAGCGCGAGCTGGTGACATTGCGATGGGGTCTGATCCCGCACTGGGCCAAGGAGCCGAAGACCGAATACAGCACGATTAACGCCCGGGCCGAAACGGTGGCAGAGAAGCCCCTTTATCGAGAGGCATTCAAGCGGCGGCGCTGCCTGATCCCGGCCGACAGTTTCTATGAATGGCAACGACGGCCCGGCGGCAAGCAACCCTACCGCACCCTTGCCGCAGAAGGCCGGCCCCTGACGCTTGCCGGGCTGTGGGAAAGATGGGAGGGCAAAGAGCACGGGCCCATTGAATCCTGTCCGATTGTGGTGACGGCCGCGAATGCCTTCATGGAGGAACTGCATGACCGCATGCCTGTCATGCTCACGCCGGACACCTGGGCGGCCTGGCTCGACCCCAAGACCAGCGTGGAAAAACTGAACCATGCGATGGGCTCCTGGCCGGATGGCCTGTTAACAGCGTATCCAATCACCCGCGCCCTCAACGCAGTCAAGAACGACAATGTGGCCCTGATCCAGCCTTTACACTAAAAGGTCCCACATTGTGGAACCTGAGGAAGAGTCTCCTAAACGGGCAGAAACACGCTGCGCGATGACGGTGATCCACCCGGAAGAGATGGTCGAGGCATGTTTGCCGAAGGTCTGTTTAGCGTCGACAAGTGGTCATCCGGAAACGGCCACTTTATGGTTTAAGCTTCATCGCTGTTGGGGAGCGGGTAGTCTTTTCAGTGACCCCATCTATTTTGCTGCCCAGAATCAGGATGTGTGCGCCTGCGTGTTCTTGTGGCGGAAAACCACATGCTCACGCCGCGTCGGGCGAGGCGGGCATTTCTGATTGAGGCGAAGTTGAATCCATTTGAAGCAAAAATAGTAGAAGCGACCGGTTAGTCTGGATTCCATCTCGGCCAGTAACGACAATCGAACGCACTTTATCAACAGTAACCTGGCAACTACCATGACTCAATCCATCGGTATTCTCACCTCCGGCGGCGACACACCGGGTCTCAACGCCGCCATCCGCGGTGTCGGCAAAGCCTGTCTGTCCCATTACGGCATGCACATCATCGGTTTTCGCGACGGGTTTCGCGGCCTTATGGAAAACCGCACCATGGCGCTGGAAGGCAAAGCGCTATCCGGCATCCTCACCCAAGGCGGAACCATCCTCGGCACCAGCCGGGACAAGCCGCACAAGATGATGGTGAACGGCAAGGTGCTCGACATGACCGAGACCATCGTCGCTAACTACCACGCCAATCAACTCGATTGCCTAGTCTGCCTGGGTGGTGGAACCATGAAGAATGCGCTGCGCTTGAAGCAGGCAGGCCTCAACATCGTGACTCTGCCGAAAACCATCGACAACGACGTGGCGCTGACCGAAACCACCTTCGGTTTCGATACCGCGCTCGGCATCGCCACCGACGCCATCGATCGCCTGCACAGCACCGCGCACAGTCATCACCGCATCATCGTGGTTGAGATCATGGGTCACCGCGCCGGCTGGCTGGCATTGGGCGCCGGCATCGCTGGGGGCGCGGACGTGATCTTGATCCCGGAAATTCCCTACAATGTGGAAACCGCGGCAGACGCAATCAAGGAGCGAAAACGCAAGGGCAAGCCGTTCAGCATCGTCGCGGTCGCGGAAGGTGCGCTTACGCAACAGGAATTCGTGGCGGAGCAGGCTAATGCCACCAAGAAGAAGGACAAGAAAGCGAAAGAAATCGTTGCCGAGCCCGAGCTGGTCTATGCCGAACGTACGTTGCGCCTGGCCCATCAACTCGAATTGCTGACCGGCCTGGAAGCTCGCCCGACCATCCTCGGTCACCTGCAACGCGGCGGCATACCCTCCGCCGCTGACCGCCTGCTCGCCACGCGTTTAGGCACAGCTGCCGCCGATCTGATTCATGCCAAGCAATATGGCTTTATGGTTGCTGCGCGCGGCGAATCGAGCGCACCAGTCGCATTGGAAGACGTTGCCGGTCAGGTCAAGACCGTACCGCCGGACCACCCCTGGGTGGCCAGCGCGCGTAGTGTGGGGACGAGTTTCGGGAATTGATTGAGAATCGACATGGGTCGCATTTATCCGGTATCCCGAATTTACTTTGGAGAATCCGCCTTCGGCTTTCTGCGTGGTCCAGATGCGCATTGTTTGAAGTGGCGGAAATCAACGACGTATCGCGATCCACTGATGCGGTTGAAAGTTTCCCTGGTCGAGTGAAATAAACCGGGGGCACCATCTTCCTTCTAACTTTACAATTCCAGACCGATGGCAGCTTAGGTTGTAACACCGGATATTTCGGACGATCTCCTTCAATCTCCTTGGATGGCCGACAACGGGCCAATCGCGTCAACGCGCATACTGCCGTTCCCATCCAAACATAGCCTGCAATTGCAGCGAGAAGCCGCTGCGATCCTGCGATGTGCCATTGTATAGTGCAGGAATCGGGGCTGCGGCAACCTAGCGAAATAACACTGGTGCTTGAAAATGCGCACATCGCCGTCTTCTCATAATCGGTGTTTATACGATGAAGGCTATAGAAGTTGTAAGTTCGACATGTCGAAGCTAGGATGTTGGCGTGAACCAATACGCGCTCTTACCCATGGAATCGCAAGTGAAAGCTATAACGGTTCGTTTTCTTGTCGCCCTGTTATTTTCAAGCTCGCAAGTCCATGCGGAAGGCCGTTGGAATATCAATTTCGATGCAACCACAGAGGACCGTGTGGGCCAGCAGCTGGCTTCTGAATTGCGGAACAAACTTGCTACATCGCCGCGATATGGTTTCCGAACAGGAGAGGAAGATTCGATGTTCTCTTTGAAAATGGTGACGCTTGATCCGTTTGATGGCCGACAGAACCCACAGAGCGCAACCGTTTATTCTTGTGTGATGCTCATAAGCGACCCAAAGCACCCAGCAATGTGGCATTACGTAAGTCAACTTGTCGGCATATGTCTCGGTCAGGCAATGGCAAACTGTGTATCAACCATCTATTCCGAGATGGACACGAGCTTTGCTCCGATAACACAACGGTTAGATCGACGCATGAACAAGGCGCTGAAGCCGTCACCGCCTCAACCGGCCTCGAAGATGCCGAAAAGCCCGACGTAGCTAGTCAGTTGTGGGTTACAAAGAAGCTCGGCGGCAGATAGTGTGGATAGGAGCGACGCTCTGCCGGGTAGCGGGATTTCGCCCGACCGCTGGCACCGTCAGGAAATTAAGGGGAAAAGCGTAGACGGCGCTGTGATCCTTTTGCGGCACCAGCGCTAGAGACCTCTCGCATAAATGGCAAAATTATTGTCACACCTTTGTTCTCTCGTTATCCGGACGCACGACGCAGATCCGATTCTGGATCGCGCCGTCGAGAGGGCGGTGGATCGGGTGGCCCCCCGCCTGAAGCAATTCCGCGGTTATCCGAAACGCTATCGTCCCGCTGTGCAGCGCGTCGTTGCCCGTGTTCGACAGCTGTCCAGCGACGTGCCTGGACCGGTGACACTCGACGCAGCGCACTACAGCCGCGATCTTTTCGTCCACGCTCTGTTCGGCGCAGCGAAGGACATCACACAATTGTGCTCCACGCCCTCCATGCACACCTACGTCACGCAGCACGGCCGCGGTGAGTTGTATGCCCTGCTATCCATGCGCCGGGTGGAGAAAGCGGTCTTTGGCTTGGAACTTGACGGCGAAGTGCTGCGTCGGGACGTGGCTCAGCGGGTGAACCTCTTCACCGATCACCAGTTGATCGCTCCTGCGCCGACAGAAAAAGAGGCACGAGAGAATCTACTCTGGTATCTATTTGACCATTACATGGAACATGTAGCCCAGGGCCTGAACCGGTTGCGTGACGAGCGCCAACGGCTGGCCCAGGAAAAGGACCTTGCCCTGGCACGTCTCCGTTGCGTTAGCGCCGACCAGCTTACGGCTCGACAGCAGGAACTGGACGAGCTGCTCGCAAATTTGGGCGAGGCCAGCGCAACCCTCGACCTTGACTACATGGGCGAGGTGTTCGAAGTGGTGCTGTCCCATCCCGAAGACTGCCTCGCGCTCGTCGTGCAGCGCCTGAGTCTCGACACCATGGGCGTAATCCATGCCGATGCCACCCACCCTGGCGTGGTACCCCTGGATTTCGTCGAACTTCATGAGCGTGATCGGGAAACACGCACCGTGGTCCTCGTCCATTGCCCGCAAGTAAATCCGATTTCCTCCAGTGATCGGTTAGAGGAAGCGCGGCAATTGCTGGGTTGAAGCGGTCATCCCCGAATTCCTCGGTGTGCCTGTTGCGCCTCATTGTTCCCCTCAAGGTCAGATTGAACCTCATAACGGGTCTACTGAAACGGAGCAAGACTAAATAAGTCTATAGCGCTCATAAAGGAATATGTAATCAATCTGCAGGAAGATTTGGGCTATTTTCTTGAGGCCTTATTGCCGTTAAAACGAGGTAAGTCTTCCAGACAAGACGACTAACGCAAAAATGATGGCTGGCCAAATGGAAATGGTGATGAACAGATGAAGCATCAGGTCGATTACGTAAGCGATTGGTTCATGCCCAGCAGTGACCTGCGTGCAGATGCCCTTGTGGCGGTAGCGCACAAGTCAAAAGATGTTGGAGTGTATCGCGTGAAGGATGTTGGCTGCGGCACCATGACCCTGTTCCATGGCGGCGTCTCCTTTGCTGTTGGAACACAGCTCGTCGTCCATGACTTTCAGCAGCTGGTGCCGAATACATCGAAGCCATTTTCCGCGACGGTTGTGGCAAACAATCATCAGGATATTCAAATCGCCTGGTAATTAATCCTGTCGCGAGAAGGCGAATGGGGGAGGCGATGATGCTGCTGGACACCAAGTCGAAATCTGTACCGGCCCAAGCACGCATATGGTGTCATTCCAAAACTGACAGCGCGCCGACAACTGGTTGCAGGTACAACTAGGAGCTACGGCTAGCGCGGCGACCAGGAGCAGTCTTTAGGAAATCGACTGCCGCCCCTTCCATGATCTGCCAAATAATTTTCCTGTTATGCGCATAAGAATTCCCTGCTCGTTTCTGGCGTGCGCAACTTCAAATGCGGTGGGAATGCCGTCCTGGCGATGGTCTCGGGCAATTCGAGGTCTACGTACACCCCGTAAACGGGCAAATCTTCCCTGTAATTTTCCCTTTTCTAGGGAATTTACACCTGAGACAGGTTCGCACCAGACTGCGCCCACCGCCAGCTAGTCCGAGCCCTTCCGAGTGAAGGGCTCTCTATTTGGCAAGTCCCCGCACTACATGTGCTGCCAGGGGACACAGCCATTCTCAGTTTGGCCATCGCCCTGCGTTTCATGAGACTGCGCAACACGAGCTAAGGTGCAGGCATCTGGACCGGATGTGTAGGTCTGATCGGGCTCCTGGTCGAGTGCGACGGCGGCCCCGTATTGGGTGGTGAGGCGGAGGGGATGTATCTGCCATTCCTTGCTTCATGCAGCTGACGACTTAGTTCCCTTACCTGCTCAGCTAGCTGGGCATTTTGTTGGAGCAGTGCCTCAACCTGTTCGCTCACATGAGCATTGTCATCGCGGCAGCCGGCTGTGTTGCCATGCAATGGCGCGGTCGAGATTACCAGGTCGCCAGCCAGACCAGGCTGTGCGAGCAAGGCAGAGGCGAGAATGCAACTTGCCAGAGTGGCGCCGATACCTGAATGAATACCAATAAATGTCATTACGAAGTCGTCCAGGTTTAAAGGTGTTCCAGCGCTATGTTCCCGAATCATCATAGTAGCGTTCGCCGCTTTGCGGATCGAACAGGACCTTGACGGTCTTCTTGCTCACTGGATCCTCGAAAACCTCGCCGGTCGACTGCAGGTTTCGTTTCGCCGGGGGAGCCCGGTGATACGCGGAGCGCTCGAACACGATTCCGAGTATCAGGATCGCTGCCAGCACGATCAGTTGCCAGCCAGGCAGGATGCCGGTGGCCGCCAGGACCGCTCCAATGGCACCGAGTATCACCAGGCCAATCAGGGTCCCGCGTTTCAAGTTCAGACCTTCTCAACCACGACTGCGGTTCCATACGCCACGATCTCGCTCATGACCTGGCCGATCTCGCTGGAGTCAAAACGCATCATGACGACGGCATTGCCACCCATGGCCGAGGCATTCTTGACCAGCCGGTCGACCGCGTGGCGACGGGCTTCTTCCAGCATCTGGGTATATTCGGTGATTTCTCCGCCCACGAGCGAGCGCAGCCCGGCCATGAAATTCCCGCCGAATCCGCGCGATCTTACTGTCACGCCAAAGGCCTGCCCCAAGACCTTGGTCACGCGATATCCCGGCATGTCTTCTGTGGTGACGACGATCAATTCGTTCTCCTTAAAGATCTAATAACGTCAATATTCGGACCCGACTTGACTGTCCAGAAGAGGACATCCTGCTCAATCGCGAACCGGCGAATTTTGCGTGGCATTTTCCCGATTCTAGGGAATTTCATGCTTGAGACAGGTTCGCACCAGACTTCGCCCACCGCCACCTTTTCATTTTTCTGTATAATCTCGCCTTCGCGCGCCCGTAGCTCAGCTGGATAGAGTACCTGGCTACGAACCAGGGGGTCGGGAGTTCGAATCTCTCCGGGCGCGCCACAAAATCAAAGGGTTAGCAAATGCTAGCCATTTTTATTTTCAGCCGGCTAGCATTGGGCTAGCCGAACGAATGTCAAAAGATTTTCGATTTTCAATCAACAAGATTGGTATCTGCCTTGACTACGTTGTCTGATCAGGTAATGGGAGAACCCTTTGGCCTTTGGGCTAAAAGGCCATATCTGCGCGCCTGCAACTCGGTCCCCGCGGCGCAGACGGCCTTGGGAAGGTAGTTCAGCTTCTACAACGCTCGACGACCGCACCAGTCGCTTGACGGCCAGATGCCGGATGAGATTTACTTCAGCAAGTTGCCGCAATAGAAACTCGCGGCATGAGGAACGCAAGGCCCCACTTATCCAAGCAGATTTGCTGTCCAATCAAACGGGGGCCGTTCTGACTACGGCCGACAGGGTGATGGGTAAGGATGGGGCACATTGCTCGAGCATGTCGTGTCGGAAAGCGATTATGCGGGTTCCTCGGGCTGGAAATAATGCGATATCTCCAGCCGAGGAAACCGAGGTCGCACGTCGCGAGCCACTATCGCCACAATGTTTCCCTTCGGGCGCTATCTACGGCGTGCCGACTAAGTGCCCAGGCATTGACCCAGTCAGGCAACCTAACATTCCTTCTGCCGCCAAAACCTAGCACCTATTCCCGTCGGGTTGTGGGCCCAGCAGAAACATGTGCGCAAGGGGAAGGTAAAATGCACCCAAGGGCCCTGCGCCTGATGCCTCCCAATCGAAAGGATCCCCATGGCAATGACAGTTGAAATCAAAGACAACAAACTTCATATTGAAATTGATCTGGAACCCCCCACACCATCGTCCTCAGGTAAAACCCTGGTGGTCGCCAGTACCCATGGGAATACCGTTACGACAGCCATGGTTAACGGGAAACCCGTCACGATCGGGCTGAATGCCTATATCAAGCCTTGAAACGGGAGTCATGGTTCCAGTTTAGCCATCTGGGGTGGCATGGCTATAGTAGTCCCAAACCGGCCAGGATCAGTTTGCCCAATTCCATGAAGATTCTTGAATACACGGGTCT
>JBAUMF010000067.1:0-18197 GCA_049578545.1 Thiobacillaceae bacterium
CCATCAGCCGAATTTCTTCAAGCGTCTTGCGATCCAATGTTCGTCCATCTCGTTTCATGCAACATGAGACTGTCATGGGTGCTGCGAGTTCCACATTTGTCGTCTTATTTAGCGACCAGTGAGTAACACTCCACGCAGCTTCCCATTGTGTGCCAGATAAGCATCGACTTGACTCGACAGACTTGTGAAGTCTGTCGAGTCAAGCGGCCCTTCTGGTTTTAGCACCAGTATTCCGTCATCTGAACGCAATTCGTGGTTAAGCATTGGATAACCTCCGTTAGGAAATGGCGCGAGTATTTCTCACGCGGATAACATGCATACCCTCGTCTTTACCAGGGTGACTCATTTGATTCTCGATACAGTCGAGGATTCAGCCTACTTTGAAAGAATGCCCATTCCAGTAAGGTACATCTGTACGTTACCGCACTTAATGCGCGTTTCACTTTCGAAGCGACATTCAGCTTTGGTTTGAAGCGTTACAATGGTTTATTTGACGTACGGTTGTTATACGGACGTTGGCGTACGTATATTAACTCGTAGGGCGCGATGTAACGCGCGTCAGGGACTGACAGTTCCCACTGAACATGGAAGAAACAAAAATGATGAATTTCGGATACAGCGGCGTCTTGGGCCTCCTGATACTGATCGGAGATATCTGGGCAATTATCAATATTTTCCAAAGTTCTGCTTCGAACGAGAAGAAGCTGATTTGGATAATCGCAGTAGTGCTGCTGCCCGTGGTGGGCTTAATTCTCTGGTTCTTCCTTGGACCGCGTGATCGCGGGGCGTAGCGTGCCAAGTTGCAATTGGCTGCAAGTCGTCCTGACGTGAGCCGCGGGTGAGTATGTACTAGAAAACGAGCATGCCATCGCGCGCCCTAACCTCATTCAACCGGACAGCGGTGGCCGGCTTTCCCACTTTGCTTTGGGTCAAAAGGGTGAATAGTGTTTCCCAGTTAGCCGCCGTTCCAATTGTTGGCCGTTGATTTTCCTTGGCAATTGCCAAATGGCAGCAAAGCGGAGGCGAGCAGCCATCCAAGTAGGAATCCTCCAATGACTGCTGTGGCCGAAGACTTGTCCCCCAGACACCGCAAGTGGCAGGCCGGTATATAGCCTACTGCCGACATCCAACGACTGAAAGCGCACTTGGCGCCATACACCAGCCGTTCATTTAGGCCGATCGGCGGTTGCTGTCTCTGAGCGAATTTCCTGTCATCACACACTGGAATACCGCATGGTTATTGGGGGTGTAGGGGGCCTATTTGATGACAGGATATTCTGTTATGCCCTTGATTGTATTAGAAACATAGGCTGCATGGGGTGCAGGGGGTCGGAAGTTCGAATCTTCTCGCCCCGACCAATCCACGAGGCTTCCCAGCCTGTGGATAAGAAAAGACCTGTCATCAAGTCAGTCCCGCAGAACGGTCGGACAGCCCCAGGATTCAAAGCATGCGCGCCCGGCGTCACGACGACTCCAAACTCGGCAAACGACCCGTGCCGGATCTGCTGCTCGATCCCTTCGAAGAGGAGGGTGGCCCACTTACCTGGCCTCGCATCACCAAGTCCGAGCAACACTCCTTCGATGTTAGCTGGAGAAAGCTGCATCGCTTCCTGAAGCAGGGGAAAACCCATAAATGAGCGAAAGTCGCCCCGCAGGCTTCCTCCCAAGACCGGGGAATTCCACTATGGAGATGCGGCGGTGTCGGCGAGATGGACTGCCGCGCCAGCGTGCGAATGTAGTAACATGAGTTCAATGGCGCTCATTCTTGAGTCGTGGGGAGCGGCTATGTCGTTCCCATCACCAGCAGACGCCATGCTTACCGACTTCTGAGGCATTTCAAGTACGAATTACGAAGCGCTCATCCGGTCTGCATTTCTCTCTATGATCAGAAACAAGATGCGGAGTGCATTGACGGTCTTGGGAATAACCATCGGCATCGGCGCCGTAATTTGCGTCGTGGCGATTGGCAATGCAGGACAAGCACGGGTCGAACAGCAACTTAACAATCTGGGCGATAACCTGGTCTGGATCGAAGCCGGGGGACGCGCCGTGAACGGCGTTCGAACGGGTTCGCACGGCACGAACACCCTGACCCTCGCTGATGCAATCGCGATTGGGAATCAGGTCCCTCTGATCAAGAGGGTCTCGCCAAATGTGGACGGCTCGATTCAGATTGTCTACGGGAACCAGAACTGGTTTACCAGATACCGTGGCGTGTCTCCGGAATACTTTGACGTTAAGCGTTGGTTCGTCGCGCAAGGCGCGGTATTTGGGCAGGATGATGTAGACAGTGCAGCCGATGTTTGCGTAATTGGCGCGACCGTGCGCAATCTGCTCTTTGGTCCGCAAGACCCGATCGGGAAGGTCATTCGAGTAACGAATCTCCCTTGCCGAGTCATCGCAACTCTGCAACCCAAGGGATTAGCCGTCTCCGGCCAGGATGAGGACGACGTCATTATCCTTCCGTACACAACGGTTCAGAAGAAGATAAAAGGTGTTACATGGCTAGATGACATTCTATGCTCCGCGGTGTCACCGGCCGCGGTGAAGCTTGCGGGCCAGCAAGCAGCGGCGCTGCTCCGAGACCGCCACCATTTGCGCCCCGAAGAGGAGGATGATTTCAACATACGCAACCCCGAGGACATTATTCAGGCTCAACTTGCGGCCAGCCGGACTCTGAAGCTCCTGCTGGTTGCAATTGCTTCTATCTCCCTGCTGGTTGGGGGTATCGGAATCATGAACGTGATGCTCGTGTCGGTAACAGAGCGCACGCGCGAGATCGGCGTTCGTTTGGCGATTGGTGCAACCGAAGGGGCAATCCAGCTGCAATTCCTTGGGGAGTCTGTGATGCTGAGCCTCGTTGGAGGCGCCGTCGGCGTCTTGCTTGGCATTTTTGGATCGCTTTTGATAGGCAAAACCTTAGGTTGGCAGATGAACGTCTCGCTTTCCGCAATTCTTATTGCGGCGGCCTTCTCGGTCGCCGTTGGCGTCTTCTTTGGTTACTACCCTGCGCGCAAAGCGTCGCTGCTGGATCCGATCGAAGCGTTACGATACGAATGAGAGCTGCACCGTAACCAGTCCGAGCGTACTGCCACTACTTGACCACCTTACAACCCAATGCGGAACAAGCTCATATGGCTACTTGGATCGATCTCAGTCGTCTTGATCGCGCTGGTCGCTGCATTCGGGCCCACCCACAAAGATCAACCTGAATATTTCACCGCCAAGGTAGAACGCGGCGACATTCGTGATGTTGTGGATTCCACCGGAACAATCAATGCTGTAACTACGGTCCTGGTGGGCTCGCAGATCTCAGGCAGGATCGCAAAGCTTAACGCCGATTTCAACTCAGTTGTTCGCAGAGGCCAAGTCATCGCGGAAATCGATCCGGCTTTGTTTGAGGGTGCGTTGTTGCAAGCGAAGGCCGATTTGAAAGGCGCAGAGGCTAACGTCGCTTCGGCGCGGGCTGAGTTAGATAAAACGAAGGCAGTTCTTGCTCAAACAAAGGCAGATTACGGGCGTGCGGTCGCGCTGCTGGCGAAGGACTCGATTAGTATGCAAGCGGTCGACCTCAGCAAAGCCAACTATGACTCCGCAGCTGCTGCAGTGGCTGCAGCCAACGCGGCAGTTCGGCAGGCCGAAGCGCAAGTGAATCAAAAGGCGGCGGCCGTATCGGTTGCACGCACCAACCTGGAATATACCGTCATCCGTTCGCCAATCGATGGAACCGTAGTGGCGCGAAACGTTGACGTGGGTCAGACCGTGGCCGCGTCATTGCAGGCGCCGACACTCTTTACGATCGCACAGGATCTGACGAAGATGCAGGTCTACGCGAAGATAGACGAGTCCAACGTAGGAAGGGTGAAGGTGGGGCGCACGGCCACCTTCAAGGTGGATGCATTTCCAAAGGAAACGTTTAAAGGAGTGGTCAGTCAGGTGCGGATGAATCCTACTTCCGTACAGAACGTAGTCACCTACGACGTCATTGTCGATTTTGACAATCCTGAGCTTAAGCTATTTCCAGGCATGACCGCATATGTCACAGTCCCCGTGGCAAGCGCGGAGAACGTGTTGAAGATTCCTAACGCTGCGCTCCGTTATATGCCGCAGCTGACGAAGAAGCAGATTCAAGAATTTCAAAAGACGCTTGGAATCGAACTCAACTCACGAACTGTCATATGGAAGCTACTCCCCGACAACTCGGTAGCACCCGTGAGGGTTGCGCTCGGAATCACGGATCACAGCTACACCGTAATGGCCGGGGTCGTTAGTGGAGAACTAAAAGAAGGCGACGATCTGATCACCGGTGCCGTGCCGACGAAGAGTCAGGTTCCAGGAGGCCCTACCGCGGGGGGCCCGCAAGGCAGATATTAATGACTGCCCCGGTTGAGGCAATTCCTGAGCAAAAAGCGATGGAGACCGTTTCTCCTGGCCTTTTCCCGAAGCCCGTTGCGCAAGCTGTAATCAGCGTTGAGAGTTTGCACAAGTACTACGATCTTGGCGAAACCCGCGTGCACGCACTACGTGGAGTCAGCCTTGTAGTCAAGGCTGGCGAGTTTGTCGCGGTCATGGGGGCAAGCGGCAGCGGCAAATCGACGTTTATGAATATTCTGGGTTGCCTGGACCGTCCAACCTCCGGACGTTACGTGTTGGAGGGAATTGATGTTGCCGGTCTCGACAAGAAGGCGCTCGCCACTATTCGAAATCAGAAGATGGGATTCGTGTTTCAGGGCTTCCACTTATTGGCCCGGACAACTGCGCTTGAAAATACCGAGCTGCCCACGTTGTATGGGCCAATGGGCAAGGCCGAGCGCAGGCAACGCGCGGAATCGGCTTTGGCGCTGGTTGGTCTAAGCGATCGAGCGCAGCACTCGCCATCGCAAATGTCGGGCGGCCAACAGCAACGGGTCGCGATCGCTCGTGCCTTGGTTAACCGTCCGTCCATCCTTCTTGCTGACGAGCCTACTGGAAATCTCGACAGCCGTACTTCAGTGGAAATCATGGAGATCTTTCAGGACCTGAATGACAAGGGCCTGACGATCGTCCTGGTTACGCACGAACATGATGTCGCGCAATTCGCAAAGCGGACAATTGTCTTTCGCGACGGACGAATTGCCAAAGACGAGCCCGTTCGCAGTCGCCCGAATGCGCGGGATGTGTTGAAAACGCTGCCCACGCTCGAAGATTAGAGTGAGTCATGAATTTGCTCAATCCCCAAACTGTTAAAGCGCTCCCATTGCTTTTCGCTACGCCGTAACACTTTGAGTGCCGCCAGTTGCAGAATGCAGCAAGTGCATATGACTGGCCAGGCACGGCAGCGAAATCAATGTTAGAAGATCAAGGATCAAGCTGAGCAGGAGCGCGGCTCCCCGCCGTTGAGGAAATCGATCACGTCCACCGTTCTGATTTGCAGCCGTATGGTAGCTGGGGACGGGTGCGCCAGGTTTTCCTTTGTCCTGTTTCTCCAACGTGGCAACGGGTGATCGTGTCGCCCAAGGGGCAGCTCTCGCGGAATGTATCTCCCCATGTCTCTCCTCGTCCTGAAAGAGCCCGCTTCAGGCCTTGCTGCAAGGGGTGCCACGGCCAGCCCAAGCTCCCAGGCGAAGACGGAGATCAGCTCAGCGTGGGTAGTCATTGTGATCCCTGGCTCGGTCCTCGGATTGATCGCCTCTTGGCTCCCGGGTGGCGTCCCGGCCCTGATGGCTTTCTTCGCCGCCCTGCGATCCTGGCGCCGGCTTCTGATGCTCGATGGCCCCTTGCTGTGGCTGCCGGCCCTGATTTTCGACTGTCGTGCCTCTCCTTTGATAAGGGGCTTGGGTTGGGGCTGACTTCTGCACGTTTCCAGCTCCCTGTTGCGGCGGTTGTGCGTGGGGGACGCTTGGTGCACCCTGCTGAACCGATGGTGGCGGCGTGTTGCGCCGGGGGCCCTGCATCCAGTCCGGCAACGCATTCTTCTGTTGCGGCGCGCCGGGCTGAACCGACGGCGGCGGGCTATAACGTTGGGTGCCCTGCATCGCGGGATTTGTCTGCGCCGGCGTGCCCTGCTGAACCGACGGCGGCGGGTTGTAACGATGGGTGCCCTGCACCGAGGGAATTGTCTGCAGTGGCGTGCCCGGCTGAACCGACGGTGGCGGGGTGTTACGCCGGGGGCCCTGCATCCAGTCCGGCAACGCATTCTTCTGTTGCGGCGCGCCCGGCTGAACCGACGGCGGCGGGCTATAACGTTGGGTGCCCTGCATCGCGGGATTTGTCTGCGCCGGCGTGCCCTGCTGAACCGACGGTGGCGGGTTGTAACGATGGGTGCCCTGCACCGAGGGATTTGTCTGCCGCGCCGGATAGTGTTGGTGCACCACAGGCTCTTTCGGCTGGTAGCGGTAATTCTGCCTGTTCAGATCCTGCTGCTGCTCCACGTGTCGGGGATACCGATCCCCCGAATATTGCCGCTGGTAGACAGGCAACGGGGCGGGTGCCGGGACAGCACCGCGGTCCCATCGGTCCCAGCCGTTTCGGCGCTGTTCCCAATCATGCCCCCAGTGCTCACCCCAACGGGGAGGCGCATCGTAACCCCACCCGCGGAAATAGGCAGGAGGGTGGTGGTAGTAGCGCACCGGAACTCGCAGAACGAATGCCGGCACGTCCCCAGGACTTACAAGCCCCCAAGGCCCGTTGTACCAGGAACTCGCATACCAGTTGTCGTCCTGGTAAAGCCAGTACGTACCGTCGTAGAAAAAGTAGTTCGCATCGACCTGCGGCGCATAGTAGACCGGATAACCGGGCACGGCGTCGAGTTCCGGGTATGCCGGCAGATTGATCCCAATGCCCGTGCCGGGTTCTGGAATATCGTTGCCCACCTGAGCGGTAGAACAGGCTCCAGCGGATAGCAGCATTCCCAGCGCAATGATTACATGGTTAATTTTCAGCATTTTTCTTGACTTCACCTTTCGAGAAAAGTCGGCGTCGGGGTTGTCAAATCAATCCGACACCAACTCGCATTGTTCAAATATCACGTACTCTTACCCAAGTATGCTACGCAGTATCACAATTAGGCGACCGGAGAGACTTGCGAAGATTTGCTAACCACACAAATCCCCACAGGTCAGCTTCAGCTGATGGGATCACCAGCCGCGATGGTCCCGTCGTCCCCCCTGGCTGTGCCCCCACCTTCCATCGCGTTCCCTCCATTCATCTTGTTCACGCCAGTGATCGCGATCCCTCCATGCGCCAGGCCATCCGTAATACCCGTAGTAGACGGGCCGTGATTGCACCACCACCGGAGGCGGAGCATATACGAGCCCGGGCTCTTCATACACGACCGCAGGCGGAGCGTAGACTACGGCAGGCGGGGGTCCGTAGGCCGCGCGGGGCGGGCCATAGTAGACGACGTGGTCGCTGCGCTCACTGGCCGCGACCGCTCCCACAACCGCACCGAGAGCACCGCCTGCGACCGCGCCGTCATGTCCACCAAGCGCATGGCCGACGACAGCGCCGGTTGCGCCACCCAGGACTGCTCCGAAGAACTCATCGGATGCCGTCGCGCTGTTTGCAAAGGCGGCAAACGAAATCAGGATCATCGGGGTTGCATATTTGGCTTTCATCACTCCACTCCTATCGTGTTGTCATGATTGCAGCGTAAGTGCAATAAGTTACTGCGCAGTTGCTGCTTCGTAACAGTGTGTTACAAAGTGTAACGGACACCGTTGCAGCGACGCGATTGTCAGACCAATTCTCATCTGATGCCAATCAGTTATAGACCCGAGGCCAACCCACCGGGCCTTCAACTGGACGGATGGTTTGGCCGAAAGACGGTCAGATGTATCGGTGTAGCGGCCATGCCAGATTCAAACTGGCCAAGAAGAGATACTTGGTTCAACTGCAAGACTGCAGGGTGGGGCTCAGCTATACTGCGCTACAGTATTCAACTTGAGTCGAGTAATGCAGTCCAAAGCGCTACGCATTTTCGTCCTGGCAGTGATTTTATTGGCTTTGTTGATGTTCCTTTGGGGATGGCTGGCCCTTCACTGGAGCTACTCCGAGGGTGAACGTGCAGGCTATGTCCAGAAGCTTTCCAAGAAGGGCTGGTTTTGTAAAACCTGGGAGGGGGAGATCGCAATGGTGACCATGCCGGGGGCGATTCCGGAAAAATTCAACTTCACTGTGCCAGACAATGCGGTAGCCAACAGGATTAACGCCTTGGCTGGCAAACGAGTGGTATTGCACTACGATCAGCACAAGTTCATTCCGTCATCGTGTTTCGCCGAAACTGAATACTTTGTAACCGCAGTCCACGAGTTGACGGATCAGCCCTCGGCTCAGACGACGTCCGCTCCACCCCAGGGACAACTACAGGCCCCACGCTGAGGTTCGCGAATCTTCAATGTGGCGGATGACAGTCCATGACTGAATGTCGACCAGGACTGCTTGACGTCCGAACGTTGTACCCTTGGGCAGTTCATCATCGTCGACGCCAGCCGCCAGCTTGGGGCAAGTCTGTCTATTAGGCAAACATTGGTTCAGCATTGCCTTCGCGCGGTGGCCAAGCGGTTGGTAGCGTTTCGCCAGCGATAAATGAAGTGGGCGCGTGGCTCCCCGGCCTTCTTATTGTTGGTAGACTCGGGCTCGCGGCAAGTGGGGTCCGCATATCGTGCTGGCACCACACGTTTGCGAGTTTTGCAGGAATCTCGAGTACCGTCGCACGCAAAGAAAATGCAATACTCAGTGGGCGTCGATTGATGCGACAATGAATCGTGGGACAAGGGGTAATCTGCAACAAGACGTGACATCACTTTTCTGCTCAATGCAAGGGAGATCAACATGCAGACGCTGAAGGTATTCGCACCGAAGACAGAGTATGCCAATGTGCTCAAGGTCTCGACGTTGGTGGAGAAATATGACGCTTTCTTGGTGGTGGAGGCTGATGACATGACGGTGGCTTCGCTGTCGAAGCGCTATCCGGTGGAGGACATTACCGCGCAATACAATCTTCATTTGGGTGGCGCAGCTCCAAGAACGCCCAAGACGCGCGCGGACTACCGTGGCGAAGTGGCTTTGGCCCGTGGTCCCCATCACTATGTCATACAGTTTATCGGGCCGATCAAGCGCGCATGGCTGACAAAGGTCGTTGCGACCGGCGCCAAGTTGCGTGCTCCTTACGGGGGGTTTGCTCACGTGATCTGGGCACGTGAATCGATGCTGCCGAAGATCAACGCGCTGCCCTTTGTGCGCTGGGTGGGCCACCTGCCATTTACCTGCCGCATCGCGCCGCCATCAGAGGAACTGCCCCGGCAACGCACTCGTGAAGGTGTCTATTCGGTCGAGATTTTTGCCGGCGACGATACGGGCAAGATTGCCCGTTCGGCCCGTGCCCTTGGGTTTAAGGTCCTGACCGAGGATGCCAAGGCCAAGCTGCTGTTGGTGGCCTCCGAAGCTACGGCCAAGATCCGCCGTGACCAGGTCAAGAGTCTTTCTGCGGTTCACGGCGTGCGCCTGATCCGGGAACGGGTGGTAAAAAGAACGTCTAACAATGTCGCCACCACCGTGATGGGTAACAGTTATACAGCGAGTTCCAGTGCGGGGCTCAAGCTCACAGGCGAGGGTGAAGTCGTCGCTGTTTGTGACACGGGCATCGACAGTGGTGATCCGAGCAACCTGCATCCTGATTTCGCCGGGCGTTTGTTGGCGGTGAAGAGTTATCCGATTACGCCGGACTGGAATTCCTACATCATCAACCCAGGGGCGGATGACGGTCCGGCAGATTTGGATTCAGGGCATGGAACCCACGTCAGCGGATCCGTTCTTGGGGATGGGACTGCTTCCGCCGGAAGTGTGGCGCTGATCCGTGGACATGCATTCAAAGCAAAACTGGTGTTCCAGGCTGTTGAACAGGAAATGAAGTGGAAGCCGACCGCGCCCGCCAATCTGAAAGGCGAACGCTACGTTCTGGCGGGCCTGCCCGCGAATCTGCAGCCCTTGTTCCAGTTTGCCTACAATCAGGGGGCGCGGATCCATTCAAACTCCTGGGGCGGCGGCCAGCCAGGTGCGTACGACGACCAATGTCGGCAGTTCGACCAGTTCGTCTGGGACCACAAGGATTTCTGCTTTGTCATCGCCGCTGGCAACGACGGCACGGACAAGGACGGGGACGGGAAGATTAATTTGGGTAGTGTTACATCGCCTGGCACTTCCAAGAACTGCATCACGGTGGGTGCCTGTGAGAACAGGCGGCCGGAGTTCAACAGTCAAACCTACGGTGCATGGTGGCCTGGTGATTTTCCAGCCCCGCCAATCCACAATGACCCGATGGCTAACGACCCCGGCCAAGTCGTGGCCTTCAGCAGCCGGGGACCGACCTCGGATGGCCGCACGAAACCCGAGGTGGTGGCACCCGGGACGTTCATCTTGTCCACACGATCATCCATGCTGGCGCCCAACAACTTTGGCTGGAGCGCCTATCCGCCCGACAAGAAACACTATTTCTTCGATGGCGGCACCAGCATGGCGACCCCGCTGACCTCGGGCGCGGTGGCACTGCTGCGACAGTTTCTGCGACTCGAGCGCGGCATTGCGTCGCCTTCGGCCGCATTGGTCAAGGCATTGCTAATCGCCGGCGCAACAAGGGTGCCGAAGACGGCGCCGACCGGGGCTATCGTGGACAATCATCAGGGATTCGGCCGGGTCAATCTCGATGGCTCGACGAAAACCCCACTCGCCACAATTGACGGACCTGGTTTGAGCACAGGGCAAAAGTCGACATTCGCGATTCAAGTGCCGTCGGCCGGCAAGACCTTGCGTGTAAGCATGTGTTATTCGGATTTCCCAGGTGACACACTTGTCAACAACCTGAACCTGATCGTAACCAGCCCGTCCGGGAAGCGTTACACCGGCAATCAGCCGACATCCGGTGGAACCTTGGCCATGGATTCGAGCAACAACACCGAGGTCGTTGTGGTGAAAAAGGCAGCGAAAGGCAATTGGACCGTCGATGTGGTCGCTTCAAACGTGAGCATGGGATCACAGGACTTTGGCCTGGCTGCCGTGCTCATGTAGAACTGAGTACACAACGAGCGGAGTTTGCGGCACGAGATTTCCAGAGGGCCGCAGTCTGGATTCTTTATGCCCGCTCCAGAGTAGTGTTGCGCATTCTTTTAGGCAATATGAAGCGAACTCGGCTTTACTCAGTCTGCTTCTGTCTGATATAGACTCTTGACATATGGGCAGCTGGCCCGGGCTCGGTCAGCACGACGGCAGGCGGGTCGAGTGTCGAATCGCATGTGCGCCAGACGGCTAGCGGGCAATGCGGGGACGACCCAGTGAAGCTCCGGTCCAGAGGGACCACCCCGGTGGCTTGGAGAACGCCATCAATGGCCCAGGCGACTGCGTGCTCCTCGAAGCCGCAGGAAGCCTGACCGAGTTCAATAGCAGCAATCCGAAGTAACCAAAGCCAAGATTCTGGATCAGTCCCGCCCGAACAGGGCATAGTAGGGGTCAGTGGTCCCGGATTCAACATCCTTGACGGATACCGGCGGGTACCCCACTGCCACCTCATCACTGCATCTCCACGCGGCAATGACCAGATCTCTTAACTCAGCGGCACCCGCAGCCAAGCGCGCTGTGACAAAGGACTTGCCGGCAGGCTGCCCGACAGCAAAAGCGCCCTGCTTTTCCAGGCGGTAAAGCGGGATGACCTGCCGGCTGGTTTCACGCAAGTAGGCTGCGGTTTGTTGCTCGATGGCACAACCCAGGTTCCTGGGCGAAGGGAGCGCAGCAATGATGTCCTCCTGATGGACAGCATCGGCCACGTACTTCCCCTCGAACGTTGCATGTAGCTCCCTATTGTTCGTAAATCCATCGGGGTTTGGATAATTGCCCCAGCCGTTGTAGTGAATGGAAACGTGCAGGGGTTGACTGGCATCAGCGACGAAGTGGCTCCAGTAGCCAAGGTCCCGAACGGTCAGCATCTCCCTGATGGCGCGGTCCTGTTCGTACCAGGCCCGTTCTTCCTCTGTTTTCGCCAGGCGTTTGCCCGCGGTGTCAGCCCGCCAGTAGGCGAAGTCCTTGCGGATCTGTTGCCAACCATCGATGATCGAATACGGAAGAAATCCAGCCTGGTATTCATCGAAGCCCTTTTCACGCAGCGCCGTGTCGTATTCCTGTCGGCTGGGCGAAAGCGGATCGAGCGGGATGACATCTGCCACAAGACCGGAATCTCCCAGGTCGAGGTAGTGCCCCGGGTCAAGGTCCCGGTCATGACTAAAGCCTGATCCTTTGGACCGGTCGGGTTCACGTCCCAGTTCGCCTGCCCATGTGACCGCTTCGGATGTCCTCAGGAAGGCGGGGATTTCTTCTGGCAGTGAATTCATGCCGATGCTACTGACCAGCCGGTGTCCGGTTGCTCCCCAGGCCAAGGCCTGGAAGGGAACCAGGCTCAGCCAGAGAGGGAACCAGAGTCTCGTTTTGTTCAAGCGGGTGGCCATATTTCTCCCCAAAATTCAAGGCGATCACCGAACGCGTTGATGACGGCTCCATGTTGATGCCCCTCGAAGGCAATTATGTGTCAGTGGCCTCAGATGGGCACGAGCCGAATGTCCATCGGCGCCTTGTGTCGACCAGAAACTGCGCGCCGACTGCGCAAGAACGCAGATGCGCACCCTGGTCAGCTGCCCCACAGGTAACTGATCTTGCCAGTGATCGTGAGGATTCCTGTCTAACTCTGCCCCGCATCCGCTACAAAATAGCCGTTGCAGATAAGCTGATAATACCGCTCAGCTGGAGGCAGAAACTGAATGGCATTCTCGTTTGCCAATTGGCGTATGACAGCGTGGTAACAGCCCCATGGGAATTTTGTTCAGGTCTCGCTGAACTGGTCGGCGTTCATGATTCCTTCCGGCTCGATGCGCCAGGCTTTGATTCGGGCAAGCTTCGCCTGGCGGGCGTCCTCAAGGTAGCCCGGGTTCACGCGGTCGTTCAATTCAGCCTGGGCAGCCTATTTATCCTTCGTACGTTTCCTCATTTCAGCCATCTTCTCCCGCCATTCCTGTAGATCGTCCTCCTCTTTCTCAAGCTGTAACGCCACAACTTCCAGCACACTGAGTTTCTTATCTTCCAGCCTGCGGGTCAGCTTTGTTCGTGACCGCGACAGCAACCGTTCCTTTTCTTCCTTGCTCAAAAGCTTGGCTTTTTCCAGATACTCTGCTTTAGGCTCTTTTTTCATCGAAATTCATCCTTTGCTCGTGAATTGGCAGTTTCGATATTAGCTCCTTAGCTGATCGGCCTCTACCTCAGATGCGATCAACAGTATCTGCGCAGCGGCACCTGTTGACGTGCTGTAGAAGTGCCTCGATCTATCAGTCGTTTATTTCGCTGCTCTGTGTGCGTCCGCGGGTGGCCAGTGGGCTCTCTTTCGACAGACCATTCACTACCGGGAATGCAGAGTTTATGGGTTTCGGCTGCAGCTCCGAAGGGAACTCTGGTTCGGAAAAATGGGGTTAAGCCATGTTGAGGAAAGTGATGTGCCGAATCCTGTTCTCGCTCTCTTCATCGACGGACGAGAACTCGATGCCGATCAGAGCGTGCTCGGTGGGGGCCATGACGCCATCGACCTTGAGCAGCAGCGAAGAATTCGCGTTCAGCATCCGAAGCTCACATGGGTCCCAGGCAAGGCGTGACGACTGACCTGGCGTCGAATGACGTCCCGAATAATGAGGTATCGATCAAGTCCTGAATGGGTGCCCATCACTTCCTGATGAAGACCTTGGAGCGGCTCAGAACCGAGTTGACCCTGCATGTATTTGCATAGAATCTGAAGCCCGTCATGAAACTGCTGGGAACCCAAACCTTAATGGAGGCAATGAGAGCCTGAGCTCATGTACTTTCGTTTTTGCGGTTGTCCCCAAGCGACTCGGGCAGCATTGCGGCAGGGATCACCAAAAATCAGGCCGGCGACTGGCGAACTCCCTACTAAACGTTATAACGTTGGGGACAAGTCCCTGCACTGCGGGGAATCACCCAAGCGCGAACTCCGATGTGTTTCTATAGGGTTTGGCCACCAAGAGGCGTTCGTCAGGTAAGGAAACCAAACTTCCAAGCGTCGGTTTTATGGCAAGGCGCGGCCATCGGGCGTGGCGCTCATGGACGGCATCGCTCCTGGTCGAACTGCTGAAACGGATATTTCTCGTTTACCTAGTGCCCGAAGATTCTGTCGGGAGCCAACGCCTCAATAAATGCGATGGTTGATAGACGCCTCATTTCTGCGCAACCGGCTCGCGCACTTGGTTGACCATGGGTTTCAATGATTTCAGGTACACGAAAAGTGCCTTCAAATCCTTATCGGTCAGGAGTCCAATGTCGAACGAGGGCATTGGTGGCAGCAATTCCCTTCCGACACCAAGGTGCTTCCCGGTGCGCATCGTCTTGATGAATTGATCCGACGTTCAGCCTCCCAATCCCGTGACGTTGTCCGGCGTCAGATTGGCGGCAAAACTGGTGCCCCACGGTCCAACCCAGGCCGTCAGGTCGCCAGTTGTGATGGCGCCCCATTGAGTTGGACCAAGTGCACCTGTGGGAATCGGCGGCAGTTGCGTATTGGCGGGATGGCCAGATAACAGCCTGGCTCTATCAAGCACCGGACCATTGGGCGTCATGATCTTTGGTGTATGGCAGTCGCTGCAGCCGCCATAGTTGGCCAGGTATTCACCACGTCGGATCTGCGGTTTGACCGCATTTCCTGACTGGGTAATTACGACCTGCGGAGGGGTGAGACAAAATGCGCCTAACAGCAGAATTCCATTTGAAACAGCGGTTGATCGCATTTCTGCCTCCTTAAGTGAGATTACTGGAATCTGAGCCATCCGTCTTTCGTTTGCGTCCAGGATCGTCCATTTGGCAGTCTTTGCACCAACTGCCAAGCAATACCTTAAGTCAATGGTGGGATTGGCCAAGGCTTGTCGCTGCAGTCCTGCTTCTTTTTGGCCAATATCAAACCGGCATTCTTGATACCCCGGATCAAACATCTTGCCTTTGGGCCGCTTGTTCACGCACTCCTTTACCTCTTTATTCCCCGGCAGGGTCGCTCACTTCTGCTGGGCCTTGAGCGAATCCGGCACCACTCAGCGTGAACGCCGGTGACGTAAAGATCTGCAAATAGCCGGAACGAAGGCCCCATCGCCCAATCTGAGTGTGTGCAGTCGTATAATTTTGTTAATGGCCAGATTGCGATGAAACAAGTCAATGTCGCATCCAATTGAGATTACACGACGCGGCCCCCGGTTTACAAAGCTAAAGGAGTGATTATGCGTATTGGAATGATTCTGGGAGCGATGCTGCTTTGTTGCGCCACATCGGCCCCTGCCCAGGTGAGCGTGGGTGTCGGTATCGCGGTGCCCGGGCTGAGCATCGGGTTCAACCTCCCCGCGTATCCGCAACTCGTCCCCGTTCCAGGCTACCCCGTGTACTACGCGCCGAACCTCGACGCGAACTATTTCTTTTACGATGGTATGTACTGGCTCTATCTGGACGACAACTGGTATGCCAGTTCCTGGTACAACGGGCCTTGGGGGCTTGTTGACCGGCTGGCTGTGCCGGCGTACATCCTGCAAATCCCGGTGCGCTACTACCGCCGGCCACCCATCTATTTCCGCGGCTGGGGATACGATGCGCCGCCCCACTGGGGTGAGCACTGGGGCAATGTATGGCAGCAACGCCGTGGTGGCTGGGACCGGTCCGGCCTCCGCGCCGCCCCGCGGCCCGCGCCGCTGCCTCTGTACCAGCGTCAGTACCAAGGCAACCGCTATCCCCAGCAACTGCAGCAGCAGTACCAGCTGCATAATCAGAAGTACCGCTACCAGCCGCGCGAACCCGTCGTTCGCCAGCAGTATCAGCAGATGGGAGTGAGACGACCGGCTGCGCCGGTTCAGCACGGGGCGCCAGGACGGCCTGAGGAAAGAGGTCCGAGGTAGCAGGAATTCCGGTATTCCAGTCCACCGCTACTCCGTCCATCGGGGCGGTGGGCCGCGCCCCGGCTAACTTTGCATTTTCAGCCCAAGCGAGGCCCGGTTTCGCTGCTCTACCTGGAGGTTGGAACAGCCGGAGAGCCGCTCGAACTATCGCTTTGGGCCCGTGCGAATCATGCCGCGAGAGTCAACGGCAACCACCGGATGCCGGGATGAATGTACCCGCGTGAAACCGTGCAGACGTCAGGACTCATTTCATCCGAGTCGCAGCACCCATCAAAAAAAATGAGGCCCGTTTGACTGCGGGCCTCATGTGCGCCTTGATTCTGCGCGTGTACGGTTTACTTGCCTTGAGCGGGCTTATCTGTCGCCTTCTTGACGTGGTGATGTGGGCGGCGATGATGCGTCTTTGCCACTTTCTTGTGGGCTGTGGCAGTCGTTGCCTGGCCGGCCGGCGCGGGAGCGGGCGCGGCAACCGCGGGAGCAGCGTATGCGGCAGGGTTAAACATCTTTACCAATGCCGTAGGATCGAAGACATTGACCGTCCCAGCGGATGCTCCGCCTGCGGCCGGAGCCGCACCTGGCTGACCGTAGCCAGGAACCATGCTCAAGGGGTTGAACACAGTTGGAGCGGAGGCTCCAGCGGCCGAAGCAGCACCTGGCTGACCGCCAGGAATCAAGAACTCGAAGGGGTTGAACACTGCTGGAGCGCCGCCCGTAGGTCCACCCATGCCACCCATATTGGGGACGGTGTAGCTGGAGGGATTCAACCAGGTACCCCACGCGCCATAGGTCTGGGGGTTGAGGGCCTGGCCCATCCACGCGGTGTAGAGGTTGGGGTTGATGGGCTGCATCATCAGGGACCACAGCTTGGGATCCACCGGCGCCATCATCCACTTCAGGTACATGTTGGGGTTCAAGCTCTGCATCATCATGCCCCACAATTTGGGATCCATCGGCCACATTGCCCAACGCATCATCTTGCCCGGGTCAGCCCACTGGGTCGCCAGCGCCGTGTAGAAGTTGGGATCCATCGAGGCAGCCATCCATTTTGCATACATGTTGGGGTCGGCAAACTGCATGTAGTTGGTCATCGAACGGGGATCCATCATGGAGCCGAACATGCGGTACCAGTTGTTGGGTTCCATCATGTTGATGCCCATCTGGGTGTAGAAACCGGGTTCGGTCACTGCGTTGGACCAGGGCACGAACACCTTGGGATCGCGATAGGCCGAGGCGTTGCGGGTGAAGTCGGTCATCCGGTCCAGCCACTGTTCGGGGGTTTGCGGGATGTTGTGGGCCGCAGCCGGGTTGCCCCCCGGAGCGGGGCTGGCCTGGGGACCATTGGCAAAAGCACCCTGAGCCAAAAGGGCTCCAAGTGCAAGACTGATCAATTTCATTTTCATGGGAGGTTCTCCTGTTTAAACTAAGCGTGAAAAATTGCTAGCCATCCGCCCTGACAGCAGTAGCTAAGTATCCTAATGTATCAATGGGAATAATAATTGAATATATTAATTCCCTAATATGTTAATCCAGCTGCGATCAAAAAACAACTTTGGCCATGACAAGCAGAACAGGACCTCGCAAAGAGGTGCTCCAGGCGGATTTTTCGCGTACCTGAAAGGCTGGATGATAAGGGCCCGCGCCAGCGTGCCCTGCACAATCACCGAGCTCTGGCGGCTGGGCGGTCATTTCATGCCCGCCGCTGGTTCTTTGGTGGGCACTCCACCGCAACCCGGTAACGGCCTGGGAAGTGAAAAAGGCTGAAGTGCTTTTCTTCTTATTGCGTTGGTGGCGGAACCAGGGGAACCTTGAGGCGGGAATAATAGGCTGCAATATCTTCCATATCCTTGTCATTGTAGGGCAGGACAAAAAACTGCATCATGGGATGCAAGCGTTGGCCATAGCGATAGGCCATAAGCGCCTCAAAAAGCTTGTGCTCATCCATCCCGGCCAATCTGGACATTCCACCTCGCAACAGGGGAATCTCTCGTTCTCCGTTCACTCCGTGGCAGGTGGCGCAGGTAATGGCTTTGTCTCTTCCTGCTGCGGGATTACCCGCAGCCGGCGCGACCGTAGTGAAACCCGAAATCATGGCCATCATCGCCAATATTGACCTTTTTTTCAGCCTCTCTTGAATTCCGAGTGGGTAATACTGGGTCACGTTGAACATCGAAATAGGGAGCTGGGATGACAGCCAGGGTATTTGAGGCGGCGCTCGGAATTGCCGAGCCATGGATTGTGGCGTCGGTG
>JBAUMF010000068.1:0-100035 GCA_049578545.1 Thiobacillaceae bacterium
GAGCACACGCCGCACTGCATGCACATCTTGACCCATTCGCCCATTTCCACCTGGTCTTCGACTTCCTTGAGGAAGCTGTTCTTGTACTTGGCGGCCATTTGCTGATTTGCACTCATGTTCTCTCTCCTCCGCCTTAGAAGCCCTTGAACGGGCTGAGGCCCATTTCAACAATCTGGGCGGCGTAGTCGTTGATCTTCTTGGGCAGGGTGTGCATGTCAGTGATCGCCACTTCCATGTCGTACACACGCTCGGCTTCCAGGTTCATGCCCTTGAGGGTATCCCCCACCTTGCTCAGCCGATAACGGCCCAGTTCGGAACCCTTGACGAAATGACACTGATACTCATCGCCGGATTTGCAGCCCATGAGCATCACCCCGTCATAGCCGCCGTTCAGCGCATCGGTAATCCAGATGGTGTTTACCGATCCCAGACAGCGAATCGGCACAACGCGTACCCATGCACTGTACTCATTTCGATTCATGGCGGCCATGTCGAGCGCAGGATAAGCGTCGTTTTCGCAGGCCAGGATCAGGATGCGCGGCTTCTCCGAAAACTCGTCGGGAATGTTGACTGCCTTGATCTGCGCCCCCACGGTGTTCACCGAATAGTTTTCGAACGAAATCACCCGCACCGGGCAGGCCCCCATGCAGGTGCCACAGCGGCGGCAGCGCGATTCATTGAATTTTGGGAAACGCTTTTCGTCTTCGTCGATCGCACCAAACGGACATTCCACTGTGCAGCGTTTGCATTGGGTGCAGCCTTCGAGCCGCACCGTCGGAAAGCTCAGGTCGCCCGAACGCGGATGTGCGGCGCGACCCAACTGCGCGTTCTCCAAAGCCTGAATGGCCTTGAGCGTCGCACCCGTTGCATCTTCACGCGCCTGCACCATGTCCATGGGACGGCGAACCGGGCCAGCAGTGTAGATGCCTGTGCGGCGGGTCTCATAGGGGAAGCAGATGAAATGCGAATCGGTGAAACCCCACTTCAGTTGCGGCACATCGGGTCCCTGCCGGTAAGTCAGGTTCAGGATGGAAACCGGCTTGACCGTCACTTGTGGTGATTCGGTTGCCGCTTCGCCTTCCGCTGCCTTGCCGTCTTCAGGCTCTGCGCCGGCATCGATGTTCACACCGGAGTTGGGCACCTGGCCGGTGGCCAGCACTACCAGGTCGGCATCGATCTGGGCGTTCTGGTCATCCAGGATCAGGTCATGGAAATTCACCTTGAGGCTGCCGCCGCTCGGGGCCACCGTCGCGACCTTGCCCTTGGTGAAGATCACCCCTTTTTCCTGGGCGCTGCGATAGAAATCCTCGCCGTTGCCAGGGGTGCGCAGATCGGTGTAGATCACCGTGGCATCCACGGCAGGATTGGCATCCTTGAAGTACATGGCCTGCTTGACGCTGATGTTGCAGCAGGTGCCGGAGCAATAGGTCAGGTGCTTGCCGCTGGCATCGCGCTGGCCGGCGCACTGGACAAAGGCCACGGACTTGACTTCCCTGCCGTCCGAAGGGCGCTTGATCGGGCCGCCGTTGGCGGCCTTGGCCAGGATTTCCAGACCCGCCTGATCAACCACGTCCGGGGTCTTGCCGTAGCTGAACTCGGGCAGCTTGTTGGCATCGTACAGTTCGAAACCGGTCGCCTGCAGGATTGCACCGATGTCCTCGGTCGCAACCGAACCGGATTCGGTAGCGATATCGACCACGAAGCGACCAGGCGCACCATCGGTCTTCGCAACTGTGGCGTTGAGATACACCTTGATGTTGGGGTCCGCTTCGATCTGCGCGACCATGTCAGCCACGCCGGTGTCGACCGGGGCCTTGAAGGGTTCGTGCGCGGGGATGCGCCGCCATAGTCTGGCTGCCCAGCCGCCCAGCGCGCCGGTCTTTTCCACCAGCACCACCGGGTAACCAGTCTTGGAGGCTTCGAGTGCGGCCGTCATGCCGGTCATTCCGCCACCGACCACCAGCAGCGTGCGGTTGGCGCCGGTATTGGGATTGCCGCCCGGCAGGCTCATTGCCTTCACTTCCGCGCAGCCCATGCGGATGTAGTCTTCTGCCATTTCCTGGGTCGTTTCCCTGGCCTCGTCCGTAGCAGGGCGAATCCAGATGACACCCTCACGCAGGTTGGCGCGCGCCAGCGCATTGTTCGGGAAATAGAAGGCTTCGGTCTTGGCGCGCCGTGAGCAGGCACCGATCATGACGTGGGTCACGCCTTCATTGGCGATGTCGTTCTTGATCATCGCCACGCCATCGGCATTGCACAGGAAATCGTGCTGCCGGACCACGTTCATCTTGCCATCTTTCTGGGCGGTTGCTGCGAGCGCATCGGTATCAAGCCGATCACCCAGGCCGCAGCCCTTGCAGATATATGCCGCGTATTTCTTTTCGTCTGCCATTTACTTAAGCCTCCGCCCTTGCAACTCTGTTCACGACCTGGATGGCGCGCAATGCCGCCGCCGTTGCGGACTGCACCGCACGGTTGACATCGAGGGCGTTGGATGCGCAACCGGCGCCAAACACGGCGCCATTGGCCGGGTCCGCCTCGATGAAGCCGGACGAGTCGGCCACGATTTCCGCAGGGATGCTCACGCCCTTCACGGAGGGTTCCATGCCAATCGCCAGCACGATCAGATCGTGCTCGTTGGCATAGCGCTTGTAGCCCTCAGTGTCGACGCCATGGGCCACGACACTGCCGGTGGATTCATTCAGGGAAATACGCGCAACCTTGGATTTGATGAAACTCACGCTCGGGTCAGCCTGCACCTTTTGATAGAAATCCTCGAACCGGTCGATGGCACGGATATCAATGTAATAGATCGTCGACTTGCCTTCTTGCGGATGCTTTTCACGCACGTAATGGGTTTGCTTGAGTGATGCCATGCAGCATATCCGTGAGCAGTGACGCAGATGGTTTTCGTCACGCGAACCGGCGCACTGGATGAACGCCACGTTCTTGGCTTCCCTGCCATCGGAGGGACGCAAAATCTTGCCGCCAGTGGGTCCATGCGGATCAGCCAGGCGCTCGAATTCAACGCTGGTGATCACATTCTTGAAGCGGCCATAGCCATAGGGGTGAATCTTGGCCGCGTCATAAGGCTGCCAGCCGGTCGCCCACACCACGGCACCGGCCTTGATGGAAATGACTTCCTCTTTCTGTTCCAGATCGATGGCGCCGTATTTGCAGGCGGCCTTGGCTTTTTCAGCGTCAGGCGTGCCGATGATGGAGGGATGCAACACATAGCGCTGCGGGAACGCCATGGCACTGGGAATATAGGCCACCTTCATCTTGTTCAGGTTGTAGTTGAACGGATTGTCGACCATGGTTTCGACTGCTTCAGCACAGGCGCCGCATGCGGTGCAGTTTTCATTCACATAGCGCGGCGTGATCCTGATGTTCGCGGTGTAGTTGCCCGCCGAGCCTTCGATGGCCGTGACTTCCGCCAGGGTCAGCACACGCACACGCGGGTTGGCCTTCAAGCGCCGCAAATTGATTTCCAGTCCGCAGGTGGGATGGCACATTTTGGGGAAATAGCGGTAGAGCTGCGAAGTGCGGCCCCCGAGAGCAGGATTCTTCTCCACCAGGACAACATTCTTGCCGGTTTCCGCCGCCTCAAGGGCTGCCGTCATTCCGGAAATGCCGCCACCGACCACGAGTATGGTCTCGTTGGTTGCTACAACGTCCGTCATCAGGTTTCCTCCATCACAACGGATTCAGTGCGCCAGAAAGGGATTCATGAAGTCGTCAGCGGACGCACCGAACACGCGAACTGACTTGAAAATCTTGAGTGGTGAATGGTACGCCCAAGGCCCAGTTGCCGCCAGATTGCATGGCGTGTTTCTTGATCGAACTTTCTTATACGTTAATAGACAGACCTTGGCCATTCGCCCGCGCCATAACCCACTCAGGCATGAGGGGTAACACGAGGCAGAACACTGGGCACCGTTTCAGCCACCGGAACCAGCAGAACCTCGAACGTCATGTCGGCAAGATCAGCCAGCACATACGTGGGCTGTGCCCCCACTCCGCCCACCGTGCCCGGATTGACATACCAGGTGGTCCTGCCCTTGATGTTGGGCACCCTGTCCATTTCCGGGCGATGGTCATGACCACAGCACACCAGGTCATAATCACCGGTGCAGGCCATGGCGCGGGCGTAGTGCGGATAGTGAACAATGAAGATGCTGCGATCGGCCAGGGTAAAACCGGCGTCCTGTCCATGATAGCGAATCACGCTGCCCGGCTCGGCGGCCAGGCGGGTCATGTTGTACAGGTCGCCCGTGTTGTTGCCGTGGATCACGTGAACCGGCAACTCATATTTCTGCAAGACCCTGAGCGTCGTAGGGGCGACCACATCCCCGCAGTGCAGCACGACTTCGGCACCACGAGCTTTCGCATCCTCAACTGCCGCGCCCAGCAGGCGGCGGTTGTCATGGGAATCGGAAACAATGCAGATCTTCATAACATCAGGTATCAGGTACCAGGAATCAGGGATCAGGGATCAGCAAATACGTACACTGGTAAAATCTGAGGCTCGCTGCCCCTAAACGCTGAGCCCTGCATCCTGATCAGAAAGCTGGCTTGTGTTCCGCGTTCCTGTAGCGCTCGACACCTGCGAGGATTTCCGAGCGGGCATCATCCGCCCCGCCCCAGCCTTCCACCTTCACCCACTTGTTGGGCTCAAGATCCTTGTAGTGTTCGAAGAAATGCGCAATCTGCCTGAGCGTCAACTCGGGCAGGTCTTCGGGCTTTTGCATCTTGCAGTAAAGCCCACAAAGTTTGTCGACGGGCACGGCGATCAGCTTGGCATCCACTCCCGCTTCATCCGTCATCTTCAGCATGCCCAACGGACGGCAGCGAACCACCACGCCCGTCATCAGCGGCACGGGGGTAATCACCAGCACGTCGACCGGGTCACCGTCTTCCGAAAGCGTGTGCGGAATATAGCCATAGTTGCAGGGGTAGTGCATCGCTGTGGACATGAAACGGTCGACGAACATGGCGCCCGTTTCCTTGTCCACTTCGTACTTGATCGGCTCCCCATGGGCGGGAATTTCAATAATGACGTTGAAGTCGTTCGGCAGGTTCTTGCCCGAGCTGACGCGATCGAGGTTCATGAGTAGCTCTAAAATCAAACAAAGGGCGGATTATACCCGCCTGGCGCGGAAAGCTGTCCTCAGCGTTCCCTTAAACTCTCATGACCATACTGCAATAGTGGACTGAGAAAATACTCGATCACGCGCCGATTGCCGGTTTTTACTTCGACGCCCACCGCCATGCCTGGGCTGAGATTGACCTCACTACCATCGACGATGATCGTCGAGCGATCCAGCATGACTCGTGCCGAGTAGATCAGGCCGCGCTTCTCGTCATTGATTGCATCGTGAGAAACCGAAATGACTTTCGCATGGATCGTACCGTATTTGGTGTACTGGAAAGTCTCGATCTTGACTTCGGCATCCTGCCCGGCCTTAATGAAGCCGATGTCCTTGTTTTCCACAAAGGCCTCGACTTCCAGCGTGTTGTCACGCGGCACAATGATCATCAGAGGTTGCGCCGGGGTCACTACCCCGCCTACCGTGTGAATGGCCAGTTGCTGAACCGTGCCGTCGACTGGGGCAGCCAGCTTCAGCAGCTGGCCACGCTGACGCGCCTTGATGATCTCCTGCGTGGCGGCGGCGATTTTCTGTTCGCTTTCATCCAGGCGACTCAGAATGAAACGCCGGGTCTCAGCGATCAGTGCGGCTTTCTGTGCGTCGACTTGCTGCATCGATGTGCGAATTTCCTGAAGCTTCTCGGTCTGGGTCGCCAGTTCACCCTCCTGTTCGAATTGCGCCTGTTGACGCTCCATGTAGCCGTGCTTGGAGATGAAGTGCTGAGCCAGCAGCTTTTTGTAGTCCTCGGCACGTTGCCGGGCAATGGGAGCGGTGTGCGCCAGCTGGTCGACCATTGTCTGGGTGGTCCGCAGGCTGGCGGCACGGCTCGCCCGCTCTGCATCCAGACGTTCGAGTTTGCTGCGGTATTCCAGCCATTCGCTGTGCAGCAGACGCTGTGCGTCGGGGAGGCGTGCGGTCGGGACGCCTGGTTTTGAGGAGAGCACTGGCGTCTTCCCTTGCATCGCGTGCAGGAAAGCCCTGTCTCGCAACGCCAGCAATTGCGTATCGTGCAACTCGTTTTCCAGGCGTTGGACATCGGCATTGGCGAAGGTTGCATCCAGTTCAATCAGCACCTCGCCCGCCTGGACCACTTGCCCGTCACTTACATGAATGGCCTTGACCGTGGCTGTTTCCATTGGCTGGATGGTCTTGATGCGGTCATTCGGCACAATCTTGCCGTGTGCCGTGGCCATCACGTCGATCCGGCCAAAGATCATCCAGATCAAGACAATGAAGGCAAAGCCGATCAGGAGCCACATCGCCACACGCGGCGCGGCTGAAACCGGGGTTTCCTGCAAGGCCAAAGCCGCGGGCAGAAACTGCACTTCGTGCGGTTGGCGCGGCACGGAATCCAGCTCGGCGCGCCGTGCCCAGGCATAGCGGAATGCGTTGGCGTAACGCTTTAGCAGGTCACCAAAGGTTTGAAGCGCGAGACTCATGGCTTAGCCCATCTGCAATCGATGCAGGCGCGAATAATGTCCGGCCTCATGGTTTAGCAGTTCAGCGTGGCTGCCTGCTTCCACGATCTGTCCGCGATCCAGAACGATGATGCGGTTGGCATCGCGCACTGCCGATAGGCGGTGGGCAATGATGATGACCGTGCGTCCGTGACAGATGTCCTTCATGTTGTTCTGGATGATGCGTTCGGATTCGTAATCCAGTGCGCTGGTCGCTTCGTCAAACATAAGGATGCGCGGATTCGCAATCAGCGCGCGGGCTATGGCAATGCGCTGGCGCTGCCCGCCAGACAGGGTGGAGCCATGTTCGCCCACGCGGGTGTCGTAGGCTTCCGGCAGTTCCAAGATGAACTCGTGCGCACCGGACAGTTTGGCCGCAGCGATCACGGCTGCCATCGGCGCGCCAGGATCAACCAGCGCGATGTTCTCTCGGATGGTGCGATTGAACAGCACGTTCTCTTGCAACACCACGCCGATCTGGCGGCGCAGAGAGGACACATCGGCCAGCGCCAGATCCATGCCGTCGATCAGGACCCGGCCCCGTTCCGGCACGTAGAGGCGCTGTACCAGTTTGGCCAGCGTGCTTTTGCCCGAGCCTGAACGGCCGACGATGCCTATGATCTCTCCCGGCTCGATGATGAGATTGATGCCCCTGAGCACTTCCGAGCCATCAGGGCGATAGCGGAACACCACTTGATCGAATTCGATCCTGCCCTGGATCGGTGGCAGCGTGCTCTTGTTGCCGACCGCTTCGGTGTGGGTATTGAGGATATCGCCCAGGCGCTGCATGGAAATTCCGGTTTGCTGGAAATCCGTCCAAAGTTGCGCCAGCCGCATCACCGGCTGTGCCACTTGCCCTGCCAGCATGTTGAAGGCGATCAGCTGGCCGACGGTCATCTTGCCCTCGATCACCAGACGGGCGCCCAGCCATAGGGTGGCCACGGTCACCAGCTTGCTCACCAGAGTGACCCCGCCAGTGGCAAACATGCCGATGGTGGCGGTGCGGAAGCCGGCGGAAACATAGGCCGCAAGCTGTTTGTCCCAATGGCGGGTGAGTTGCGGTTCCACTGCCATTGCCTTGACCGTGCCGATGCCCGACACGGCTTCCACCAGGAAGGCCTGGTTCTCCGCGCCGCGATTAAATTTCTCGTGCAAGCGGCCGCGCAGCGCCGGAGTGTAAAGCGCAGAGAAAATGCCATAGAGGGGTAGCGAAACTACCACGATCAAGGTCAGCCACACGCTGTAATAGAGCATGACGGCAAGGAAGACGACGGAAAACAGCAGATCGAGCATCACCGTCAGAGCGTTGCCGGTAAGGAAGGCACGGATGTTCTCCAGCTCGCGCACCCGCGCAACGGAATCACCCACCCGGCGCGCTTCGAAATAGGCCATGGGCAGGTTGAGCAGATGACGGAACAGGCGAGCCCCCAGTTCCACGTCGATACGGCTGGTGGTGTGGGCGAAAACATAGCTGCGCAGGGCGGTCAGCGTGACTTCGAACACTACCACAACAAAGAAACCGGCCGCGATGACATCCAGGGTGGAGAAGCCGCGATGCACCAGCACTTTGTCCATCACTACCTGAAAGAACAGCGGCGTGACCAAAGCAAACAACTGGATGACGAACGAGACCAGCAAGACTTCCAAGAGCAGCTTGCGGTACTTGACCACAGCCGGAATGAACCAGGTGAAGTCGAACTTGCCCATTTCGCTGGCAAGCGAAGCACGGGAGGTGAACAGGATCAGTTCGCCGTTCCAGCGCGTTTGCAGTTCGGCCAAAGAAACCGTCTGCGGACGGCCCACAGCCGGATCATGGATCAGAGCAAACTCCTCTCCCACCTTGGCAAGAACAAAGAACTGTCCTGCCGTATCCATGGCCATGGCAGGTAAGGGAGTTCTATCCAGCCGGATCAGAGTCGTCTTGATCGCCTTGGCCCGCAAACCCAGCTTCTTCGCAGCGAGCAGTACTTCGGTTTCTGAAAAGTCGTCGCCACCGGTACGGTATTCATGGGCAAGCTGATCCGGGTCGGCTGCCACGCCATGCAGACGCGCCAGCATGACCAGGCAGTTCAGGCCGGAATCGAGGGGTATGCCCGCAGGAGACGGTGGGGATGGTTGTTCCGTCATCTACATATCACCTGTGCGTCAAGAAGCCTTGCTAAATTAAGCTCCCTCGCCCCGCCCACGGGGAGAAGGTTGGGGTCAGGGGCGGCGAAGGGCAAGGTTCGAGTTGAATGGGTGTGCGCTTAACACTACTGCCAGTTTGCTGCAATCACTGGCGCGAGGCTGGCCTGGTAGTCCGCCGGCAAGGTGGTCTGTCCGGCAGCAGGCGGCGCAAAGCTCGCCATGGCGTTTACGAGGTTCTGCACGTTGCTGTCGAGCAAGGTCTTGCTTCCGTCGGTGGTTCTGAACTGCTCGACATGGTTGGTCGCGCCCGTGTACCAGTCCTTGATCACCAGCTTGTCACTGGTGCCGATGATGCTGGCTTCGAGGTTATTGCCGACGTGCCGAAACCAGATTTGGTCCGCGGCAACGTCAGACAGAAACTGTGCGATGTCGGCGTTGCCAGCGGTGGCGTCGTTCTCGACCACGGTGTCGGTGCCGTAACCGCGTCCCAGGATGTAGGTGTCGTTGCCGGTGCCGCCAGTCAGGCTATCCGTTCCCGCTCCGCCATCCAGGGTGTCGTTGCCGGCGCCTCCGCTCAGGCTGTTGGCCTTGCTGTTACCAGTGATGACGTTGTCCAATGCATTGCCGTTTCCGCTAATGGCCTTGGTTCCAGTCAGCAGCAGGTTTTCGACGTTGGCCGACAACGTGTAGGTGACGCTGGACTGAACCAGATCGGTGCCTTCATTGAGGTACTCCGTCACAACATCGCCGGTGTTGTCGACCAAATAGGTGTCGTTTCCTGCGCCCCCGATCATCGTGTCGGCTCCGGTGCCGCCGGACAGAGTGTTGTTGGCGCTGTTGCCGGTGATGACGTTGTTGAGGGTGTTGCCGGTGCCGTTGATCGCTGCAGTGCCGGCGAGGATGAGGTTCTCGACGTTGGCGGCCAGCTTGAACGTCACGCTGGACACCACGGTATCCGTACCCTCCCCGGCTTTCTCTGTGACGACATCGGTGGTGGCGTCAACGATGTAGGTGTCATTGCCCGTGCCGCCCAGCATCTTGTCGGTGCCTGCGCCGCCGTCGAGAAGATCATCGCCGGCGCCACCCGTCAATGTATTGGCCGCACTGTTGCCGACGAGGATGTTATCGAGCGCATTGCCGGTGCCCTTAATCGCAGCCGCACCACTCAGCGTCAGGTTTTCGACATTGGCGGTCAGGGTATAGGTGACGCTGGACTGAACCAGATCGCTGCCTTCGTTGGCGTTCTCGATGATGACATCCGAGGTGCTGTCGACGATGTAGGTGTCATCGCCAGCTCCGCCAGCCATCGTGTCGTTGCCGGTGCCGCCGTCCATGGTGTCATTGCCTGTACCGCCGTTGAGCACATCGTTGCCTGCCAGGCCGTTGAGGGTGTCGTTGCCGGCACCGCCATTCAGGGTGTCCGCTCCGGATGTGCCATTGAGTGCCTGGTCTTGCACACTGACCGTGATATCAAAGGTATCGAATGCGGTCAGGTTGCTCGTATCCTTGGCAGTCACTAGCACGCTGGTCGTGCCAAGCGCACTCGGGGTTCCACTGAAGGTGCGCGTTGAAGCGTCAAAGCTCAACCATGAGGGCAGCGCACTGCCGTCTGCGAGTGTGGCACTGTACGTGAGGGTGTCGCCCGGGTCCGGGTCGGTGAATGCGTCGGATGGGAGGGTGTAGCTGAACACGCCTCCCTGGGCCGCCGTCCGGTCGGGCAGGGCCGTCGACAATACGGGAGCATGATTGTCCAGTGCGGCCCTGACTGCCGCCACATCCCAGATGGTGCCATCCTGAAACCTGATCTGCTCGACTGTATAAGCGCTGGCTCCGTCGTTATCCATGTAATGCTGGATGGTGAGGGTGTCCGTGGTGCCGGTAATTGAGAGCACCAGGTCGTTGTCCACGCGGCTGATTAAGACATCTGACGCATTGACGGTCGCGTCAAATTGCACCGTGTCGGTCTTGCCAGGCGTGACGTCATGGCTGTTAACCGTGTCTTGCCCCGACCCTTTGCCAAAAACGTAGGTGTCGTTGCCGGCGCCGCCGGTCAGAATATTTGCTGCGCTGTTGCCGGTAAGCACGTTATCGAGTTCGTTGCCCGTGCCATTGATCGCCGCCGTGCCCGTGAGGGTCAGATTTTCGACGTTGGCGCCGAGCGTGTAGTCAATCGAGGATTGAACCGTGTCGGTACCGCCGGGCAGACTGAACCAATAAGGATTGGCGACCTCCCAACTGTTCGTGCTGCTGTAAGAGTTGGTCGCATTCTCGATAACCTGATCCGCAGCATTATCGACAACATAAATGTCGTTTCCCGACCCCCCAGTCATCGTATCCGCACCCGTCCCGCCATCAATGACATCATTGCCGGCCCCGCCAACAAGCCGGTCGTTCCCGCCTTCGCCAAACAGGTTGGCCCGATCGGTGCCATAGGGGCTTAGCTCGGTGCGTAGATCGTTGTCGCTTGCATCACCCTGTAGCGTGACGTCCGTCGCATTCCCAGCCAGAACAAGAGTCTCGACGTTGTCCATGCCAAGGTCAGCGATGCGGATTTCGCACCCGTTGTTGGTACTTGCCAAGCAGAGATAGGCACGGTCAGCACCTTCACCTGCCGCCTCGATTACATGATCATTCAGACCAATCACGTAGGTGTCATTGCCCTGCCCGCCAATCAGCGTGTTCGCTGCCGTGTTCTGATTGGCGGTCAGCAGATTGTCCGCGCTATTACCGATACCGGTTACCGTGGCCTGCCCAAGCAACACCAGCCGATTGGTTGCAGCAACCTGGTTGCCATATACATTGAAGTATGGCTGGGGAAGTGCATAGTCGACGGAACTGCGGATTTCGTAAGCCGTGCCAATGATCTTGTCACCCGGGTCGTCGACGTAGACAGTCACGATGTCTCGCCCATTGACCACCATGGTGTCTGCACCCAAGCGTCCATCCATAACGTAGGGTTGGTCAAGGCCACCGCTTACCAGAATATTGTCGAGATCATTACCCACGGCAACGGGCGCGTAGGTCTGGTACAGTGAATTCCAATAGGTGTAGTAGGTGCCACCCACGGGGTGATTCGGATACCAGGCATAGTCTGGCCCATACTGACCCATGATCAGATTCTCGACGTTGTCGGGAAGCATTCCGCCGCTTGGGCTGTACCAGGTGTCGATCCCCTCGCCAGCGTACTCGACGATGGTTTCCACATTAAGGTAGAAATCGTTGCCCTGCCCACCAAAGGCCGTATCGTTGCCGTCCCGTCCATCCAGTGAATTGTCCGACGCGTTGCCTATCAGGATGTTATCGAGCACGTTGCCCGACCCGTCGATATTGAGCACACCGGTAAGCGTCAGGTTCTCCACATTGTCAGACAGTGCGAAGGAGCGTGACGTATAGACCGTGTCTGTGCCCGCACTCGCTGCCTCTGTAATGGTGTCGAATTCATTATCCACGGTGAACACATCGTCGCCAGGAGTGCCCGTCATGCTGTTGGCAGAACCCACTTGTACGAGTGGCCCGATATCCGCAGCCGTCCACACCGGGCCGTTGCCATTGTCAAATTCGATGCGTTCGATCTGGGTATCCGTGCTGCCGAAATATCCGTTTATCGTGATCTGATCATGGCTGCCATCAATCACCACTACCAGGGCATCACCATCCGCGGAAGGATCATAGGTGCGATACAGACTGACATCGCCGGGTACTATGCCTGGACCAAGCCTGAGCACATCGTTGCTCGGGCCATTGCCATTGGGTGCCTCACGGATGAAGTCGGCACCATCCCCTTTTCTGAACAGGTAAAGGTCATCTCCCCGCCCGCCACTCATTCTGTCGTTACCCGTCCCCCCATCCAGCACATCATTTCCGTCATTGATCACCACAGCCCCCGGACTGGGGTCCAAAATGCCGTCATACCCCAGCAGCAGGTCATTTCCTGCTCCACCCTTCAACACATCGTCACCCAGTCCACCCTGGAGCTTGTCGTATCCATCGCCGCCGCTGATCACATCGTTCCCGTCCATACCGTCGATCCGGTCATCTCCGCCCAGACCGTCGATGACATCATTGCCGAAGAATCCGTACAGCAGGTCGCTGTTTTCCGTTGACATCAGCAACATGTCCTGGACGTCGGCATAGGTCCACACCGTTCCATCGGCAAACTCGATGCGATCAACCTGCTGACTACCAGTGATGGAATTGAAATAGTCGACAATATCGACGTAATCGCCGGTCAGCTTGCCCGTTTCGTCGTGCAATGACAGCTGCAGATTGTCGTCTGCATAGCCCGGCCACGAACGGCTCAACGAGACCCGGTCGGCGAAAATGCCCTCACCAAAACACAGCACGTCATTCGCTCCGCCTGTGTCGTAAATCTGGTCCTGGCCGTCACCTTGATCGAATTCGTAGACATCGTCCCCCGCGCCGCCCTGTAAGGTATCGTTGCCCCTGTGGCCCGCCAGCGTGTCATTGCCAATGCCGCCGTATAGCCAGTCATCGCCAGAGCCCCCGTACACTCTTCCTCCAGAGTCACCGGTGCTCACATTCAGCGGCGTGCCGAGTGACGACGCCACCAGGGTTTCCAGGTCCAGCGCCTCGCCGCTGGCGAAAACAATCGTGGCTGTCGTGCCGAATGCGCCGTCAAGTTTTAACGTCTCTCCGTTATCCAGGGAAATATCGAGTTGCTGGAACGTTTGTCCCTGGTTGTTGAAGGATGTCGATGTCGCCAGGCCACCCGTGCCAAGGGCTGTCGCATCCGCCAGGACTATGGTGTTGTTTCCGTTCGTGTCGTGAATCGTGTCTTCGCCCGTCACGTCCAGATAAGTGTCATCCCCTTCGTCGCCGTCCAGGTAGTCAGCCCCTGCACCGCCCATCAGGATGTCGTTGCCCGCGCCGCCAAACAGGTTGTCGTTGCCGTCACCGCCATCCAGCGTGTCGTTGCCCTTGCCTCCATCCAGGGCATCGCTGCCGCTGCCGCCCAACAGCACATCGTCGCCGCCCTGGCCATAGAGGACGTCATCATTGTCGCCCCCATCGAGAACATCGTTTCCCTGAACCGCTTCGCTGATGTTTTCGTCGTCGCCGTAAAGGATGTCATTGCCGCTGCCCCCGCTGATAAAGTCCGCACCACCATTTCCCCAGATCTCGTCGTCCCCTGGCCCACCGTAGAGATCGTCGTTGCCGTGGCTCGACTCAGGCGTGCTCTGAAGGTAACCCGGCTGGGTTGTTCCATCACCCTCGATGAAATCGTTGCCGGCCCCGCCATCAATGACGTCATCCCCGCCCTGGCCGAATAGCGAATCCTTGCCCAGTCCACCATAAATCGTGTCATTTCCCAGTCCGCCAGTGACCATATCGTCGCCATCGCCCGCATCGATGGTGTCAGCAGCGCTGTCCTGGTTTAGTGAACCTCCGCCCACTATGGTTCGATCTCCATTGGGGTTGACATAGACTCCCCAGTTGCTGCCCTTGGTCCAGACGGTGGTGCCCGCGGGGGGCGTCCAGCTATCAGTTGGCTTGTTGCGCTGCAGTACAGATAGGCCCCCGTTGGCGGAGAGGATCACATCATTGCCGGTCCCGCCATAGAGGAGATCGGAACCGGCGCCGCCGGAAATTAGGTCATCCCCGGCACCGCCGTCGATTAGATCATCCCCCGCGCCGCCATCCAGCGCATCGTTGCCGCCCAAGCCATTGATCAGGTCTGCCCCAGTAGAGCCGTAAATCACGTCATTGAAATTCGCCTCGACCACGCCGCCAGTCAGCGTGCCGTTCGCCGCCCAGCTGGTGGCGCCCCAGTCGTAGCTTCCGTCGCTCTTGAGCGGGGCGCGCTGGTCGCCGGTATAGATGAGGCTGGTGACAGGCGGCGGAGCCACAGTCCCTGCGCCGAGTTCGATGCCGAGGTCGCCGTCGCTCCAGCCTTTGACCAACAGATTGCTATCGCCTTTGTGGATAAAAAGCCGGGTTTCGCCATCGACAATACTCTTGGTGTAGGTAATGCCGTTCTCGGTGTCAGCCCAAGAATCGGTGCCGAGTTGTATCCATTTGGTGGGGGCAAGACTGTCCGTAGCGCTGCCTTTCGCGTCGATTCCAGCAAGCTGGATAACGCCGGAACCGTCGCTGTCGAGCACGGTGTCAAAGCCGTCGCCAGCGTTGATGAGGTAGGCATCAAAGCCCTGACCGCCCAGCAAGATGTCGTTTCCTTGCTCACCAACCAATACATCGTTGTTCACACCGCCAATGAGAATATCGTTTCCCTCTCCTGCCCAAAGCCCAGCAGAATAAACGCCTCCAATCAAGACATCGTTATCATCACCAGCATGGGCAATCATGCCGCCCTCCCCAGACTGGATATACCAGGAATCCTGCTTGACCAGTTTCCCGTTCACTGCCGCCAGTTCTTCTGGCGACAGGAATGCGTTCACTGCATGGACCAGTTTGGGCAGGCTTTTGTAGCTGCTGGCGCCAATGTCGCTGTATTTAAAATGAATACCGTAGCTGTCGTAACTGAATAGGTGGGTAGCGCTTGCGGCATCCTTAAAGTACCGATATTCGATTGCGGCGAGTGACAGTGCCGCCGCGATGTCAGTGCTTGATGCTGTGCCATAGGCGTTTGGCACGAGTTTTTGAATATCGGCAACAAAGTCGTCAAGCATGCCATCTGGGGGAATTGAACCCGCTACACCGAATTGATGACGGAGCAATTTACGCAGTATGTCTTCATTGATGTCATCAAGCGAATCTGCCGCGTAGAAGCCCTTGTCAAGCAGCTGTGTCACCAAACTGGGTAGTTGCGTCACGACATCTCGAAACGCATTTGAATATTGCATTGCGGTCATGAGTGTTATGGAATGTCGATCAAGCGCGCTTGAAGTCGAGTCGCCCATCGAGAAATAGTATTCCTGCCCCACTAGGGTGTCGGCAGAGAACCTGGGGTAGTCCAGCACCTCGCCATCGATGTAGTAATTGGTTACGTTTGATTCTCTGGTCAGAGCAAGCACGCCCGCCGACAACAAGTAGTCGTTAAAAGCACTGTCCGAATAACCCTTAAGGAGCATGTATTCAGCAACGCTAGCTGTTACCAAGGGGTTGACTGCCGCCAACTGAAAAGGGGCCTCATCAAACACAGTGGCTTGCTTATTAAAGTAGACGGCCATCATCGAGGCAAGGCCGCCGCCCAGCGAGTGTCCGGTAAAGGTAATATTGGCTGTGGGGTGTTTTGCTTTGCACGCAAAGTAGTAATCCACCGCGTCATAGATTTGCGGCATCGGATCGCCCAACCCAATAGCCCAGTTCAGCTTGTCGGCTGCATCGTTAGTGCCGGTATAGGAGATGACCATCTCGCTGCCAATCAAATAGCACCCCGCGGAAAACCCTGAAGCTTTGTCCGGCTGCCAGTTGGTAAGTGTCCAACCAACGGGCGGATCTATCGAATTCCGCTTTGATGCGTCATAAACACCTAACGAAAACTGCATGTATTGAAGCGGCGTAGGCATCGTCATTCCTCCGAATAATTAGACTTTTTCAACCACGACATATCAACCGCAAACCTTGCGGTTTGGCCCGATCTGCTTGACGGCACGTCTATAGCCGTCCGTATTCCTTGATTTCTTTTCAGTCAGGGTAAGCAGCTTCGGTATATCCCGTTTGCTACCGAACCACAGGTTGGCCGTCAATTGCCGAAATTGCTCAGGTAGTGATTCTTCTATCCACGCACCATTTTGGTAAATGTACTTTGAATACACTTCGCAGCCATTTGATATCGCCACCAATGTGTATACGGTCGGCTGCCCATTGGGCATATCAAGAAGCAATGGAACTTCCGGATACATGCGATCATCTTTTTTTGTCGCGCGCCATTCAATGGTTTTTCCTGATCCATCCGTGCTGGCAAATCGAATTCGATATTGGTTGATTTTTGTTCCGCCAGGATTGAGTGTCAACTCGTCCCCGCCGCCTACATAGATCGCTTCGCGTTCAACAACGATTACGCGGCCATCGCTTAGTTGGACTTGTTCTTTCCATTTGATGGTGGAATTGCCCAGGCACGCGCTCAAGCCGCCTCCCAGAATCATCAGTGAAACTGCTATTGCCCAGTGCTTCATCGTTGCCCTGATATTCATGCTGCCAGCCTCCGTTCCATGTCTTTCCCCACCTGTCCCAAAATGATGTCCTCGCCTCTGTCGCCAAACGTGACATCTGGTCCCACCCCGCAGTCTTTGGTGCTGTAGCCGGCCGCAGCCATGGCCGGAGCATTGGCAGTGGGAAGCTGGTAGATGCGGACGCGCCCGCCCTGCCAAACAAGCAGTGGTTCGCGCCGGGAAATGCAGCTGGCGTCTTTGTTGGTGTGGTAAGGAATGGCAGTCGTGGACATAGGGTCGCCAAGCAGTAAGTCAGCGCGAGTTTCGTAGCGCTGCCTCACCTGCCCATTCCCATAACATCTGTTGTGGTTCGGCAGGAATGGAACGCGAATCTGTCGCAAGTCATGTTTCCTCCCCTAATTTTCTCTTGTGTTCAACGCATTGCATTTGGAGCTTTCAGGACTTAATAACGCCCCGCATATGCCTTGTCCATATAACGAAAGTTATAGGCGTGGCAGTTGGAACCAAATTTGCGTGTAGCGATGCCCGTGCAACGGGCAATAGCGCTGGTAACACATCGACCGCTAATGAGGAACGAGAAGAAAATGGCCCCACAGGATTAGTGCAGGGCCACGGTTGGATCGACGCGGAAAGCCTTAGTTGAATATGCCTTTGAGCAAGTCCCTCAAGTCCGGCTTTTCCTTGTCGGAGGGTTGGGGCTGCGCAGCGGGTTTTGCTGCAGGTGCTGGCGCGGGCTCGTTCCTGATCTTGAGCACCTGGCCATCCGGCCCCAGCTTGAGCCCCTCGACCAGCAGCGTGATGTCGATTTCATTGCCCAGCAAGCCGCCGCCACTGCTGTCAAGAAACTTGGTAATTCCATAGTCGCTGCGGTTAATGGTGAACTTGCCTTCGAATGCCGCGCGCTGGTTGCCCCAGGGGTCGGGCGAGAAGCCCAGAATCTTGTATGGGATATCCACACTGCGCGTTGCGCCATGCAGGGTGAGATGGCCGGTCATGACACCCGCGTCCGTGCCGGTGGATCTGAAACCGGTGCTGACAAAGCGCATGTTGGGATATTGGTGTGCATCGAGGAAATCGCCAGTCAGCACATGGATGTCCCGCTCCCGATGACCCGAGTCAATGGAGAAGACGCTGATGGTGACATCCGCAGAGCCGCTATTTGGATTGGCCGGGTCGAGCATCAAGGTGCCCTTGATATCGGTAAACATGCCGGTGGTCCTGCCTACAATATGGCGGATGCCCCAGTTGGCAAAGCTGTGCGCGTCATCAATCTTGTAGGTTTCCGGCGCGGCCCAGGCGCCAAGAGAGGTCGCGACCAGTACCAGACCTGCAAGCGTTCGTTTCATGTTCCACTCCTCATTCATTGCAACAATCATTACTTGATAGCACGGTTTCCTGTCGCCTGCTTGCACGAGATGCTGGTGCAGAAAAAAGAACCGGCCCGCAGGCCGGTATTTGATCCAGAAAATCTGATCAATGCAGCAAGGGGACAATCAGCAAGGCCACGATATTGATGATCTTGATGAGGGGGTTGACCGCAGGACCCGCGGTGTCCTTGTACGGATCGCCCACGGTGTCGCCGGTCACCGCCGCCTTGTGCGCCTCGCTGCCCTTGCCACCGTAGTTGCCTTCCTCGATGTATTTCTTGGCGTTGTCCCAGGCACCGCCGCCGGTGGTCATGGAGATCGCCACAAAGATGCCGGTAACGATGGTGCCAAGCAGCACGCCGCCGAGGGCCTTGGGACCGAGGATCAGGCCGACCAGTACGGGCACCAGCACGGGCAGCAGGGACGGAATCATCATCTCCTTGATCGCGGCCTTGGTCAGCATGTCGACGCAGGTGCCGTACTCAGGCTTGCCGGAGCCATCCATGATGCCCTTGATCTCGCGAAACTGGCGGCGCACTTCAACAACAATGGCGCCCGCAGCGCGGCCTACCGCCTCCATGCCCATGGCAGCAAACAGGTAAGGCACCATGCCGCCGATGAACAGGCCGATGATCACCATGTGATCGGACAGGTCGAAGGCGGTGGTCACGCCCAGCTTGGCCTCCAGCGCGTGGGTGTAGTCGGCGAACAGTACCAGTGCGGCCAGACCGGCGGAGCCAATGGCGTAGCCCTTGGTCACCGCCTTGGTGGTGTTGCCCACGGCATCGAGCGGATCGGTAATGTTGCGAATCTCATCCGGTAGCTCAGCCATCTCGGCAATGCCGCCGGCGTTATCGGTGATGGGGCCGTAGGCATCGAGGGCCACGATGATGCCAGCCATGGACAGCATGGCAGTGGCAGCGATGGCAATCCCATAGAGACCGGCCAGGGCATAAGCGGTCCAAATGGCCAGACACACTGCGATCACCGGGGCGGCGGTGGACTTCATCGACACGCCGAGACCGGCGATGATGTTGGTGCCATGGCCGGTGGTGGAGGCCAGGGCGATATGGCGCACCGGACCATATTCCGTGGCAGTGTAGTACTCGGTAATGACCACCATGGCCGCGGTCAATGCCAGGCCGGTAAGCGAAGCCAGGAACAGGTTCATGCTGGAAACCATGGCACCGCCCACCATCACGCCATCACCAAACATCTGTGTCGTCACGAAGTAGAAGGCCGGAATCGCCAGCCCGCCTGCCACCATCAGGCCGCGATACAGGGCATTCATGATCTTGCCGCCTTCGCGCGCCCGGACAAAGAAGGTGCCGACGACGGAAGCAATAATGGATACAGCGCCCAGCACCAGCGGATAGACCACGGCGTTGGCGGTGTTCTCGCCCGTCACCATCAGGCTGCCCAGCAGCATGGTGGCGATTATCGTCACCGCATAGGTTTCAAACAGGTCAGCGGCCATGCCGGCGCAGTCGCCCACGTTGTCGCCCACGTTGTCGGCAATCACGGCCGGGTTGCGTGGATCATCCTCGGGAATGCCGGCTTCGACCTTGCCCACCAGATCGGCGCCCACATCCGCGCCCTTGGTGAAAATGCCCCCGCCCAGTCGAGCGAAAATGGAGATCAGCGAACTGCCAAAACCCAAGCCAACGAGCGAATGGAGCACATGGTCCGTGCTGGCGCCGGTTGCGGTCAGCACGGCGTAATAGCCAGCCACGCCGAGCAAACCAAGGCCCACCACCAGCATGCCGGTAATGGCGCCGCCCTTGAAGGCGATGTTGAGCGCAGCATTCAATCCATGATACGCAGCCTGCGCAGTGCGCACGTTGGCCCGCACCGACACGTTCATGCCGATGAACCCCGCCGCACCAGAAAGAATGGCGCCAATGGCGAAGCCGATGGCGGTTGGCAGGTTGAGGAAAATGGCGATGATCGCAAAAAGAACCAGCCCCACCATGCCAATGGTGGTGTATTGACGCTTCAGGTAGGCCTGGGCTCCCTCCTGAACGGCGGCAGAAATCGCCTGCATGCGTTCACTGCCCGCAGGCTGCGCAAGAATCCAGCGACTGGATATGATTCCGTACAGAATGGCCAGACCCGCACATAGCAGAGCCAGCATGATTGCACGACTCATTGCACTCCCCCTTCTTACCCTAATAAAAAAATCAAGAAAAAAACGGCAGTGTTCCTGCCGTATCTAACCGTTGTTCCCGATGGCCAGGCCACCCTCGAACTTCATGCCCGGTTCGAAGCCAAAAATCTGGCGCAGGTTAAGCTCGGTGATCAACTGATCCACCACCACCTGCCCATGTTCCTTTTGCACTTCCGACAGAATCAGCTTGGCGGAATTGGCGTTATAGAAGCCGCCAAAATCCGCCTGCACTTTCAACAACTGCCGGGCGCGATCCACCGTCATGTCAGAGGGTGAATTCCGCCAACTTCTTGGCCACGGCCACGTTCTTCAGCGTGACATACTTGGGCAGACCTTTCTCGTATTTTGGATAGTCCTCGCCCTGGATCAGCGGGACCAGATAACGCTTGCACTTCTCGGTAATGCCGTAGCCGTCCTTGCTGATGAAGTCACGCGGCATGAATTTTTCAACGTTGGCCACCTTGGACAGGGGGGCCATGCCGATCTTGTACTTGTAGGGCGCATCCGAAATGCGATCAACGGTTGGCATGACCGAGTTGTGGCCCTTGACCGCAAGTTCCACTGCCTTCTGGCCAAGCTCGTAGGCCTGCTTCACGTCAGTCTTGGAAGCAATATGGCGCGCAGCACGTTGCAGGTAATCCGCCACCGCCCAGTGGAATTTGTAACCCAGTGCGTCCTTGATCATGTTGGCGACCACCGGAGCCGCGCCGCCGAGCTGGGCATGGCCGAATGCGTCACGCGTTCCCTGCTCGGCAAGGAACCTGCCGTCGGGGTAGTGGCAGCCTTCTGAAACCACGACCGTACAGTAGCCAAATTCCTTGACATTCCTGTCCACGACGGCAAGAAACTTCTGTTGATCAAATTCAATCTCGGGGAACAGGATCACCACCGGAATGCCCTGGTCGGCAACCAGTCCGCCCGCTGCGGCAATCCAGCCGGCATGGCGACCCATGACTTCCAGTACAAAAATCTTGGTCGAGGTCTTGGCCATGGAACGCACGTCATAGGAGGCCTCCAGCGTGGAGACGGCAATGTACTTGGCAACCGAGCCGAAACCGGGGCAGCAGTCGGTGATGGGCAGGTCGTTATCCACCGTCTTGGGCACATGGATCGCCTGGATGGGGTAGCCCATGGCCTCCGACAACTGGGAAACCTTGTAGCACGTGTCGGCGGAATCACCCCCGCCGTTGTAGAAGAAGTAACCAATGTTGTGCGCCTTGAACACTTCGATCAGACGCTCATATTCGCGCTTGTTCGCTTCCAGGGATTTCAGCTTGAAACGGCATGAGCCAAATGCGCCAGAGGGCGTCGTGCGCAGCGCAGCGATGGCGGTGGCGGATTCCTTGGTCGTATCAATCAGGTCTTCAGTCAGGGCGCCAATGATGCCGTTGCGTCCCGCATAGACCTTGCCGATCTTGTCCTTGTGCTTGCGCGCGGCTTCAATCACGCCGCAGGCAGACGCGTTGATTACCGCGGTCACCCCGCCGGACTGGGCATAGAATGCATTCTTCTTGGTGACGGCTTGTTTTGTCGCCATAGCGTTCTCTCCTTGTTTCCAGAAAAAATGACGCCAGGCTGAGCCTGGCGCACAATCAATTCCTATTTCTTGGTTTCGGTCGCACCCTCGCGCTGAAGCTCAACATCCACCTGGAGTTTCAGCATGGTCACCACGCAGTCCACCAGATCGTCATACTCCTCACGTTCAGTGGTGTAGCGATCGCGCACCCGATAATAGAACATGGGGCGAAAGCGCGAATGACCCGTCTTGGATATGCAGAACTTGCAATGTCCCGACTCCCAGTAAAGCCCTGAACAATCCGTCAGTTCCCTGTCATCCGGGTAAATGCGGATTTCGGTTTCGACTTCCAGCACTTCGGGTGCCTGTTCGGCCCAGCGCTCCTTGAGCGTCTCGGCGACAACCCATTTCTCGCTGTCGGTAAACTCGGGAGCATGCTTGGGCACTGCTCAGGCTCCCAGACCCTTGAAGATGGCATCGCGAATTTGATCGACCTTGCCGACACCGGGAATCTTCACGTACTTGGGCGCGCCGGCTTCACCGCGCGCAGCCCAGTCGGAATAATACGTAACCAAAGGCTCGGTCTGGGCATGGTAAACGTCCAGCCGTTTTTTCACGGTTTCTTCCTTGTCATCGTCACGCTGGATCAGATCCTCGCCAGTCAAGTCATCCTTGCCGGCCACTTTGGGAGGATTGAATACAACGTGATAAGTGCGACCAGAAGCCACATGCACCCGGCGGCCGGACATGCGTTTGATGATTTCCTCATCGGCAACATCAATTTCCACCACATAGTCGATCGGTACACCGGCGGCCTTCATGGCTTCAGCCTGCGGAATGGTGCGCGGAAAACCATCGAACAGATAGCCGTTCTTGCAGTCATCCTGCTTCAGGCGATCTTTCACCATGCCGATGATGATGTCGTCAGACACCAGGCCACCTGCATCCATGATTGCCTTGGCTTTCATGCCCAGTTCGGATCCGGCCTTGACGTGCGCACGCAGCATGTCGCCAGTGGAAATCTGGGGAATATTGAATTTCTCCTTGATGTAATTGGCCTGGGTGCCTTTGCCGGCTCCGGGGCCGCCCAATAGAATAAGGCGCATGTGCTTCTCCTTAAGAAGTGCTGAGTTGAAGTGTCAACAAACGCAATAGGGTATTGCATGCGCCAAAACCGGCGAACTCAATTTTTTTTATTGGAAGATAAAGGGCCGTCTAAAGTCCTTCGAAAATGGCTCTGACCCGCTCCAGGTCTTCGGGTGTATCGACCCCGGGCTGGGGAAGCTCGGATGAAATGGCCACGGCAATTCGAAATCCATGCCAAAGCGCCCGCAGTTGCTCCAGCATTTCCAGTCGCTCCAGCGGGGCCGGCGCCAAACCAGAATACGCGCGCAAAAAATTCACCCGGTACGCATACAAGCCGATATGGCGCAACGCGATCATGGAATCCGGCAGACCCGCATCCTTGGCGAAGGAATCTCTTGGCCAGGGAATCGGGGCGCGGCTGAAATACAGTCCATACCCTTGGGCATCTGTGACCACCTTGACCGTATTTGGATTTCGAAAATCGCCCTCGTCCAGCAAACCGTGAGCCAGGGTGGCAAGGGCCGCATCCGGCTTCAGAGTGAGCTCCAAGGCACAGTCACGGATCAGCTTGGGTGATAACAGCGGTTCATCGCCCTGAACATTCACGACAATTTCTTCATCACCCCAGCCTTGATTTTCAGCCACTTCGGCAAGCCGGTCTGTCCCTGAGGCATGATCGGCCGAAGTCATCACTGCTGCGTATCCGTGCAACTCGACGACAGTCTGGATACGTGCATCGTCCGTCGCAACCAGCACCGATTGCGCACCTGCCTCCATTGCACGTTCAACCACATGCACCACCATGGGCTTTCCTGCAATGTCCGCCAACGGCTTGCCAGGAAGCCTGCTGGACGCGTAGCGGGCCGGAACGACAACATGAAACCGCATTCAGCGGATTTCTTCATCAGCCGGCAGCGCCCTTGCCTCTTCAGGCAGCATCACCGGGATATCATCCCGTATCGGATACGCAAGGCGGCATGGCGAACAAATCAGTTCCTTGGCCTCCTTGCGGTATATCAGACTACCCTTGCAGACCGGGCAGGCGAGAATATCGAGCAACTTCTTATTCATGTTAATAACCTGTTTCTGATGCCTGCATGCAGGCGATCTGTTCATTACCCAGTGGTACAGCCTTGTTCTGGTAGAGCGCAATATCAGCAACCGAGAGCAAGGTAATCAAGTCTTCCCCATCCCGGGGCGCAACACTGTATCCAAGACTGACACTGACGGGCAGCCCGCTTGCCTGTGACCACAGTTGCAACCTTCTCCGAATTCGGTCGATGACTTCCTGAGCCACCTTCTCCCCACCCTGAAACACTGCGACGAATTCGTCACCGCCCCAGCGTCCAGCGATGTCCGTTTCCGCGGAGTCCTTGAAAATCCTTGCAAACTCGGTCAATACCCTGTCTCCGGCAGCATGGCCGAACTGGTCATTTATGAGTTTGAACGAGTTGAGATCGGCAAACAGAACCACGCTTTTACCGATGCCATCCTTGCCAAAAATCTCGGTTACTTCTCCAGACAAGCCCTCCCGGTTCAGCAATCCCGTCAGGTTGTCACAGCGACTCCTGAAATCCAGCATGCGGTACTGGACGTTGATTCGGCCAAGCAATACATAGGCGTATAAAGTGATTGCGACCCAGAAGACGCCAAAAAAAACATCTGCCGCGGAGACCTCAAATCCTGCCAGTCGATAGCGAAATCCAAATGAAATTGCCATCCCCATCATGGCTGCAACGAGTGCTTCGAGAAAGGGACGCATGCCGTAACGCATACCATTGCCAAATATCACCATTAGATAAGCCATTGCCGAAGGGGGTACCTGATACGGATCATGAATCACACTGAACGTCACCATGAAAATGTCAAGCAGCATGGACATACGCTCAAGGCGAAAAGACATGCCCTTCATCGACTGAACGAACAACAGGCTAACCAGTACGAAATAAATTCCGTAGATCAGCAGAATGCCGTCCACCCCAACCAATACGGGCTTTATGTTGCCTGCAGCCGTAAAAAACAGCAGACCCAGGACAAAAAACAGGTAGCGGGTAAAAAACTGTGTGATGACTTCCTTGCGTTCCGGAAGCCACATTTCTTCTGGTTTTGGGCCATGCCAAGCAATTCGCTCGCTGGCATTCCGGCGCTCCCTTCCATCACTGCCTGATGTGGAGGCTCGTTCATCCATATCGAATCCCTATTTGCTACTGGTTCATAAACTGGGGCATTCCATTCCGGTTTTGGCAGCGATTGTTATCTTATCAACGCATGGCCTCTGCCAGCCATTCAGTCAGTTCATTTGCGGGATATGCATTCCACTCCAGCGCCCACCAGTCGGGCTGGGCAAATTTCCTGCATTTTACTGCGTCCTTCTCCGTCATGACCACGATCCTCTTATCCACCAGATCGGTAACTGCAAATTGATGGTGGTCAGGAAAAGGACATGGATGGATATCCAGCCCGCAATCTCTGAGTATCGTGAAGAAATTCTCCGGCTGGGCGATACCCGCGACGGCATCAATAGATCCAACGAATGCGTGTCTCGGTGATTTACGCTCAGCAGCATTCTTCAGCCGATAGAGTTGCCCCGCGCCATGATGCACTTCAATAAGCCGTCGATGATCGAAATTAAATTGGCACGTTTGACCTTGTCTACAGGTCACGATTACCGCATCCGCACTTCTCAAGCGCCCAGCTGGCTCCCTCAGGGGGCCAGCCGGTAGGGGTAATCCATTCCCAAAACCAACGGCACCATCGACAACCGCAAGCTCCAGGCTTCTGCCTAAACGGTAATGCTGCAAGCCGTCATCAGACACAATCAGATCAATCCCGGGGCTGTTCGCCAGCAACAGCCGTGCTGCCGCCACCCGATCCCGGCCAACTACAACTGGCACCCCTGTTTTCCAGGCAATCAAAACAGGTTCATCACCAACGCTACCGGGATCACTGTCCGCTGTCACCAGTCTTGGGCCGGGCTCCACGCCACCATAGCCTCTACTTACCACACCGGGCCTGTAACCGTGTCGTTGGAATGCTTTGACCAGGGCGATCACCAGCGGTGTCTTTCCGGTGCCTCCTGCCGTGATATTACCCACAACCACCACCGGCACGCCCAGCCGAATTGAGACCAGCCAGCCACGCATATACATCCAGCGGCGCAAGCTGACAGCCAGCCAGAACAACCCTGCCAACGGCATTAACACAATGCTGAGGGGATTCAAGCTGCGCCAATGGCGCATGATTTATTGATCGGACGTTTGGGTGGCAAACGTTACCCTGACCAACCCTTGACGGCGCGCGGCTTCCATCACATGAATTACTGCCTGATGCGGCGTTTGGGCATCTGCACTTATCACAACCACGGGCTCAGATAAACCGCCAGCCGCCCGCTTCAATGCTTCCGCCAGGGTTTCCACAGTGGCATTGTTCAGTACCTGGTCGCCAATCTGGTAGTGGCCTTTCGCATCAATTGTTACCTCAATCTGGTTTGGCTTCTGTTGGCTCTGTTCACCTGCAGCTGACGGAAGATTTATCTTCAATTCGGCATATCGTGCATAGGTGGTGGTCACCATGAGAAAAATGATGATGACCAAGAATAGATCGATCAGAGGAATCAGATTGATTTCCGGGTCTTCCACCCGACGATCACTCTGGAAATTCACGTGCGCTCACCATGTACGACCTCAACCAGCTTGATCGCTTGCTGTTCCATCTCCATTACAAAGTTATGGACCCGGGAGCGGAAGTAACGATAAAAGATCATGGAAGGGATCGCGACAATCAGTCCGAAGGCGGTGTTGTACAGCGCTACGGATATGCCGTGGGCAAGTTGTGCCGGGTTGCCACCTGTAGGATCCTGCGAACCAAAGATTTCGATCATCCCAATTACGGTACCCAGCAAACCCAGCAAGGGAGCGACTGCGGCAATCGTGCCCAGAGCAACCAGAAAGCGTTCAAGATCATGCGTTACCAGACGCCCCGCTTCCTCTATGGATTCCTTCATGACTTCTCTGGAGGCCCTTACATTGCGCAAGCCCGCAGCAAATACTTGCCCCAGTGGAGACTCGGCAGCCAATTTGTTCAGGGATTCTGCAGTTACGCCCTTATTGCGAAACTCGGTGACAACTTTTGCCAATAGCCCTTCAGGCGCCACTCCGCTTGCCCGTAGCGAGTAAAATCGCTCGATAATGATGGCCACGGATAAAATGGATGCAAGCACCAAGGGCCAGATTGGCCATCCAGCGGCCTCTAATAAGGCTAACACGCGCAGTCTCCGAAGATTCAAAAACAGTGCGACTTTATCTTGCACTGTCAGGTTAGGCAAGGTAGCGTCATCAAATAGAAGAAAAGCGATCACTCATTCTCATGGCAGGGAGTTAGGTTCTCCACAAATGCTGTGGATAAATTTGTTGGCAACTTATCTGTACCCCTCGTAACTGGCCATATAGCAAGGTTTCATTGCCCGATGCCTATTCTGAGTGCATTTCTTATATTCTATTAGATTCAATGGGTTACTTATTTCCTTCATTGTCAAGGTTTTTTCATAAATCATTTTCAATGACAACCAAATGACGGTGGATGACTTGAATATTCTTGGCAATGGCAATACCCGATCTCAACCCCCAATTCTGACCGTTGCCGAGCTGAATCAGATGGCTCGGCGCCTACTGGAATTGAACCTGCCGTTGCTATGGGTGCAGGGAGAACTATCCAATTTCACACGTGCATCCTCAGGACACTGGTATTTTTCACTCAAGGATGAATTGGCCCAGGTACGCTGCACCTTCTTTCGCAACAAAAACCAGTTTGTTGATTGGCTGCCCGAAAATGGACAGCAAGTAGAGATTCGGGCACTGCCAACGCTTTATGAGCCGCGTGGTGATTTCCAGCTCAATGTGGATGTGATGCGACGCGCGGGTCTGGGTGCCTTGTTCGAAGCGTTCGAGAAACTCAAGGCCAAACTGGGTGAGGAAGGGTTATTTGGTCCCGGACTCAAAATGCCATTGCCAGTATTTCCCAAGACCTTGGGTGTCGTAACATCGATCCACACCGCGGCCCTCCGGGACGTTCTTGCTACCCTTCGTCGGCGCATGCCTGGTATACGCGTTGTTATTTACCCGACTCCCGTTCAAGGCAGAACGGCTGGACCGCAGATTGCTGAAAAAATACAAATGGCCTCGGCACGCAATGAATGTGATGCCCTCATTCTCTGCCGAGGTGGTGGGAGCATCGAAGATCTCTGGTGTTTCAATGATGAAGTTGTCGCCCGCGCGATGGCGGCTTGCCGAATCCCGATTGTCAGCGGAATCGGTCATGAAACTGATTTCACCATCGCAGATTTTGTTGCCGATTTGCGCGCGCCAACCCCAACCGCAGCGGCAGAATTACTTAGCCCCGATCGGGTCGACTGGCTGCACAAGCTTGATCAACTGGCAGGCCGGGTCAAACGCACGTTCTCGCATCAGCTGGAAAATCAGGCCCAGCGGCTGGACGCTATAAGCCGCAGGCTCAAGCATCCCGGTGAAAGCCTAAGTGGACAACGGACGTTTCTTGGACTGCTTGCTTCCCGCATGAAGAACAATATGCATCAAACTCTGGAGCGGGGACGCTGGGAGTACCATCATACAGGGACGCGCTTGGCTCACCTCCTCCCCGATGTGCCGGGTTCACGAAGCAACCTCTTGTTAAGAGCGTTCACGTTAAAGAAAAGTCTCAACCGTCAGCTTAGGGAGCAGAATCTTCAGCTAAGTCGCTTACAAAGCCATCTTCTGCACCTTAACCCACAGGCGGTGCTGGAACGTGGCTACACCATCACCCAGAACGCCAAGGGCAAAATCGTACGTGATAGCCGTTTGCTTGGGAGGGGAGAGAAATTGGTTCTTCGCTTTGCGATTGGCAAGGCCCATGTGAGAGTTGAAACGAAAGAATAGGACAGCGCAGATCCGGGGCGTATTAACACTAATTTCGCGTCAGCGTGAAATTTGGGCCCGTTAACACGCCCTAAGCAAGAGACTGGTCAGCCCAATTCTTTAGCTTTCCATCCAAGTTTTCATCAAAACAGTCCACCGATTTCAACTGCATGCCGCGCAACCATGTGAGTTGCCTTTTTGCCAATTGCCGGGTGGCATACACACCCCGGTCCCGCATCTCTGTCTGATCGTAGGCGCCTTCCAGATAGGCCCATATTTGTCGATAGCCTACACAACGCATCGAAGGCAGTCCCGATGACAGCGGGTAGTTGGCGCGCAACTCCACCAACTCATCTACCAGGCCATCCTTCAACATCTGGTCAAAACGCAACTCAATGCGCTCATGCAGTTTTGCGCGATTAGAAGGGACCAGTGCCAATACACGACGTCGATATGGTAGAACTGCCGGATTGTTGCCCTGCCAGAAACTGCTTATGGGACGTCCCGTTGTTCGCAGGACTTCCAACGCCCGTTGTATGCGTTGCGTGTCGGTAGGCTCGATACGCGCCGCTGCGGCAGGGTCATGCTGGAGAAGCTCTTCATGCAAGGCGAGCCACCCCCGCTCCTGGGCCTCTTCCTCGATTCTTTGTCTTAGGTGTTCGTCAGCTCGGGGCAAGTCATCCAGGCCTTCCACCAGTACCTTGAAATACAGCATGGTGCCACCGACCAATAGCGGAGTCCTGCCGCGCGAATGAATATCCTGTATTGCCTCGAGCGCGTCCTGTCTGAATTGGGCAGCGGAATAGCGTTGGGTTGGGTCTATAAGATCAATAAGATGATGGGGCACTCGCTGCAGAATCTCAGCATCCGGTTTAGCTGTACCGATATTCATATCGCGGTACACCAGCGCGGAATCCATACTGATAATTTCAATCGGATAGGACTCAGCCAACTTCACAGCCAGTCCTGTCTTGCCACTCGCGGTAGGGCCAACGAGACCAAGAACAGGTTGCTTCACAGTAACTATCTAGGATTTGTGTCCGCTTATTCCTTGGTTCCAAGGGCACCTGGTTTAATCTCGACCTTGTATTGTGACTTTGCCAGGGTCAGATAGGCTTCTGAATCAACCCGCGCAAATGTCTGGCGCAGATTATCTTCCAGTTCAGCGATCACATTCGGATCGATTGTCGAGGGTTCAGATACCCTGCTAATACGTACCAGACGATAACGACCGTCAGGCATTGTTACGCCGGTATAAGACGGCAGCTTCGAAGTATTGACACGAAAAATGATTGGCAGGGTCTGTGCATTGAATGGGCCAGGCTGCTGACGGCTAACCGTCTGGAACGATGACCACGCAAGAGCAGGTTCCTCTCCCTTGCCAAGCCTGTTCAGAAGTACCTGTCCCTTTTTCTCGGCCAGCCTGGCGCTATTTTCAGCAACCAGTTTTTCCTTGATGGATGGGCTCACTTCAGCCAGCGCATGCAGTTTTGCAGGACGGTAATCAATCACCCGTGCAGAAACCAGTGCACCTTTTGCGGTTTCCACGGCTTCAGTGTTCTGCCTGCTCTTGATGCTGTCAGGCGAAAAAATCGCGTCCAGCAATTTCGGATCATCCAATGGGGCTGTCCCACCCTTGCGGCTTATCCAATCCGAAGCTTGCAGGGGTAAGTGATAGGCATCTGCTGCAGGTTTCAGTGTTGTGGACTGGTCATAGACCAGATTGCTGAAGTTTTCCGCTGCCTGAGCAAAAAGCCTTTGCCCCTGCTGAGCGCGAAGCTCTGCAATAACCGAGTCGCGCACGCTGGCGAGCGGTACGACCTTGGCGGGGGTAATTCCATCAAGACGGATGATGTGATAACCGAAGTCTGTCTCAACAGGCCCACGCAGCTCTCCAACCCTCATCGAGAATACGGCGTCATCAAAAGCCTTGACCATCACGCCACGGGGATTAGCGCCCAGGCTTCCACCATTGACAGCCGAACCTGGGTCCTGCGAGTCGCGTTTGGCCACCTCAGCAAAACTGCCGGGATTCTTTTTGATCTCTACCAGTAAAGCCTCTGCCCTAGCCTTGGCTTTTTGCCGCGCAACTGCGTCACCTTTGGGTGCTGCAATAAGTATGTGGCTGGCGGTTCTCAGTTCCGGCTCACCGAATTTCGACTCATTGGCCTGGTAAAAATTCTGGACGTCCTGTTCGGTCGGCTGTGCATGGGCCGCCATTGCCTCTTTCGACAAGACGACATATTCGACTCTGGCTGCTTCAGGGTCAGTGTAATCAGCTTTATGATTGTTATAATAGGCTTCAATATCCGCCGTTGTAGGTTGGGCATCAGCAGCAAATTTGGCAGGCATGACGTCCACCCAGGCTACTTCTCTCTGCTGCGCAACAAGGCGCGCCAACTGATCGGCTGTCGTCTTGGAAACGACAATTCCACTGACCATGGGTGCCTGGAAAGTGCGCAACAGGATCTCCTGCCGTGTCTGGTTTTCAAAACCAGCTGCCGTCAGGCCATGTTGCCTGAGGGTTGCGTCATAGCGCTCGCGGGAAAATTGACCGTTTTCCTGAAACAATGGGATTTGCTGGATAATGGCGGCGACTTCTCGATCAGGCGCAATCAATTTGGCATCCTGGATCGCCAGCAACAACGCCTTGCGATTTACCAGGCCATCCAATACTGTCTCACGAAACTCCTTACTTTGCGAAATTGCCGGATCGTATTTGGCGCCTGCTGTCTGTCTGAGTTGCTCTGCCTGGTTTTGCAGGGCTTCCGTAAATTCCTGCCGGTAAATCCTCGCCTTGCCCACTTCGGCGACGACATCTCCGCCACCGCCCTTGTTGAAATAGGATTCAATGCCCCAAAGTGCAAACGGGACAATAATCAACGCCAGGATGACTTTGGCAATCCAACCCTGTGCCCGGTCACGGATGGCTTCTAACATGCAGGTTCCCTCGAAACTTGAAATACATCAACAGCCGCATCGCGCAGCAAGAGTGTGAATTTTGTCATGAAGAAGGGCTCACAAAATGCGAGCCCTATTTTTGGCGGAGTGGACGGGACTCGAACCCGCGACCCCCGGCGTGACAGGCCGGTATTCTAACCAACTGAACTACCACTCCACTCTGGTTGCGCAACTTGAACCATTTATGCAACCAGTTCAGCTGGTGGGTGCTGACGGGATCGAACCGCCGACATTCGCCTTGTAAGGGCGACGCTCTACCAGCTGAGCTAAGCACCCAAATCGGATTAGTTTACGGCATCCTTTAAACCCTTCCCGGCACGGAACTTTGGTACCTTCGCAGCCTTGATCTTGATGGCGCCTCCTGTGCGCGGATTACGCCCGGTACGTGCAGCTCGCTTGCCAACATAGAAAGTTCCAAAACCCACCAGAGTAACCATGTCGCCTTTTTTCAGCGCCTTTTTAACTGCATCAACCGCGGCATCGAGAGCACGTCCAGCGGCAGCTTTGGATACGTCCGCGGAGTCGGCTATTGCATCAATCAATTCAGATTTATTCACGTATTGTCCCCTTTCGTTCAGAGAGTATGGATACAGGAAGCCCTGTGGCTGGCTTTATAACTTCCCGCAAAACCTTGTGTCAAGCGGTATCCGGCCTGATTGTAAGCTGGGAAGAAAATGTTCGACGAAATTTTTTTCCGCGCGCATTTTGCACTCTAAGGCGGGTTCATAACTATCTGTTCTTACTGGCTATTGCTCCAGGCACGGGCATGCTCCACTGTCCAGCACGTCAGAACATTCGACGCATCTCGATTTTGCTCATTTCATTCAAGATAAGAAAACCCGCCGTGGAGCGGGTGTTCTTTATGTTCAACCACCAGTTAATTGAGAGTCAATGTTTGATCGCCTGCACAGGCCCTGTTTCATCCACTTTGGCAGGAAGCGACTCGGTCTCTGAACCTTCAGGCAAAGGCTCAGGCTGTCGTTCCAGTGCAGTCTTCAGCACCTGATCGATCCACTTAACAGGGTGAATGTCGAGTCTATTCTTAATATTGTCGGGAATGTCAACGAGATCTTTCACGTTCTCTTCAGGGATAAGAACCGTTTTAATCCCACCACGGTGAGCGGCAAGCAATTTCTCTTTCAATCCACCAATTGGCAACACTTCACCGCGCAAGGTAATCTCACCCGTCATGGCAACGTCGCAGCGAACCGGGATGCCAGTGAGGACCGACACGACGGCCGAACAAATGGCAATACCCGCACTTGGGCCATCCTTGGGCGTGGCACCTTCCGGCATATGGATATGAATATCACGCTTCTCGTAGAAATCCTGAGGTATACCCAAGGCCTTGGAACGTGACCTCACGACCGACATCGCTGCCTGGATTGACTCCTGCATCACCTCCCCCAATTTGCCTGTGGTTGTCATCTTGCCTTTTCCTGGAAGCATGACCGCCTCAATTGTGAGCAATTCCCCGCCCACCTCGGTCCACGCAAGGCCAGTGACCTGCCCAACCTGGTTATGCTTCTCGGCAATACCGTAACTGTAACGACGGACACCAAGGTATTTTTCCAGATTGCGAGAAGTAATGGAGATTTTCGGCTTGGGACTCTTTAATAATAATGCTTTCACTGCCTTGCGGCACATTTTCGAAATTTCGCGTTCCAGTGAACGCACCCCTGCCTCACGGGTGTAATAGCGAACCACATCCCTCAAAGCAGATTCCGCAATATGTATTTCGGTATCCTTCAAACCATTGGCCTTCATCTGCTTGGGCACGAGATAACGCACGGCGATATTGATCTTCTCGTCCTCCGTATAGCCTGAAAGGCGAATTACTTCCATCCTGTCCAACAATGGAGCGGGCAAATTCATCGTGTTGGCCGTCGCCACAAACATGACATCAGAAAGGTCATATTCGACTTCGATATAGTGATCCTGAAAGGTATGGTTTTGCTCCGGATCCAGCACTTCAAGCAAGGCCGATGACGGATCGCCCCGGAAATCCTGTCCCATCTTGTCGACTTCATCGAGCAGGAACAGAGGGTTTCTCACGCCAACCTTGGTCAGGCTTTGCAGTATCTTGCCTGGCATAGAGCCAATGTACGTGCGGCGATGCCCCCTAATTTCCGCTTCGTCACGAACACCACCCAACGCCATCCGAACAAACTTACGATTTGTCGCCCTAGCCACAGACTGTCCAAGTGAGGTTTTACCCACCCCAGGGGGACCCACCAAGCACAGGATAGGCGCCTTGACCTTGTCTACGCGTTGTTGAACGGCAAGATATTCGAGGATACGTTCCTTCACTTTATCAAGTCCATAATGGTCTTCATCAAGTATCCGCTCGGCCTTGACCAAATCCTTGCTGATTTTCGTTTTCTTCTTCCAAGGCAGACCGACCATGGCTTCAATATAACTGCGCACAACCGTCGCCTCGGCAGACATTGGCGACATCATGCGCAATTTTTTCAGTTCGCCCATTGCCTTGGCTTCGGCTTCCTTGCTCATGCTCGCGTCATGGACACGCTTTTCTAGCTCTTCAAGTTCAGCCCCCTCCTCCAAATCGCCAAGTTCCTTTTGGATTGCTTTAACTTGCTCATTCAGATAATACTCCCGCTGACTTTTCTCCATCTGGCGCTTGACCCGACCGCGAATACGTTTCTCGACCTGGAGAATATCGATTTCAGCCTCCAGCAAGCCCATCAGATGTTCAAGTCGCTTTGCGACAGAAATCATCTCAAGGACTTCCTGCTTCTGCTCAAGCTTGAGTGGCAAATGGGCTACGATTGTGTCAGCCAGTCGGCCGCCTTCATCAATACCAGAAAGCGATGTCAGAATTTCGGGCGGAATTTTCTTGTTAAGTTTGATGTACTGGTCAAACTGGGCAAGCAAGGCCCTACGCATGGCTTCCACTTCGGTGTCATCCTTGCCATCTAATGGAATCAGCTCGGCCCGGCCAGTGAGGAAAGTTTCTTCATCAGTTATTTCGATCAAACGTGCACGTTGATTACCTTCAACCAGCACCTTCACCGTTCCATCAGGCAACTTCAGCATCTGCAGCACTGTCGCCACACTGCCTGTCTCATAGAGGTCATCCGGTGTCGGCTCATCCTGGGCAGCAGATTTTTGGGCAACCAGCAGAATGCTCTTGCCGGTTTCCATGGAAGTCTCCAGTGCTTTAATAGACTTCGGCCGCCCCACAAAGAGGGGAATTACCATATGAGGGAATACCACTACGTCGCGTAAGGGCAGAAGGGGCAGCTGGATGGTTTCGCCTGGTTTGGAAATACTCATGACATTACCTTTTTTTTGATTGGCCCCCAATACTTAAGGAACCCATGGAAATTTACCCAAGTTAGATTGAGTCAAACCACAAAATTTCAAGGGGCTCAAAAGAGCCCCTTTACCCAACTAGGTCCCGGAAGCAACAGCCTGATCGGAGTAAATCAGAAGGGGCTGGCCTTCGTTGTTAATAACCGACTCATCCACTACGACCTTGGTCACATCCTTCATTGAAGGTAGATCAAACATGGTGTCAAGCAACGCGTGTTCGATAATCGAACGCAGACCGCGCGCTCCTGTACGCCGTTCCAGAGCACGCTTGGCGATCGCATACAATGCAGCATCACGAAACTCAAGCTCAACGCCCTCCATCTTGAACAGTTTGGCAAACTGTTTAGTAAGCGCGTTCTTCGGCTCGGTCAGGATCTCCATCAGCGCAGGTTCGTCGAGTTCATCGAGCACAGCCACGACTGGCAGACGGCCTACAAACTCAGGGATCAGACCAAACTTGATCAAGTCTTCAGGCTCCACGGTGTGGAGCATCTCCATATCACGTTTCTTGTCGTCAACGCTCTTGACCTTGGCGCCAAAGCCAATTCCACCTTTTTCTGAACGGTTGCGGATGACCCGCTCCAGACCAGAGAATGCTCCTCCGCAAATAAAGAGGATATTGCCTGTATCGACCTGAACAAATTCCTGGTTGGGGTGCTTACGCCCACCCTGAGGCGGTACCGAGGCCACAGTGCCTTCAATCAGCTTGAGCAATGCCTGCTGCACTCCCTCACCTGACACATCACGAGTAATCGAAGGATTGTCTGACTTGCGCGAAATTTTATCTATTTCGTCGATGTAAACAATGCCGTGCTTGGCCTTGTCCACATCGTAATCACATTTTTGCAGCAGCTTTTGTATGATGTTCTCAACGTCTTCGCCAACGTAACCCGCTTCGGTCAGGGTGGTGGCGTCGGCAATGACAAAAGGCACATTTAGCAGCCGGGCGAGCGTCTGGGCCAACAGGGTTTTACCCGAACCGGTCGGGCCAATCAACAAGATATTGGACTTTGCCAGTTCAACATCATCCTTGGAAGTACTACGGATGCGTTTGTAATGATTATAGACGGCAACCGATAGCGCCTTCTTCGCCTGCGTCTGCCCGATGACATATTGATTCAGGATGTCGCGAATCTCGCGGGGGGTCGGCAAATCGTTACCTGTCTTTACGTCCTGGCTTTGCTGGATTTCTTCGCGAATGATGTCGTTGCAGAGCTCGACGCATTCATCGCAGATGAATACAGAAGGGCCCGCAATCAGTTTACGAACTTCATGCTGGCTTTTCCCGCAAAAAGAGCAGTAAAGTAGTTTTTCCCCGGAGCCTTTATCCGACATCGTCGCCTCCTTAATTTACAGCCGCTTCTTCGCGGTTACTCAAGACCTTGTCTACCAAACCATAGTTCACTGCCGCTTCTCCGCTCATGAAGTTGTCCCGATCGGTATCACGATCGATCGTCTCCAACGATTGTCCTGTATGCTTGGCCAGCAATTCGTTCAAACGGCCTTTCAGGTACAGGATTTCCTTGGCGTGAATTTCAATATCCGATGCCTGTCCCTGGAAGCCACCCAAAGGCTGGTGAATCATGACGCGCGAGTTAGGCAGGCAAAAGCGCTTGCCCCGGGTACCTGCAGTCAACAAGAAAGCACCCATGCTGGCCGCTTGGCCGATGCACAGGGTGCTGACATCAGGCTTTATGAATTGCATGGTGTCGTAGATCGCCAAACCGGCCGACACCGATCCACCCGGCGAGTTGATATAGAAGTGAATGTCCTTGTCCGGATTCTCGGATTCAAGGAACAGTAACTGAGCAACGACAAGATTGGCTACTGCGTCATTCACCGGACCAACCAGAAATACGACCCGCTCACGCAGAAGACGCGAATAGATGTCGTAGGCGCGTTCTCCTCGCCCACTCTGCTCGATCACCATTGGTACCAGCCCCAGTCCCTGAGGCTCAAAATAATTAGTCATGCTTGGGCACGTCCCATCAAATCGTCAAAACTGGTTGCTACATCATTCACCTTGGCCTGACTCAAAACCCATGCTACCACATTATCTTCAAGGGCCATGTTCTCAACCTCCTGAAGTCGTTCCGGGTTTTCAAAATACCAGTTCACCACCTCTTTGGGTTCTTCATAGCTCTGAGCCAGTTCTTCCACCATCGCCCGGATCTGTTCCGGCTTCGCCGACAGACCCTGTGTCTTAATAACCTCAGCAACAATAATGCCTAACCGCACCCGGCGAGAGGCCTGCTCATTAAACATATCGGCCGACAGCGCCAGCTCTTTAAGCCCACGGCTTGCTGCATCCTGCTGGGCCTGCTTCATCAGGCGCTCAACCTCCATCGCAATCAGCGATTTGGGCACTTCAAAGTCGGATCTATCTGATAATAGATTCATCACCTGCTGTTTGACATGAGTTTGCACGCGGCGTTTCACTTCCCGCTCCAGATTGGCCTTGATTTCTTCCCTGAGTTTGGCCAGGTCGCCATCCGCTACGCCCATGGCTTTGGCAAAGTCAGCATTGATCTCAGGCAACCATGGCTCGGAAATCTCATGCAACGTCACTTCAAAATGAACCTGCTTGCCCGCAAGGTGTGCCGCGGGGTAATCCACCGGGAACGTTATGTCGAAAGCTTTGGTTTCCCCAGCTGAAATGCCGATCAGATTTGCTTCAAAGTCCTTCAGGAATCGTCCTTCCCCCAGCACCGTAATATAGCCTTTGCCTTCTCCACCCTCAAAAGGCTGGCCATCCAGAGTACCGGCAAAATCAAACTTAACCCTATCGTCCTCCTGAGCCGAACGCTCGACGATCCTGAATTCCCTGCGCTGCTTACGCAACACTTCCACAGTCTTGTCCACATCTGCATCCGTCACGCTGGTTTGAGGTCGCATAATCGCGCCACTCCCTAGATCACCAATTTCTATTTCAGGATAGACCTCAAACAGGGCGGAAAAGAGGACTTCCTGTCCGTCACCCCCTTGTTTATTTTCAAAACGTGGAATTCCCGCAACCTGCAGATTATGTTCCTGAACCGCAGCATTGAACCCTGCTTGAAGGGAAACACTCAATACTTCCTGACGGATCTCCGCACCGTGTTGTCTTGCCACCGCACTAAGCGGAGCTTTACCCGGACGAAATCCATCCATTCGCACTTTGCGCGCGAGATTCTTTAGCCGTGCCTGTACTTCTGCTTCCACTGCGGCAAGTGGGACTGAAATATCGAGACGACGCTCGATGGGGCCAAGCACTTCAAGATTCGATTGCATAACGGGAAATCCTGCAGGTCAATAATCAATCATAAGATCTGGTGCGAAAGGGGGGACTCGAACCCCCACGCCGCGAGGCGCTGGAACCTAAATCCAGTGCGTCTACCAATTCCGCCACTTTCGCTGGTTTGCACCCAGACAAAGAAGGGAAGTGTAATATAATCAATGCCCTGCTGTCTGCATCCGCTTTAGTTTCTTAGGCCAACCCACTCTTTTTTCAGGCAATTTTCCTTCGTGTCTGTCGGGCATTATGAAAATTTTCCGGTAGCGTCACTGGTGCTACCGCGATCCTTGCGCCGCCCAGTCAAGGCGATCTATGCATTCGCTCGCAGCGCTGACGATCTCGCCGACGAAGGACAGGTAACACCCCAGTCTCGCTTGAAAGCTTTGAATATCTACCGCCAGGAACTGGATGCAATCGTTGACCCACATACATCTGACCATCCGATCCTCAACGAGCTGGGCATTCAAATTAGGGAGCGGGACCTGCCGCTCCAACCTTTCCATGATTTGCTGGATGCCTTTATTCAGGACGTAGAGAAGACCCGTTATGCAAATTTTGGTGAGGTAATGCACTATTGTCGGCATTCCGCCAATCCCATCGGACGGCTCATGTTGCTCCTTTATGGCCAAACTGATCCTCGCAATTATGCCTATTCAGATGGAATTTGTTCGGCGCTTCAACTGATCAATTTTTTACAGGATGTGGCGATCGATTGGAGGAGGGGTCGCGTCTATTTGCCACAGGACGAATTGACCAAGGCGGGTCTAAGTGACGCGCTGCTGGGCAAATTGGTGGGCGATACCACAAGTGGCAGCAACCCTCCACAGGGGTCTGGACCAACGGTGAAATCCCCGATCGCTATTCCTATTGTGTCCTTCCAGGCAGGTCCGGAAAGCCGTTGGCGCGATTTCATGTTTGGCCAAATTGACCGCGCGCACAATATGCTCCAAGCCGGGGCGCCACTCGGGCTAATCCTGAAAGGGCGGATTGGGTTCGAATTGCGCATGATGATCGCAGGGGGTGACCGTATTCTTCGAAAGCTGCATACTGACCCAATGTCATCCCTACGACGTCGGCCAACCCTGAATATCTGGGATTGGATCGTCATGTTCACACGAGCCCTGTTGAAGAAATAGGCATCACCGATGAACGCCGACCAATATTGTCAGGAAAAAGCCGCAGCCAGCGGCTCAAGTTTTTATTACAGTTTTCTGTTCCTTCCACCGGAAAAGCGCCGGGCTATCACCGCCTTCTATGCGTTATGTCGTGAACTGGATGACGCAGTGGATGAATGCACCGATCCCCACGTCGCCCAGATCAAGTTGGCATGGTGGCGGACCGAGCTGGACAGGCTGTACCAGAACCAGCCGCAACACCCGGTCACCTTGGCCCTTTCATCCTGCATCCGAGCATTCGATATACCACGCGAATTGCTGGATGAGATCGTTGACGGGATGGAAATGGATTTGACCCAGTTTCGCTATCACGACTTCAAATCACTTCAACTTTACTGTTATCGGGTCGCGGGCGTGGTAGGCGAGATTGCCGCAAGAATTTTTGGCGAGAGTCGTCGTGACACTGTTCACTACGCGCGTGACCTTGGTTTGGCTTTCCAGTTGACTAACATCATTCGAGATGTAGGCGAAGATGCACGCAGAAACCGGGTCTACTTGCCCCAAAGTGAGCTGGATGAATTTGGAATCAGCATCGCCGATATTATTCATGGACGACAAAGCGATGCGTTCCAATTGCTTATGCAGTTTCAGTATGAACGCGCGGTTAGCTTCTACGATAAAGCCTTATCCAGACTTCCAGCAGAGGACCGCCGTAATCAACGGCCCGGGCTCGCCATGGCAGCCATATACCGTGCCACACTTGAGGAAATTCGCCGTGGCAGATTCAACGTGCTCAGGGAACGCACTTCACTTACGCCATTGCGTAAATTATGGCTTGCCTGGAAAACCTGGGTTATTGAAGCGGCGTGAAAATGCTGTAGATCTGTACCGACTCCGGGCAAGGAAACTTCTATGCAAGACCGGACAGACGCCGCAGTAACCTTCTTGTTAAGCCATTGACATATCGCGCGGCAAGGTTTGCGCTTTACCCCGTCCAGATTTTTCAGACATTAGGAACTGATGAGTCCTGCTACAAGTTCTTCGCATATCGCCATCGTGGGGGGCGGCTGGTCGGGGCTGGCAGCGGCGGTTTGGCTCGCTCGAAAGGGCGCATCCATCACCTTGTATGAGGCAAACCGTGGGCCAGGTGGCCGCGCTCGCCGGGTTGGCGCTAATCATTTGGCTGTCGACAACGGCCAGCATATCCTGCTCGGTGCCTATACTGAAACGCTGAATATGTTAGAAACCATTGCACCCGGGAGTACAGAACGCCACTTCATCCGAATTCCACTCACATTGCATTTCCCTGGTCTCTTCCATCTTTCGCTGCCCAAACTTCCTTCACCTCTGAATCTGTTGCTTGGTTTTCTTGCCGCACGAGGTCTTAACCTGAAAACCAAATGGGCCGTCGCAACACTCATAAACGAAGCCAGATCTGCAAGGTCAGTTATTCCTTCCAACCAAACGGTGAGCCAACTTCTTGCTGGGCAACCCCAAGAAGCCATCAACTTCATCTGGGCGCCACTTTGCCTGTCTGCACTCAACACGCCGCTGGACAGGGCTTCTGCTGATGTGTTTGTCAATGTCCTGAGAGCGGCGCTGACCGGTCCGCGGTCTCATTCGGACATGTTGCTGCCCCGCAATGACCTGACCCGGATCTTTCCCATGCCAGCCATTGAAGATATCCAGCAACATGGTGGCAAAGTCGAGATGGGCACGAGAATCACCCGAATCACGCGCGAACCTCACAGAATTACGCTTGAATCCGACAATAAAAGCATGTCGTTCGGCAAACTCATCCTGGCTTGTGCGCCTTACCATACCGCTCAACTCCTGGCCCCGCTTGAACACTTCAGAGAAACCAGCGACAAGCTTGGTGCGCTTCGTTATCAACCCATTGTGACCGCATATCTGGATTATCCTGAAGGCGTTGGCCTGCCCTCTCCTTTCATTGGTCTGAGTGACGAAGCTGCGCAATTTGCCTTTGATTTGGGACAAACCCATGGCCATGCGGGCCGCCTGGCTGTAGTTGTCAGTGCCGATCACCCCGTGCCTGAAGGTGGCCGTGAAGGACGCATCCGCCACATCCACGATGCACTTGAAAAGATCCTGGGACCACTGCCTAGGCCAACAGCCTGGCAAATCATTGAAGAAAAGCGTGCCACGTTCGAGTGCAGCACCGACTTGCAGCGACCGGACAATGAAACTGAAGATCCCAACATTTATCTGGCCGGGGATTACACCCGTAGCCCATACCCCGCCACCCTCGAAGGGTCAGTAAGGAGCGGAGTACAATGCGCGCAGTTGATATGGGGCAAGGCATGAGGTATGAGGCAACGGAAGACTGTCTGAAGGATCGGGTCATTCTGGTAACCGGCGCAGGTTCAGGATTGGGTCAGGCTGCTGCACTTGCTTATGCGGCTCACGGTGCTACCGTTGCCTTGCTTGGACGCAAGGAAAAGAATCTGGAACAGACCTATGATGCCATTCTGTCAAGCGGAGCGCCCAAACCAGCGATCTTCCCGTTTGACCTGGGCGCGGCTGATGATGGCGGCTTTGAACGTCTGGCCCAGTCGATTGTCTACCACCTCAAGCGGCTGGATGGCATATTGCACAGCGCGGCGGCCTTTTACAGTCTCACCCCCCTTGAACTTCAGACATTGCAACAATGGCAAACCCTGTTACGGGTCAACCTGGTCGCGCCCCATGCACTCACGCGTGCCTGCCTGCCCTGGCTAAAAGAGTCAGCAGATGCATCGATTATTTTTACCGGCGAAACTCACGGCCACACGCCTGGCGCCTATTGGAGCGGCTTCGCCCTCAGCAAGAATGCACTCGAAGGCCTCACCCATATCTGGTCACAGGAACTGGAAAACCTGCCACAGCTGCGGATAAATACTTTGATCCCTGGACCCGTTCGCTCGCCCTTCCGGGTCAAGACACATCCGGCAGAAAATCTGGCCGCATTGCCAGCTCCGGGGGATCTCATGCCATGGTATCTATGGCTCATGGGCCCGGACAGCCGGGAAACACGTGGGCAAATCATTGAGTGCCGTTCTTAGCGAGCCGGTTCTGCCTCAGATGAACAAAATCGGGCGCTTCGAGATCTTGGAAGAATTGGGACGTGGTTCCATGGGTGTGGTTTATCGCGCTCTCGATCCACTCATCGAGCGAACTGTCGCAATTAAGACCATTCCTCTTGATTTGCCCGAGAACGAACGCGTTCCATTCGAAGACCGTTTCCTGCGCGAGGCCAAGAGCGCCGGGCGGCTTTCACACCCTCATATCGTCACCATTTACGACGTCGGCGAAACGGGGAATATGGCGTATATCGCCATGGAATATCTGAAGGGCCAGTCGCTCAAGGATATTCTTGACCAGCATGGCTGCCTTCCCCTTGACCTCGCTCTTGTCACAGCCATCCAGATGGCCGAGGCACTGGCGTTTGCCAACGAACATGGCATTGTCCACCGCGATGTTAAGCCCGGGAATGTGATCGTGCTTGAGGAGCGCGGCAACATCAAACTCACCGACTTTGGCATCGCCCACATTGGCGCTCAGGGAGAAACACACCAAAATGTCTTGATGGGCTCCCCCCGCTACATGGCGCCTGAGCAGATTACGGGGAATCCCATCGATGGACGAACGGATGTATTCTCGGCAGGAGTCGTGCTGTACGAAATGCTGACCGGCCAAGCCCCTTTCACTGCGCCGGACTTGCACATGTTGCTCTATCGAATCGTCAATGAGATTCCTGCTCCGGTGTCGAGGTTCAGGCCTGATGTCCCTCCGGAACTTGATAGCCTGCTCGCCCGCTGCATGGCCAAGCAACCGGAACAGCGTCCAGCAAGTGCGCGTGAGCTCTATTTCGAACTAGAGAAAATTGCTGCTCAGATATCTGTCGAACAACCACCCCTTGCGGATGAAAAACGTCCAAAGCAACTCGCGATCGCTGCTTTTTCCATTCCCGTCCTGGTGTTCTTGATACTCTCAATCGGGCTGATCGTAATCGAACACTTCGTACCACAATCTGATCTTGCCCCAACGATCTATGAGCCAAATGCCAAGCACAATTCAGCATCAACAGGAAATAACCGCCCGACTGAGACAAAAGGCGGAAAGAGGTCTGACCTTTCCACACGACACTCAATGCCCGCCGGAACCCAGGACTATTTTTTGACAAATATTGACAAGAAACTCGCTGAGCTCAGAGTGAAGCGGGCTGAAATGCTCTCCACTTACACTGAAATCCATCCCGATGTGGTGCTTCTCGACCGCAAGATTGAAGAACTCGAACAGGAACGCACCCTGCACCTGAAGACAAAACAGGGAAAAGACTAAAGGGCGGACTGTGTTGTCAGACAGTGCGGCCAAAAACTCTCTTCATCAGGAGTCAATCCTAAAATAACTGTCCCAGAGCCTGATCCAGCCGGCTTACCGGCACAATCTCCATGCCGACTATTTTCTGCTTCGGCTGGTTTCCTGCCGGAATAATGGCCCGGGTAAAGCCCAGCTTGCCAGCTTCTTTCAGCCTTTCCTGCCCTCGCTGTACGGGGCGTATTTCACCAGCCAGACCAACTTCGCCGAACACAATCTGTTTTTCAGCGAGCGGTTTCCCTTTGAGCGACGACACGATTGCCGCCAGCACGGCAAGGTCGGCAGCCGGCTCGGTGATCCTTACTCCGCCCACAGCATTCACGAACACATCCTGGTCATACGCCGCCACACCTGCATGGCGGTGCAGAACCGCCAACAGCATCGCCAGACGATTCTGCTCCAGACCCAGGGACAATCTGCGCGGGTTGCCATGGGTGCTGTCAACCAGCGCCTGCACTTCCACCAACAGCGGCCTCGTCCCTTCCTGAGTGACCATGACGCACGAGCCGGATACGGGTTGGGCGTGGCGAGAGAGAAACATGGCGGAGGGGTTGGAGACACCCTTGAGTCCCGTCTCTGTCATCGCAAACACACCCAGCTCATTGACTGCGCCAAAGCGGTTCTTGAACGCACGGATCAGGCGAAAGGAGGAGCCCGTATCGCCCTCGAAATACAGCACCGTGTCGACAATATGCTCCAACACCCTTGGGCCGGCCAGCGTACCTTCTTTAGTGACATGACCGACTAACACAATTACCGTACCGCTCTGTTTGGCAAAGCGGGTCAACTGCGCTGCACATTCTCGCACCTGAGCAACTGAGCCAGGAGCAGACTGAAGTGTCTCTGAATAGACGGTTTGAATGGAGTCAACCACCGCTACGAAAGGCTGCTGGACCTGCAGAGTGGCGAGGATCTTTTCCAGCTGGATTTCAGCCAGTATGGGTAGCGCAGGCGCATCGACCTGAAGACGCCGAGCGCGAAGTGCAATCTGCTGGGCCGATTCTTCTCCGCTGATATAAAGCGCTTTATGCTTCACCGCCAATCGGGCCAGAGACTGCAACAACAAGGTTGATTTGCCAATACCTGGGTCACCTCCGATGAGGATGACCCCGCCACGTACCAGTCCGCCGCCAAGCACCCGATCCAGTTCTGCAATACCCGTTGCGACTCGTTCATCCTCAACCGCCTCTACTTCAGCCAGCAATTGAACTTCAGAGGTTCTGGCCAATGCTGCATAGCGCGCTGGCAGGGATGGTTCGGCTATGGTTTCCACCAGCGTGTTCCACTGGCTACAACCTGGGCACTGCCCTTGCCATTTGGGCGATGTTGCGCCGCATTCGGTACAGGTATAGATGTTCTTTGCTTTTGCCACTATTCTTCATGTCTCCGAAATTCCTAAACGATGCCGATGGGTATAAACTGTCTTTACTTTCCATCATGCGCCAGCTGTCAGGTTGACCAATAAAGGAGCCAAACATGCGTAAGCTATCCATTCTGCCCGTCTTTCTCTTCGTTCTGCCCTTGTCTGCATCTGCCACTTCAGGAGAGACGGTTTATGACAAGCATTGCGCCCAGTGCCATTCAAGTGGCGACGTCAATGTTCCGCAAATCGGTTCGGTAGAACAATGGAAATTCCGTTCAGGGTATGGTCCAAAGTCGCTGCTATACAGTGTCAAGAATGGCCACAACTTGATGCCTTCGCATGGTGACATGCTAAAAGACGATGATATAAAGGCTGCTATCGACTATATCGTGACCAAGTCGGGCGGGTGGACCAAGAAATAAGCTAGCCCGGGAATACACCGGTTGACAGGTAGCGATCGCCACGATCGCAGGCGATGGAAACAATCACGGCATCTTCCACGTCCTTGCTGAGTTGAAGTGCGGCATACAATGCGCCTCCGGATGAAATCCCGGCAAAGATGCCTTCTTGTCGAGCCAACTGGCGTGTGGTTTCCTCCGCATCTTTTTGTCCGACATACATCATGCGATCCACACGGGAGAAATCACATATTTTTGGCAGATACTCTTCAGGCCATTTGCGAATGCCCGGGATCTGGGCACCTTCTTCCGGCTGCACGCCGACGACCTGAATGGCTGGATTCATTTCCTTGAAATAACGCGAACAGCCCATGATGGTTCCTGTGGTGCCCATGCTTGAGACGAAGTGTGTAATCTTTCCCTGGGTGTCGCGCCATATTTCGGGTCCGGTCGTTTCATAGTGAGCAATGGGATTATCCGGGTTGGAGAACTGGTCAAGCATGACTCCTTTGCCTTCTGCAACCATCTGATCGGCAACATCACGCGCCATCTCCATGCTGCCGGCCTTCGCGGTCAACACGATCTGCGCTCCATAGGCTGCCATGCTCTGGCGTCGTTCGATGGAGAGGTGTTCGGGCATCACCAGTATCATTTTGTAGCCCATCATGGCTGCTGCCATGGCGAGCGCGATGCCCGTGTTGCCTGAAGTCGCCTCGATCAGCGTATCGCCCGGCTTGATCTCCCCCCTTGCTTCAGCGCGACCGATCATGGAAAGCGCTGGGCGGTCCTTGACCGATCCGGCCGGGTTGTTGCCTTCCAGCTTCAATAAAATGGTGTTGCTGGTGCTCCCGTGCATGTGCTTGAGCGCGACAAGGGGAGTATTACCAACAAAGTCTTCAATATGCTTCCACATGGTGGCCTGTTAAGCTCCGAACATGCCTATTGCCTGCCTATAGGGAAATAGTCGAACCCGCTCGAACGAACCAGATCAGGTTCATACAGATTACGCCCGTCGAATATGACAGGCTGCTTGAGTTTGGCTTTGACCGCATCAAAATCCGGGCTGCGAAAGACTTTCCATTCAGTGACCACAACCAACGCATCAGCGTTGTCCAGCGCTTCCATGGGCGTATCAACCATTTTGAAATCAGCCCGGTCGCCAAAGATCCGATGAGTCTCTTCCATTGCGGCAGGGTCATGGGCGACGACTCTTGCTCCCCGATCCCACAATCCCTGCATGATCACACGACTGGGTGCTTCGCGCATGTCATCGGTGTTGGGTTTGAATGCAAGGCCCCATAACGCAAACGTACGTCCTGACAGATCCTTGCCAAAACGCGCGGTAATCTTATCCAGTAGCAGATGTTTCTGCGCGTTATTGGCTTCCTCCACGGCATCAAGAACCCTGGCCGGAATGCCATTCTCAACAGCAGTGCGGCGCAACGCCTGCACATCCTTGGGAAAGCAGGAGCCCCCATAACCGCAGCCCGCATACAAGAATTGGTAGCCGATGCGCGGGTCTGAGCCGATCCCATGACGGACCTGCTCGATGTCTGCTCCCAGCTTTTCAGCCAGGACCGCCAGCTCATTCATGAACGAAATCCGGGTGGCAAGCATGGCATTGGCTGCATATTTGGTCAATTCCGCGGAACGGATATCCATCACAATCAGGCGTTCCCGATTGCGCTGAAAAGGCGCGTAGAGGGCGCGCAACAGTTGGGTGGCCCGTTCATCATCCGTGCCGAGGACTATACGGTCGGGTTTCATGAAGTCTTCAACCGCCGCACCTTCCTTGAGAAATTCCGGGTTAGAGGCAACATTGAAGGGAATTTCAACATTGCGCCTGGTGAGTTCCTCCTTCAGCGCCGCCCGCACTTTATCTGCGGTACCAACGGGCACAGTGGATTTATCAACCACCAGCTTGTAGTCCTTCATGTGCTTGCCAATATTGCGCGCGGCTTCGACCACATATCGCAAATCGGCCGAACCGTCTTCATCGGGAGGCGTGCCTACGGCGACAAACTGGATCGTGCCGAACTCGACGCTCTCGTCGATACGGGTCGTAAAACGCAGACGCCCGGCTTCCACATTGCGCTTGACCATATCTTCCAACCCCGGCTCATAAATGGGAATGCCGCCCGTCTTGAGAATGGCGATCTTTTTGGGATCAACATCGAGGCACATCACACTGTTGCCCATTTCCGCCAGACAGGTTCCAGACACCAGACCCACATAGCCTGTGCCAATTACAGTAACGTTCATGCGATTCCTTCTATTTCCTGTTGTATGTTCTTCAATGCGTTCAAAGGATCGGGCGCCTGCGTAATCGGGCGACCAATGACAAGGTAATCCGAGCCAGCCATTATTGCTCCAGTGGGGGTCATGATTCGTGTCTGATCGCCTGAATCACTTCCCACGGGCCTGATACCCGGGGTTACCAATGCAAAATCCCTGCCTAACTCTGCGCGTAATTGCGATGCCTCCAGCGCTGAACAGACTACACCATCCAGATTGCAGGATTTTGCCAGCCGGGCCAATCGCCGCACCTGCTCCTGCGGACTGGCATCTATTCCACATTCCACAAGTTCTTCAGGGCCCATGCTGGTCAATACCGTCACAGCAATCAGAATCGGTTTTCTTTCAAGATCAGACAGGGCTGCCTTTGCTGCAGTCATCATGCGTCGTCCGCCAGAGGCATGAACATTCATCATCCAGACGCCCAAACTGGCCGCTGCCCTGCAGGCCGCCCCGACCGTATTTGGAATGTCATGAAATTTCAGGTCTAGAAAAACATCAAACCCTTGGGAAACAAGCCTGCGGACGAAGTCCGCGCCTGCCACAGTAAACAATTCCGTACCGACCTTGATCCGGCACAGTTTTGGATCGAGTTGCCGGGCCAACGCCCATGCCGATTCCATGTCAGCGTAATCGAGCGCGACAATAATCCGATTCCCCTTGTTCATTCTTCACTTCTTTCCGGATCAAAGCTGTCCCAACGACCACACGCAGGGCAGCGCCAGAAAAATTGGCGTGCCCTGAAACCACAGCCCGTACAGTGATAACGCATCAGCTTTTGATTGTGTGATTGAATCAGGCTCTTGGCGCTTTGCAACAACTCCCTCCGCTCCTCCGGTGCGCGAATTAACTCGGCTTCAGCCAGGCGCTCGAGAGCCGAAAGACTTGGGTTGCGTCTCAATTCGTTTTGAGCAAGCTGCACTGCATGATCAACACCCTGGGATTCCAGGGTAGCCGCATAAAGTGAATTGAACATACCCAAGGACGGTTGGCGTACTAATAATCCCTTAAGCCAGGCAAGGCCTTCATCAATATTGCCCAACGCGCGGAAACTGGCCAGGAGCTTATCGACGATCAATACCATATATGCCGGGCTTTGTGATTCGACCTGCCGCCAGTAGTTAATTGCTCCCTCATGATTGCCAGCTGCCGCCTCAAGATCACCCATCAACATGTTAGCCCTGACTGACTGGCGGTTGATGTTTAGGGCCTGTCGCAGATGTTTGCCTGCCTCCCCTCTATCTCCCTTCACCGTATCGATCAACGCGAGCTCGCAATAGAAATGGGCAATCTCGGCATTCATCGGTTTGGAAGATTGCTTATCCAGAACTTCTGCGGCTTCAATTGCTTTTTGCCAGTCCTTTTCCTGGACATAGATTTCCAGCAGGAATTTGTGCGCCAGGCTGGTGTGTGTCGTTTCCAGCAAACGCTGAAAAACGTCCTCGGCTCGATCAAGCAAACCCGCCTTCAGGTAATCCTGCCCGAGCTCCAATAGCGCCTTGAGCCGACTTTCCTCATCCAGCGTTGCCCGTTCCAGCAGGTTTTCATGCATGCGTATGGCACGGTCGACTTCACCTCTTTTACGAAACAAGCCACCCAAGGCAAAGTGCAGATCGATCGTTTCCGGATCGAGCTTCGCCACTTCGATAAAGGCTTCAATTGCCTTGTCCGGCTGCTCGTTAAGGAGGAAATTCAAGCCACGGAAATACGAATTCGGCACAGTACGTGACTCTGTCACCACTTGCTTAATATCGATCCGCGCGGCCAGCCAGCCCAAGGCGAAGAACAGAGGAAATGCCAGCAGCCACCAGAACTCGAATTGCATGTGTCAGGCCAGTTCTTGATTAAGAGGGGTTTCCAGTTGCTTCCTTGCTGCTTTGCGCATCTTTCCCAACTCGCGACGTTGCCTGATCAGGTGAGGCATGACGGCAAGCAGGCCGGTCATTGCACCCATGGTGAAGAAACCGAGCAGGACCAGGACAAGCGGCGCCTCCCAGACATAATTAAGGTAGTAATGAACCGTTACAAGTTCGCTGTTCTTGAGGGCAAAGCCCAGCAACAAGATGAAAATGACAGCTTTGATCAACCAGCCCAGATACCGCATGCCTGCCCCCTGAAATTGGAAAATCTATTTTACCGGTTGTGCGTCGCTGGCCAAAAACAAACGGCGCACTCGTGCGCCGTTTGTCAATTCGTCAATTGACACGATCAGACTGTCTGGTGATAATCCACCCGCTCGCGCAGCTCTTTGCCCGCCTTGAAGTGGGGTACATACTTGGCTGCCACAAACACCTTTTCACCGGACTTTGGATTACGTCCATGCCTTGCCGGCCGATAATTCAGACTGAAGCTGCCGAATCCCCGAATCTCGATACGGGCCCCCGTTCCCAAGGACTTGGTCATGGCATCGAGAATGGTCTTGACCGCCAGCTCGGCATCTGCACCCGCAAATTGCGGGTAGCGGACAGAAAGGCGAGAAATCAGTTCGGACTTGGTCATGGCCGATTACTGCTCACCACCTTTGTTATCAAGCTTGGCCTTGAGCAGGGCACCCAGGTTGGTAGCGCCACTGGCTGCCGCAGTCGATTCAGCTGTGTATTTCTTCATTGCCGAATCCTGATCAGCTGTATCCTTGGCCTTGATGGACAAGTTGACCTGCCGATTCTTGCGGTCGACGTTAATGACCATCGCCTCAACCTCATCCCCTTCCTTCAAGTGGCCGCGCATGTCTTCCACGCGGTCACGCGAGACCTCGGAAGCACGCAGATACCCTTCCATGTCGCCGCCCAAATCGATCACTGCACCTTTGGCATCCAGGGACTTCACCGTGCCTTTGACGATGCTGCCTTTTTCATGCGTGCCCACAAAGGAATTGAACGGGTCACCTTCAAGCTGTTTGATGCCGAGGGAAATTCGCTCACGTTCCATGTCAATGCCCAGTACCACGGCCTCCAGTTCCTGACCCTTGCGGAAATTGCGCACGGCCTCTTCGCCGGGGACATTCCAGGACAGATCGGACAGGTGTACCAGCCCATCGATGCCGCCGTTCAGGCCAATGAAGACGCCGAAATCAGTAATCGACTTGATCGCACCCTTGACCTTGTCGCCCTTCTTGTAGCTCATGGAGAACTCCTCCCAAGGGTTGGGTTTGCACTGCTTCATACCCAGGGAAATGCGGCGTTTGTCTTCATCGATGTCCAGCACCATTACTTCCACTTCATCACCCAAGGCGACAACCTTGGACGGATTGACGTTCTTGTTGGTCCAGTCCATTTCGGAAACATGCACCAGGCCTTCGATACCGGGCTCGATCTCCACGAAACAGCCGTAATCGGTCAGGTTGGCCACCTTGCCAAACATGCGGGTTCCTTGCGGATAGCGGCGCGCAATGCCAACCCAAGGGTCGTCACCCAACTGCTTGAGGCCCAGTGAAACGCGATTCTTTTCCTGATCAAACTTGAGAATCTTGGCTTCCACTTCCTGGCCGACCTGCACCACCTCGGACGGATGTTTGACGCGACGCCAGGCCATGTCGGTAATGTGCAGCAAGCCATCGATGCCACCCAGGTCAACGAACGCGCCGTAGTCAGTAATGTTCTTCACCACCCCGGTGACGATCTGGCCTTCTTTAAGATTGTCGAGCAGCGCCTGGCGATCCGCGCCCATGGACTGTTCCAGCACGGCACGACGTGAAACCACGACGTTGTTGCGCTTGCGGTCAAGCTTGATAACCTTGAACTCCATTTCCTTGTTTTCGAATGGAGCGGTGTCCTTGATCGGACGGATGTCAACGAGAGAACCCGGAAGGAATGCACGCAGGCCGTTCATCAGCACAGTCAGCCCACCCTTGACTCGACCCTGAACCAGGCCGGTGACGATACGGCCTTCATTCATCGCCGCTTCCAGATCCAGCCAGGCGGACAGGCGTTTGGCACGGTCGCGCGACAGCTTGGTCGAGCCAAACCCGTCTTCCAGGGATTCAATGGCGACTTGGACAAAATCGCCGGGTTTGACTTCGATCTCACCCCGGTCATTGAGAAACTCTTCCGTCGGGATCAGGCTCTCTGATTTGAGGCCTGCGTTCACCACCACAAAATTATCATCGACAGACACAACTTCGGCAGTGATCACTTCACCTTGACGCATGTCCTGACGGGAGATTGACTCTTCGAACAGGGCGGCAAAGCTTTCCATGGAAGCGGGGGAGGTTTGGGTTGCAGACATAAAGGACCTTCAGTTCCGTCCAGGCGGACGGGGTTGGTTACACATTGCCAGCCTTCGGAGCCAGCGCCTAAAACTATTTCGAGGTATTGCGATAATGCTCCAGCACGGCATCCACGGCATCATCTATGGACATACCCGTGGTATTCAGCAACATCGCACCGGGAGCAGGCCTTAAGGGCGCCACCGGGCGAACCGCATCCCGCTCGTCCCTTGCCCGCATTTCGTGGACAAGGGCCGCAAGGTTAGCAGAGATTCCTTTTTCGATCAACTGCTTATACCGTCTTTCCGCCCGGGTTTCGGCGCTCGCCGTCAAGAATACTTTCGTCATGGCATCCGGAAATACCACCGACCCCATATCCCTTCCATCCGCCACCAGTCCCGGGCTTTTGCGATACCCCCGCTGACGGCCCAGCAATGCCTCCCGAACGCTCGGAAATACTGCAATTCTCGAAGCGCCATCCCCTACCGATTCGGTACGGATGCTATCCGTCACTTCTTCTTCGTTAAGCCAGATTCGGCCCCCATCAAAGCGGGCCGGCAACCGGGCTGACAAGCTGGCAATGGCTGTTTCGTCATCCAGTTCGATACAGGCTTTCATCGCCGCCAGGGCCGTCAGTCGGTATAACGCACCGCTGTCCAGATAATGGAAATTCAAACAGCTGGCAACCCGCTCTGCCACCGTGCCCTTGCCGGACGCGGAAGGCCCATCGATGGTAATAACCGGGACTGGCATCTAGTTGAGAATGGAAGAGAAAGCCTGAAAGTAATTCGGGAAGGTCTTGTTCACGCAAGCCGGATCATTGATCCTGACCGGCACGCCGCCCAAGGCCAGCAGAGAAAAACACATGGCCATGCGGTGATCATCATACGTATCAATGACAGCATTGGGAGTGAGTGACGATGGCGAAGTGACACGAATGAAGTCGGCCCCCTCCTCGACGGTGGCACCCACTTTGCGCAGCTCAGTCGCCATCGCAGCAATGCGGTCGGTTTCCTTGACTCGCCATGAGCCAATATTGGTCAGTGTCGTCGTGCCATCGGCAAAAAGGGCAAGCACAGCCAGCGTCATGGCCGCATCGGGAATATGGTTGCAGTCCAGATCCAATGCATGGAGTTTGTCGGCGCAACCCAGACGGCATTCAATCCAGTTGGCGCCGAAGCTTATTTCCGCGCCCATCCGGGCGAGTGCAGCGGCAAACTGAACATCGCCTTGCAGGCTGCTGCGCCCCACGCCCTCCACCCGCACCGGCCCGTGACCAATGGCACCCGCCGCCAGAAAATACGAGGCCGACGAGGCGTCGCCCTCAACATGGATTGTTCCCGGACTTTTATACACACCCGCCGGCACGACAAACCGTTCCCAGTCCTCCCGATGTACCTTTACACCATAACGTTCCATCAAGCCGAGCGTAATGCCGATATAGGGCTTGGAAATCAGTTCACCCTCGACCTTGATGACCACATCGCGTCCGCTTAGCGGGGCCGAAAGCAGCAACCCCGTCAGAAACTGGCTGGAAACATTGCCCCTGACAGAGACTTCCGCCACCCTGGCAGCGCTGCCCGGCTGGATCGCCAAAGGCGAGAATCCCTCCTTGCCCAGATAATTGATTTGGGCACCCAATTGCCTCAACGCATCAACCAGGTCACCGACAGGGCGCTCCTGCATGCGCGGTATGCCGGAAAGCCGATAATCGCCCCCAGACAGTGCGCACGCTGCAGTCAGCGAACGGAAGGCGGTGCCCGCATTACCCAAAAACAATTCCGCGCGCTTGACCGGAAACGTACCTCCCACACCGGTGATCGTGTAATCGTCAGTTTCGCCGTGGCGATCAACGCGCACCCCCAATTTGCCCAATGCATCCTGCATGACTTTTGTGTCATCCGAGGCCAGCAGGTCTTTGACCTCAGTCGAGCCAGAAGCCAGTGCTGACAATAGCAACACGCGGTTGGAAATGCTCTTAGATCCGGGCAGTTTCACGGTTCCGCGTGCGCCCTTGGCCGGTGGTAAATTCAGGTAATCCACTGCTATTCCTGCTTGGCCCAGATATCGCGCGCTTGCTGCGCGCGGGAAAATATCTTTATCAGCCTATCGCCATCGGCTGCCGTCAATGCAGCCTTCAATTCATCCAGTTTGGATTCATACGAAGCCAGTTCGATCAATAAGGCCTCTCGATTGGCGAGGGAAATGTCACGCCACATTTCAGGGCTGCTGCCTGCAATACGGGTAAAGTCGCGGAAACCACTGGCAGCATAATTGAAAAACAAATCCCGGTCAGGTCGGCTGGCCAGCATATCAACCAGCGCGTAGGCCAGAAGATGCGGCAGGTGGCTTACTGCCGCAAAAACATGATCATGCTGGGCGGCTTTCATCAAAGTCACTTTCGCGCCACAAGCCTGCCAGGCGGATTGAGCTTTCACAAGTGCCTTGACGTTTGTTTCCGGCAGCGGTGTCAGCACCACATTTTTCCCCTTGAACAAGTCCGCCCGTGCAGCCTGTGCTCCGGAGGTCTCGGCGCCTGCAATCGGATGACCCGGGACGAATCGGGACAGATTGGTCGCGAGTTGGCACTGTGCCATTGCGATCACATTTTGTTTGGTGCTGCCCGCATCCGAGACGACCGCATCCGGCCCAAGGTACGCAGCAATGGCCAGCATTACGCCTTCCATCTGACCTACCGGGACGGCAAGAAGAATAAAATCAGCGCCTTGCACTGCAGAGGCCGCATCGGGTGCGGCCTCATCCACTATCCCTCGTCGCTTCGCAGTCTCCAGATTGGACTGACTGCGCCCTGCGCCAACCACAACGCCCACCTGATCGGCCTGCTTTAGTGCAAGCGCGAACGAGCCACCAATGAGGCCGGTTCCAATAATGGCAAGACGTTCGATCAGCGGCATTCGTTTAGCGCCTCCTCCAGAGCCAGCAGGCACTTGGCATTTTCCTGCGCCAGGCCGATGCTGATGCGCAAGTGCTCTGGCATCGCGTAGCTACCCACGGGACGCACAATCACCCCTCTTCTAAGCAAGGCCTCGAATATAGCCTGTGCCACCCCTACCCTGACCCCGATGAAGTTTCCTGCCGACGGAATGTAGTCAAGTTTGAGTTTTTCAAATCCCTGAACAAGCTGTTTCATGCCCAATTGATTGAGTGCATAACTGCGCCCGATGAATTCGTCATCACTGAGCGCAGCTTCGGCGGCGGCAAGCGCTGGACCGTTCACGTTGAAAGGCTGGCGTACCCGGTTCATCAGGTCGGCAACCGCGATGCTGCTCAGGCCATAACCTACACGCAACCCCGCCAGGCCGTACGCTTTGGAGAAGGTGCGGCTAACGACCACATTGGGAAACCGCTCCAGCCACTCCATCGCGCGAGACTGTCGCTCCGCAGGAAGATACTCGCCATACGCTTCATCCAGGACCACCACTACATGGCTTGGCACTGCTTTCAGAAAGGCTTCGAGCTCGTCATTGGATACCAGTGTACCAGTGGGATTGTTTGGGTTGGCGATGAACACCACACGGGTATCATCCATGATCGCTGCCTGCATGGCTGTGAGGTCATGACCAAAATTCTTTGCCGGTGCTTCAATGCCGGTTGCGCCAATGGCCCGCACGGCAAGCGGATAAACGGCGAAGGCGTGCTCGGAATACACGGCAGATGTACCAGGAGCAAGAAAGGCCTGAGCGACCAGTTCAAGAACATCATTCGAACCATTGCCCAGCACGATGCGATTGGCTTTGATGCCAAGTTTGCGTGTCAATGCAGACTTCAAGCCAAAGCCACTTCCATCTGGATAGCGCGCAAGATCAGCCAGCGAAGCTTCTGCCGCTTGCAGGCCCTTTGGGCTTGCTCCAAGCGGATTCTCATTAGAGGCCAGCTTGACGATGGTCTTTTCCGCAAGGCCCAGTTCACGCGCCAGTTCGGAAATGGGTTTGCCGGGCTGATAAGGTGCAAGTGCGCGGATGTTGGCTGGGGCCCGCTCGCAGGGATCGCAAATCATCTGATTCAAGCGTTGGTGGCAGATGGGTAGGATCCAAGCACCTTGATCATGGCCGCCTTGCTGCTCACTTGTGCCAACACGGCTGCAACCTTGGCATCCTGCCGGTGTCCCTCGCAATCAACAAAGAACAGGTACTCCCAATTGCCCTGTCGCGCCGGACGCGATTCCAGTTTGGTCAGCGATACGCTTGCCTCGGAAAAGGGTTTGAGCAATTCAACCAGGGCACCAGGCCGGTTTGGAATGGAAAGTACCAAGGAAGTCTTGTCCCTGCCGGATGGGGATGCATCCTGCAAGGACAGGACCAGGAAACGCGTCGTGTTATTGGGCTCATCCTCAATGCGTGGACTGATCACCTGAAGATCGTAAATCTCGGCCGCCGTTTCGCTTGCAATCGCCGCGGCAGTGTGATCAAGACTGGCAAGCCTCGCCGCTTCGGCGTTGCTTGTCACGCTGACTCTTTCCACCCCGGGCAGATTCTGGTTGAGCCAGTGCTGACACTGTCCAAGTGACTGTGCGTGACTGTAGACACGGGTGATGCCCTGCAAAACTCCGGTCTTGCGCAGCAGGTTCTGATGAACAGGCAAATACACCTCCCCGCACACCTTGAGAGGCGAACCTACAATCAAATCCTGCGTGCGCGATACCGCGCCTTCAGTCGAATTTTCCACCGGCACCACACAGTAATCGGCCTTGCCGATTTCCACCGAGCGGAATGCTTCATCGATTGTGGTGCAGGGGACATCACCAATGGCGTGGCCGAAATGCTTGTGCACCGCAGCCTGACTGAACGTGCCTTCGGGACCCAGATAGGCGATGCGCAAATGCTGTTCAAGATCACGACAGGCAGACATGACTTCCCGGAACAACCGCTCCACCGTGTCGCCTGAAAGCGGGCCCGGATTGGCATCGAGCATGCGGCGGACCACGTGCGCTTCACGTTCCGGCCGGTAGATTCCCTCTCCATTCTTTGCCTGCCCCACAGCCTGGGCCAAACGTGCACGCTCAGAAAGCAGATTCAATATCTGGCTGTCGATGACGTCAATCTGGTCACGCAGTTTGGAGAGTTCGTCACTCATGCAGGCAAATAACGGACATTGAGCACGCCGTTGATGGCGCGAATCTTGTCGAGCACGGCATCGGAAACCGCGCTGTCAACGTCCACTAGGGTATAGGCCATACCCCCCTTGGACATATTGACCATGTTGTGGATATTCAGGCCAGCCTCAGCCATGGCAGTGGAGATCTGGCCCAACATGTTGGGCACATTTGAATTGGCAATCGCCACACGGAAGTTGGATTCCCGATCCATGCGCACGTTGGGGAAGTTGACCGAGTTGAGGATGTTGCCATTTTCCAGGTAATCGGACACCTGCTCGGCCACCATGACAGCGCAATTCTCTTCAGCTTCCTCGGTGGAAGCGCCAAGGTGCGGCAGCGTCACCACATCGGGTCGGCCCTTCAGGGCATTGGCGGGAAAATCGCAGATATAGGCGCGGATGCGCTTTTCATCCAGCCCGGCGACCACGGCTGCATTGTCCACCACTCCTTCGCGGGCGAAATTGAGCAGTACCATGCCAGGCTTCATCAGGGCAACGCGCTGGGTGTTGATCAGATTGCGGGTAGCGTCGATCAGCGGAACATGCACGGAGATGAAATCGGCGCTCTTCACCACTTCTTCCACAGATCCCGCCTTCTTCACGCTGGATGGAAGGCGCCAGGCCGCTTCCACGGTGATGCTCGGATCAAAGCCAATCACGTTCATTCCCAGCTTGATGGCGATATCCGCGACCATCGAACCGATCGCCCCCAGGCCGATGATGCCCAGCGTGCGGCCGGGCAGTTCAATCCCGGCAAAATTCTTCTTGCCCGCCTCCACCGCCTTGTGCATTTCCTCGTCGGTGCCGGTAACGTTGCCGGCAAAGTTGATCGCTGGAACCAGATTGCGCGCCCCCATCAACAGGCCTGCTGTCACCAGTTCCTTGACTGCGTTCGCATTGGCGCCCGGTGCATTGAATACCGGCACGCCCCGCTCGCTCATCTTGCCGACTGGAATGTTGTTGGTACCTGCCCCAGCGCGGCCGATGGCCTTGACTGTGGCCGGTATGTCCATGTCGTGCATGTTGGCGGAACGGACCAGGATGGCGTCGGGGTTGGCAATGCCATCGCCCACTTCATAGCTGGCCGGCAGACGGGCAAGCCCGCGGCTCGAAATCTTGTTCAGGGTCTGGATGCGGAAGGATTTAGCCATTTTTCTTCTCGAAGTCCTTCATGTAAGCGACCAGCGCAGCCACGCCTTCCATTGGCATGGCGTTGTAAATGGACGCACGCATCCCGCCCACCGAACGATGGCCCTTGAGTTGCAGCAGCCCACTTTCCTTGGCCCCCTTGAGGAAGGCTTCATCCAGCGCCGCGTCCTTCAGGGTAAAGGGCACGTTCATGCGCGAGCGGTTTTCCTTCGCCACGGGTGAATGGTAGAAACCGGTACTGTCGAGGTAGTCATACAGCAGTCCCGATTTTTCCACATTGATCTTTTCCATTGCCGCCAGGCCGCCCAGCTTTTTCAGCCACTGGAACACCAGGCCGGCAACGTACATGCCGTACGTGGGTGGCGTGTTATACATGGAGTCGTTGTCCGCATGTGTCTTGTAATCGAACATGGTCGGCGTTCCTGACACGGTCTGGCCGATCAGGTCGTCGCGCACGATGACAATGGTCAAGCCTGCCGGACCAATGTTCTTCTGCGCGCCGGCATATATCACCCCATAGCGGGAAACATCGACGGGCCGCGACAGGATGGTGGAGGACATGTCCGCCACCAGGGGCACGCTCCCAGTTTCCGGGGGCCAGAAAATTTCCACCCCGCCGATGGTTTCATTTGGGGTGTAGTGGACATAAGCCGCATTGGGATCAAGCTTCCATGCAGACTGGGCCGGCGCGTAGGAAAAGTTCTTGTCCTCGCTGCTGGCCACCACGTTCACGCTGGCAAATTTCTTCGCTTCCTTTATAGCCTTTTTCGACCACTCGCCAGTGTTCAGATAATCCGCGCCGGTTTTGCCGCGCAGCAGGTTCATCGGCACCATGGCGAACTGGCTGGACGCGCCGCCTTGCAGGAACAGCACCTTGTAGTTGGAAGGTATGTCCATCAATTCGCGCAGGTCGCCTTCGGCCTGGGCAGCAATGCCCATGAATTCCTTGCCGCGATGGGACATTTCCATCACCGACATGCCAGAGCCGTGCCAGTCAGGCAACTCGGCCTGGGCTTGCAACAACACTTCTTTTGGGAGAACTGCCGGACCGGCGGAAAAATTATGGATTTTCATGATTATTTCGCTTGATGATTAATTGGTTTGCTGTTTAATTGGTTGGTTCTGGTTCTTCGGTTTCAACAACTTTTTCGAGGCCGGCGAGTATTTCGCCCTCATCCAGGTTGATCAGGGTGACACCCTGGGTCGCGCGGCCCATCTCGCGGATTTCTTTCACCCGGGTGCGGATCAGCACGCCGCCGGTGCCAATCAGCATGATTTCGTCGTCTTCCTTGACCAGGGTCGCGGCCACGACCTTGCCGTTGCGGGCGGTGGTCTGAATCGCAATCATGCCCTGGGTGGCACGGGCATGGCGGGTGTATTCGGTGATGGAAGTCCGCTTGCCAAATCCGTTCTCGGTGGCAGTCAGCACGGAATCGGTCTCGTCTTCCGCAACCAGCAGGGAAATCACCTGTTGGCCCTTGCCCAGTCGCATGCCGATCACGCCGCGCGCATTGCGGCCCATGGGACGCACATCGTTCTCGTCAAAACGTACCGCCTTGCCGCCATTGGAAAACAGCATGACATCGTGCTTGCCATCGGTAATCGCTGCGCCGATAAGGTAATCCTCATCGTCCAGTCCGACGGCGATGATGCCGGCCGAACGCGGCCGGGAAAATTCGCTGAGGGGAGTTTTCTTGACGATGCCATTGGCCGTCGCCATGAAGACATAGTGGTCGTCATCAAACGCCTTGACCGGCATGAGAGTGTTGATCTTCTCTCCATCCGTCAGCGGAAGCATGTTGACAATGGGCTTGCCGCGGCTGATACGGCCGCCCTGCGGCACGTTGTAGACCTTGAGCCAATACAGACGTCCACGGTTGGAGAAGCACAGGATGTAGTCGTGGGTGTTGGCAACGAACAGGCGTTCGATGAAGTCGTCTTCCCGCGTGCCTGCCGCCTGCTTGCCGCGGCCGCCGCGCTTCTGCGCCCGATAGTCATCCAGTGGCTGAGTCTTGATATAGCCGGCATGCGACAGGGTCACCACCATGTCCTCGGGCGCGATCAGGTCTTCCATGCTCAGGTCCTGCGCATCCTGGACGATCACCGAGCGGCGCTTGTCGCCAAACTGGGCTTTGATCTCCGTCAGTTCATCGCCGATGATCGTAGTGATGCGCGACGGATTGGCGAGAATATCGAGCAAGTCAGCAATGCGCTCCATGATCTCCTTGTACTCGCCGGTAATCTTGTCCTGTTCCAGATTGGTGAGGCGCTGCAACTGCATTTCCAGAATGCGCTGGGCCTGGACTTCCGACAGGTGGTAACCATCATTGTGCAAGCCGTACTGCACCCCCAGGCCAATGGGGCGGGAGAAATCCGGGTCGACACGGGCGAGCATTTCTTCCACCAGCGCCGAGCGCCACGCCTTTGCAAGCAACTGCTCCTTGGCAATGGCCGGGGTTTCGGATGCTTTGATAATGCGGATGATTTCATCCACATTGGCCAGCGCCACCGCCAGACCTTCGAGGATATGCCCCCGCTCGCGCGCCTTCTTGAGTTCGAATACGGTGCGCCGGGTAATGACCTCGCGCCGGTGGCGCAGGAAGGCATCCAGCATGTCCTTGAGGTTGAGCAGGCGCGGCTGGCCATCAACCAGGGCCACCATATTCATGCCGAAGGTGTCCTGCATCTGAGTCTGCTTGTACAGATTGTTCAGGATGACATCTGCGTTTTCGCCACGCTTCAGTTCGATGTAGACCCGCATGCCCGACTTGTCGGATTCGTCGCGCAGGTCAGCGATCCCGTCGATTTGCTTGTCGCGCACCAGTTCACCAATCTTGATGAGGAGATTGGCCTTGTTCACCTGATAGGGCAGTTCATCGATGATGATCGCCTGCTTGCCACCACTCTTGTCCACGTCTTCGATGTGGCAGGTGGCGCGCATCACCACCCGGCCGCGGCCGGTGCGATAGCCATCCTTCACCCCGCCAGTGCCGTAGATGATGCCAGCGGTGGGGAAATCCGGTGCGGGCACAAGCTCGATCAGTTCGTCGATCGTGGTTTCCGGATTCTTCAGCAGGACCAACAGTGCATCGCAGACTTCAGTCAGATTGTGCGGTGGGATATTGGTCGCCATGCCCACCGCGATACCCGACGATCCATTGATCAGCAGATTCGGAATCTTGGCCGGCAGGACCAGCGGTTCATGTTCGGAGCCATCGTAGTTGGGGCCAAAATCGACGGTTTCCTTGTCGATGTCCGCCAGCAGTTCGTGGGCGATTTTCGCCATGCGGATTTCCGTATAGCGCATGGCGGCGGCGTTGTCGCCGTCTACCGAACCGAAGTTGCCCTGTCCGTCGATCAGCGGATAGCGCAGGGAGAAATCCTGCGCCATGCGCACGATGGTGTCGTACACTGCCGTGTCGCCGTGCGGGTGATACTTACCGATGACGTCGCCGACGATACGCGCCGACTTCTTGTACGCCTTGTTCCAGTCGTTGCCCAGTTCGCTCATGGCGAACAGCACGCGGCGATGAACCGGCTTCAACCCATCGCGTACATCCGGCAGGGCCCGTCCCACAATCACGCTCATGGCGTAATCGAGATACGAGCGACGCATTTCTTCTTCCAGGCTGACCGGGAGAGTTTCCTTGGCGAATTGATCCATGAGGGAAAACAGCAGACCTAAAAGGCCATAATTCTAACATGGCCAGGGACCCGGCCGGAGGTGCTTGAAAGAGCAAGCACTGGCGGCTTTCCCTTACAATCCTGCCATGCCGCAGCCCATTGACACCCTGATTCTTCCGCGCTGGCTGGTTCCAGTTGAACCCGCTGGAACACTGGCCGACCATGCCCTGGCAGTCCATCGGGGTGCCATTCTAGACATGTTGCCGGCGGCAGAAGCCTGCACCCGCTACAGCGCGCAGGAAATCATAAGCCTGCCGAATCACGCCCTGATTCCAGGCCTTGTCAATCTGCACACCCATGCCGCCATGGCCCTGTTGCGCGGCTTCGCCGATGACCTGCCGCTGATGGATTGGCTGCAACACTTTATCTGGCCTGCCGAACAGGCTCATGTGTCGGGCCGCTTCGTCAAGGACGGTTCGCTATTGGCCTGCGCCGAAATGCTCAAGGGCGGCATCACCTGCTTCAACGACATGTACTTTTTCCCCGATGCAACGGCCGAAGCATCGCTCGAAAGCGGAATGAGAGCCAGCATCGGCATGATTGCCATGGACCTCCCAACCCCCTACGCCAGCGACGGCTCCGATTACCTGGCCAAGGGTCTTGCCTGCCGCGACCGTTTCAAGGGAGAACCGGGCCTGTCATTCTGTTTCGCCCCTCATGCACCCTATACCGTCGGCGACGAAACCTTCAGCCAGATCGCCACCCTGGCCGAACAGATCGGCGCGCCCATCCATTGCCATCTGCACGAGACCAGAGATGAGCTTGCACAAAGCGAGGCCCGCCATGACGTGCGCCCGTTGGAGCGGCTGGCCCGCCTGGGCCTGCTCGGTCCGGGGTTCATAGGTGTGCATGCCATTCATCTCACCGAACCCGAAATCGGCACCCTGGTCCGCTACGGTTGCCATGTTGCTCATTGCCCTGCCTCCAACCTGAAGCTGGCATCCGGCCTGGCACCGATAGGCAAATTGCTGGAAGCCGGCATCAATATCGGCCTTGGCACCGACGGCGCTGCCAGCAACAACCGTCTCGACCTGTTTGCCGAAATGCGCCTGGCCGCCCTGCTCACGAAAGGTGTCTCGAACAATGCGGCAGCCCTGCCTGCGTTCGATGCGCTGAAGGCGGCGACGCTTAATGGCGCGCAAGCACTTGGGCTGGATGACAGGATAGGTTCGCTCACGCCCGGCAAGCGCGCGGACATGGTTGCCGTCGATTTGTCCCGACCTGAACTTCAGCCCCTGTTCGATCCGGTTTCCCATCTTGTTTATGTCGCTGGGCGCGAGGATGTCAGCCATGTCTGGGTCGACGGGCAGCTAAAGGTGGATAATGGCAAGCTGATTCATTTTGATCTTGCGGACCTGATGGCACGAGCCAGCTACTGGTCCAACAAACTTCTTGCCCCTAACATAAAATGACCAACGTCGATTCCGCTGAAATCCAGAAATTTTCCGAACTCGCCCATCGCTGGTGGGACCCGAATTCCGAATTCAAACCCCTGCACGAGATCAATCCCCTGCGTCTCAACTGGATTGATCGCCTGTGTGGCGGTCTGGCCGGCAAAACCGTGGTGGATATAGGATGCGGCGGCGGCATCCTGTCCGAATCCATGGCGCTCAAGGGGGCCAGCGTCACCGGCGTGGACCTGTCCGAAAAGGCGCTCAAGGTCGCCCGCCTCCATCTGTTTGAATCCGGTTTGACTGTGGACTACAAGCAGCTGCCTGCCGAAGAACTCGCCGCAGCTGAGCCCGAACGTTTTGACGTCGTGACCTGCATGGAAATGCTGGAGCACGTTCCTGATCCTTCTTCTGTCGTCTCCGCCTGCGCACAACTCGCCAAACCCGGTGGCTGGGTATTTTTCTCCACCCTCAACCGCAACCCCAAGTCCTACCTGTTTGCGGTGGTCGGCGCCGAGTACCTGCTGAAGCTTTTGCCCAAAGGCACACACGATTACGCCAAATTCATCAAGCCGGCCGAACTGGCGCGCATGGCCCGTGAAGCGGGATTGGAGATGAAGGAACTCATCGGCATGACCTACAACCCGCTGTCCAAGGTCTACAAGCTGGAAGCCGACACCGACGTGAATTACCTGATTGCCGGCAGGAAAGATGATTAAAGCTGTCCTTTTCGACCTCGACGGCACCCTGATTGATACTGCCCTCGATTTGGGCCACGCCCTCAACCTGCAGCGATCGCGGCACGGCCTGGCCCCGCTGGCGGAAGAACTCATTCGCCCGCAGGCTTCGCATGGCGCACGCGGACTGCTGTCGATCGGCTTCGGCCTCGGTCCGGATGATGCGCAGTTCGGCCCCATGCGCGAAGAATTCCTACAGCTGTACGCAGACAACATCAGCCGGTATTCGCGTCCCTTCGATGGCGTGCTGGATCTGCTGGATAAGCTGGAAAAACATGACATCGCCTGGGGCGTGGTGACCAACAAGCCTGCGCGCTTTACCGAGCCGCTGCTGTCGATTCTTGACCTGGCCGATCGTGCCGCCTGCATCGTCAGCGGCGACACCTGTCCCCAGCCCAAACCCCATCCCTGCCCGTTGCTTTATGCGGCTGAAGAAGCCGGACACAAGCCGGAACAGTGCCTGTATGTTGGCGATGCAGCCCGCGACATCGAGGCGGCCGTCGCTGCGAACATGCCTGCACTGGTGGCATTATGGGGCTACCTGCATGAAACTGACCAACCCCAGACCTGGGGAGCCAAAGACATGATCGACACACCCGCCCGGATTCTGGATTACCTCAGTTGATGATGAAAGCAATTTCATTTGACTGGACTGCTTTGTCGGCGTAGCTGGCTCGCGATGGCAGCAAGCGGCAAGCGCATGCTTGACATAACTCGTGAGGCATCGCGAGGCCGAAGGCCGTGGAGATCCAGTTGATGAACCCCAGCCTTCAGCAGTCATCGCGGAGAGCAAAGCGATTTGGCAATCCAGCCAAGTTCACCACTAGTTCGATAGAGCAGACCGGCAATGATCGCCTACAGCCTACTCAAACACGCCCACGTCACCACCGTCACCATCACGTTTGTGCTGTTTGTGACGCGCGGAATCTGGATGCTGGTCGAGTCACCCCGGCTGCAGGCCAAATGGGTAAGAATCCTGCCGCACGTGAACGACGCCATCCTGCTTGCCAGCGGCATCGGCCTTGCCGTCCTGATGGGCCAGTACCCCTTGGTCAACAGCTGGCTCACCGCCAAGCTGCTCGCCCTGATCGCCTACATCGTCTTGGGCACCATTGCGCTCAAACGTGGCAAAACCAGATCCATCCGCACCACGGCGTTTCTCATGGCGCTGGCGGTCTTCGCCTACCTCATCGGCGTTGCGCTCACCCACAACCCGCTGCCCTGGTAATCAACTGGGCTGGGTATTCAACTCTGCCTTCAGGCCCTCGTTGCCGGGCAAGGCCAGCAACACCTCAACCAGCGAAGCAATCGCCTTGTCTTCGCCGCCCTGGGTTACCTCGACAAATTCCCGCTCCGGCATTGGCGCGCCTTTGGACATGGGAATCACCGAGGCTCGCCCCTTGCCTACACCTGCGCCGCCATCCGTCACCAGGTAGTAGCTGCGGTAACGCTCAACCCCGTCAGCCGTTACCCCCCTCAGCTTCAATGTCATGGTTTCCATTGAACACCTCTTGAAATTCCGCTTGTCGCTGCCATTCTATGTGCATATTGAACTTCTTTGATGATCACCCTTCAAAGACTATAATCAGCAATACGCTGCACAACGATTACCGGGGGCGACCTGGCTTCGACGTGGGTTGCAAAGCAACGTAGGGCATACCGAGGGTCAGACCACCTCGTAAATCCAACTGAAATCGTTTAAACGCAAACGACGAAAACTACGCTCTAGCCGCTTAATTGCGCTAGACCCTGCACCAGCCAGCATGCGGGTTGGGTTGGGTAAAACCAGCAGCAGGGTAATATCAGCATGATCGTGTTTGTCCGGGTGGCTTGGGCAAACATTAAATTAAGGCCACTCGCCAAAGTTCAGCCTGTTCGGCGGGCGTGACCAAGGTTAAAGCAAAAAAACACCGGACTAAGTATGTAGAACTGCCTGTAGAGTACTTGCGGACGCGGGTTCGATTCCCGCCGCCTCCACCAAACACAAATGCCACCCATGCGGTGGCATCTTTGTTTGTGCGCTGGTTGGGAAGAGAACCCGCATAGGGATCGCGAAGCAAGCAATGCCTGCGACGGACAGTCAGATACCACCCTCAAAGCTGGTGACTTGAGATTGGGAACGCCTGAAAGGGACCCATGACCCCCTGAGTCGCCCGCGGCGGCTTCGTTGATATCACCAAGCTGTAGGGAGCTGCCCGCCATCGGTTTGACACCGATGATCCCGCCCCAGGCTTGGCGTTATTCCATTTGCTGCAATCGCAGCTGCCGGGCAGCCTCATCGGCGCGGATGTCATCGATTTCCCGCATGACGCTGTCCACATCAACCGGTTTCCTGCTTTGCTCGAAGCGGCCGGTAAGTCTGACCTCGGAATGCAGGGTGCCGTGTTTATAGTGTGACCAGATTTCCTTGCCGTACTCGGTGCCCATAAGCTCCGGGGCAAACTGGGCAAAATACGCCGTCAGGTTGTTGACGTCGCGTTCCAGCATCGATGCAGCGTGGTTGTTACCGGCGGCATCCACGGCTTGCGGCAGGTCGATGATGACCGGGCCTTCGCTGCCAAGCAGGATGTTGAATTCGGAGAGGTCGCCATGGACGATGCCGGCAATCAGCATGCGGACGACTTCCATCATCAGGCTGTGGTGGTGTATGCGTGCCTGCTCTGCGGTGAACTCCAGATCATTGAGCCGGGGAGCGGCGTTGCCCTGATCGTCGGTGACCAGTTCCATCAGCAACACGCCGGCGTGAAAGTTGTAGGGCCTGGGCACGCGCACGTGGGCGGCGGCAAGGCGGTACAAGGCATCGACTTCAGCGCTTTGCCAGGCTTCTTCCTGGGCTTGCCGGCCATAGCGCGTGCCCTTGGCCATGGCGCGGGCCTGGCGGCTGTTTCTTGTCTTGCGGTTTTCCGTGTAATCAACGGCCTGGCGAAAGCTGCGCTTGTTGGCTTCCTTGTAGACTTTGGCGCAACGCGTCTCTTCACCGCAGCGGACGACGAAGACCATGGCTTCCTTGCCGCTCATCAGCTGCCGGATTACGCTGTCAATCAGGCCGTCTTCGATAAGCGGCTCGAGTCTTTTCGGGGTTTTCATGGGAGCGCCTGTGCGCGGGTTCAGTAAGGTGACTGGGCGCGCTGCTCAGCGCTTGTGCGGATTTTACTCCTCTGCCACCGTCTCTGCACCCACGATTTCCCTCACTTTGCCCGGTTTGGTGCGCAGCAGCTCCGCGATGGCAATGTAGTCATCCGGCAGTGCGGCGTCATCCCAGCCCCTGGCGGAATGCCGCGCCAGATTGACGGCCAGCATGATGTTGCGGACTCGACTTGTCCTGGCCTGTGATGAATCCAGAAGGTCCTTCAATAGCCTGGGCAATTGCCATTCGGCAATCAGCGCACGTTGCAAGTCCGCGCCCACAAACCCTAGTATCTCGTTCTGCAAATCCTTGCTGCGCAGAGTCTTGTCGGCATCCTGCTGCCTGCGGATTTCCAGCATCGCTTCGGTATTGAAGCACCACATCAGCATTTCGGTAACATGGGCGAGGAGCGTGGAGACGAACACTTCCTCGGCATGCAGGTCATGCAGGCGCAAGGCCCAGTCATAGGCCCAGTGCGCTGCCCGCTGGGCCCGACGTACGGTGTGCAGCAGATGCACCAGCGCGTCGAGATGGTCATGCAGCATGTCTTCGGCAATCGGCATTGCCGGAATTTCGTGGTAGAACGTATCGAAGCCCATCATGAGGATGGCCTGTTCGATCTGCACGACTTCCTGCATCTGGCTGCGGCGCTTGTGCGTTTGCAGATAGCGCAGCAGCTTGACCGTCATGAGCGGGTCGTCGGCCACGATCCGGGTGGCATTGCGCGCATTCAGCTGATCTTCATCGGTGCGCAGGCGTTTCAGTTCACGCGCGGTATGCCTGAGCACGGGAATTTCAGCATGATCCAAAAAAGCGATCCAGCCCGCCATGGTTTTCGGTTGCTGCGACATTCAGACTCCTGCAGGTACATCATCCCTGCGCCGTTCACCCATACAACCTAATCCCCTGAATACACACAGCCCGACTGGTGGGTTTCCTGGATGACAATCTTGCTCAGGCCTGGCAGGCCCGCTTTGAGTTGTTGCCAGATCCATTGCGCCAGTCGCTCGCTGGTTGGATTTTCCAGCCCGGGAATCTCGTTCAGGTAGCGATGGTCGAGCCTGGCCTTGATCGGCGCGAAAGCCGTATCGAGATCGGCAAAATCCATCACCCACCCTGTATCTGGATGAATCGGCCCGTTAACGAAAATTTCCAGTCGGAAAGAGTGTCCGTGCAGATTGGCGCAGGGGTGGCTGGCTGGCAGGTTAGGCAGGCGGCGTGCCGCCTCGATGTGGTAAACGTTGAAAACTTCCATCAGTCCTTACCGAAGAGCTTATCCAGCGCGTCGCGGGCACCCGATGACGGGCTTGAAGTCGGGGTTGATCGGCCAAACAGGGCAGCGAGCTCAGCCTTGGCCTTGTTTGCGCCGGATGAATCCGCAGGCGCGTAGGCCATCGGGTTGGGCTTGAAATAACCGCAGAAATTCGCCCGGTCCTTGTCCTTGACCTCATCGGCGATGGGTTCACGGCATTGCTTTGCCACCTTGGGATCGTAGAACTCGCAGAATTTGCATACATACAATTGAGCGTGGCACGCGGGACATTCATCCCGCCGTTCAATCGGCGGGGTCAACTCGGCAAGTGAGGCGCCGCAGCGCCAGCAATGCAATACGTCCATAACGCTATGTTAACCTCATCTGCATGGAGGATTCTCTTTACAAACAACTCGATATCGGCCAATGGGCATGGGAATTCCTGCGTCGCAATCCTGAGTATCGTACGGACTATCAGGAATTTATCGTTACTTGGCAGGCCTTGGAAGCAGAATATGGCACCCCGCCCGGGCGCGATTTCTTCCGCTGGAAGCAGGATCCGCGCGCGTCCCGCCCCGCGTGGGATCCAAGCCTGAGTACCGGGGCCGCGTGCGTCACCGATGACGAAGACCGGCAGTTGATTGAATGCTGGATGGGTACGAAATGGGGCTTCTACCAGTTTCCCCCGGACCCGTCCTTGACTGCACTGGAACTGACAACGCCCATCAACTGGCGTCCGCCGCCTGCGTTCGATCTGCGCAGCGAAGATGACTCGCCCAGCCGACGCAGGCTGAGTTTCGATCTTGCACTCCCCTTGTCCGCGCAACTGGAAGCGGCCAAACACTGGCTGCTTGGCGAACAGATCAAGCTGCGACGGCAGGGCCTGCCCCTGCCCTGGACCCTGAAAAACCAGTGCGATCATTGGCGGCAATTGATCGATGTGCTGGATAAGGGTGATTCATCCCACAGCTTGTGGAATGTGGCTATCCACATGATTCGGCTGGGATACCGGAAAATCCTGCATCTGCGGCGGGACAAGAACTTAGAACCATAGCTGATGGTTACAATCTCAATTATTGAACGCAACAAGAACAAAGGCATGCTTATGGATGTAGTGGATTACGAAATCTTTGGTGAAAACATGCAGTACGTCGAGGTTGAGCTGGATCCGGGCGAAGCAGCCATTGGTGAGGCGGGTGCCATGATGTATATGGATCCGGACATTTCCATGGACACGATCTTCGGCGATGGGTCCCAGCAGCAAAACAGCCTGCTCGGGAAGCTGATGGGCGCAGGCAAGCGCCTGCTGACCGGCGAATCACTTTTTACCACGGTGTTTCAGAACCATGGCAGCGGCAAGCGGCGCGTGGCCTTTGCCGCCCCCTACCCCGGCCGCATTGTGCCCATGGACCTGAGGGAACTGGGTGGTACGTTGATCTGCCAGAAGGATGCCTTTCTCTGCGCGGCAAAAGGCGTAAGCCTGGGTATCGCCTTTCAGCGCAAACTGGGCGTGGGTCTGTTTGGTGGAGAAGGCTTCATCATGGAAAGGCTGGACGGTGACGGTCTGGCGTTTATTCATGCTGGCGGCATGCTGATGGAACGCAGCCTTGCACCCGGTGAAACCCTGCGGGTGGACACGGGCTGCATCGCTGCCCTGGCACCCAGCGTCAATTACGACATCCAATACATAGGCAAACTCAAGAGCGCACTATTTGGCGGCGAAGGGCTGTTCTTTGCCACGTTGACCGGCCCGGGTCGGGTGTGGCTGCAATCCCTGCCGTTCTCGCGCCTGGCCGGCCGGATCTGGATGGCGGCACCTCAGGCTGGCGGCCGGCAGGTCGGCGAAGGTTCAGTGCTTGGCGGATTTGGCAGGTTGCTGGATGGCGACAATGATTGAACCGAATATGACCGCAGGAATCAACTTTGATGGGAGCCGATCATCACACGTTCAACCCTGATTAAGACCGCAACTTTTCTCCTGATCATCGGTCTGGCCGGCTATGGCATCTGGTATGCCACCCGGCCTAAACCCATAGCCATTGGAGTCGCACAGGTGGATGAAGGCCTGGTGGAGGACACCGTCGCCAACACCCGCGCCGGTACGATTAAAGCCTGCAGGCGGGCCAACCTGGCTCCTGCATCGGGTGGACAGATCGTCAAGCTTTGGATCAAGGAGGGTGAGCGCGTGAAGAAGGGCCAGCGCTTGCTGGAACTGTGGAATAACGATCTGGCCGCGCAGACTAATCTGGCACGCAGACAAGTGGCCACTGCCCGGGAGCAGCGGAAGCAGGCGTGCATTGTGGCAGCCAACGCAAAATCGGATGCAGATCGCGCCCGGCAATTGGCGGCCAAAGGGTTTGTCAGCCAACAGAGCGTGGACAATGCGGAATCCCAGGCCCGCTCAAGCCAGGCGACCTGCGATGCAGCCACTGCAATGATCAAGCAGGCCGAAGCCCAGATCACGGTCGCCCAGGCCGGCGTGGCCCGCACGGAGCTGTATGCGCCCTTTGCCGGCGTGGTCGCCCGCGTGACCGGCGAGTTGGGTGAGTTCACGACCCCTTCGCCACCGGGTATTCCGACACCACCTGCAGTCGATCTGATCGATGATTCCTGCCTGTATGTTTCCACGCCCATGGATGAAATCGATGCGCCGAAAATCCAGGTCGGCATGCCGGCACGCATCACGCTGGATGCCTTGCCGGGAAAGGTTTTCAAGGGCAGGGTGCGTCGCATTGCACCGTATGTGCTCGAAGTGGAGAAGCAGGCACGCACCGTTGATGTGGAGTCTGACTTCATTGACGAGAACCCGAATATCAAACGTCTGCTTGCCGGTTTCAGCGCGGACGCCGAAGTGATCATCGATCATCGCGATCCTGTGCTGCGCATACCGACCCAGTCACTCATCGAGGGCAAGCGGGTATGGGTCGTGGGTCCGGACAACAAGCTGGTTGACCGGACTGTCAAGACCGGTTTGTCCAACTGGGCCTATACCGAGATCAGCGATGGGCTGAAGAAGGGTGACCGGGTGGTAACTACCCTGGATCGGGAAGGTCTTAAAGCGGGGGCCGCGGTTACGATCGAGCCGGCCAAATGATCCGGCTGAGCGAGATTCAACGCATCTTCCATATGGGCGACCAGGAAGTGCGTGCACTCGATGGCATCAGTCTGGACATCGCTGCGGGGGAATATGTCTCGATCCAGGGCTCGTCCGGTTCGGGCAAATCCACCCTGCTCAATGTCATCGGCCTGCTGGACCATCCGGACAGCGGACGCTATGAACTTGAGGGTCGCGATGTAACCAATCTGACCGAACAGGAACGGGCGCAGGTTCGACAGAAGAAGGTCGGCTTCGTGTTCCAGTCATTCCACCTCGTACCCCGCCTTACTGCGCGTGAGAACATTGAACTGCCGCTGATGCTGGCAGGGGTCACCCCCACAGAGCGGCACAGTCGTGTAGCAGAGGTACTGGAAGACTATGGGCTGCTTGACCGGGCCAGCCATCGCCCGGCAGAGCTTTCCGGCGGCCAGCGCCAGCGCGTCGCCATTGCCCGCGCCACGGTGATGGATCCGGCCGTGCTGCTGGCTGACGAACCCACAGGCAACCTCGACCACACAACCGGCCGCGAGGTCATTGCCCTGCTGGAAAAACTCAACGGCATGGGCACCCTGCTCATCCTGGTGACCCATGACCCTGAACTGGGTGAACGCGCACGGCGCAAGATCCACATGCGCGATGGCCACATCATAGGTGATGAACATTCCTGACAGCACATGAACCTGCACGACACCTTTAGCTTCTCCGCTTCTACCCTGCGTTCCCAGCACATTCGCTCGTTGCTGATCATCGCCGCCATGGCCCTGGGCGTAGGCGCGGTAGTGGTGCTGACCGCCCTAGGTGAAGGCGCACGGCGCTATGTCCTCAACCAGTTTGCGTCCATCGGCACCAATATCGTCATCGTGCTGCCCGGCCGGACAGAAACAACCGGCTTCATGCCCGGAAATCTGACCGGCGAAACCCCCCGGGACCTGACCCTGGATGATGCCAAGGCCTTGCTGATGCTGCCCACCGTTCGACGGATTGCACCATTGAATGTGGGCACCAGTGAAATCACTGCGGGCGGCATACTGAAGGAGGCCATCATCCTTGGCAGCACACAGGATTTTCTCGCCGTGCGCCATATGCAATTGAGCACCGGCCGCTTCATCGAAACGCCGCAATGGGACAATGCCCCGCCCCAGATTGTGCTTGGAACCGCATTGGTCAAGGACCTTTTTCCCGGGAAAAATCCGCTGGGCCAATGGGTACGCCTTGGCGACCGGCGCTTCCGCGTAGTCGGTACCCTGGCTCCCCAGGGAGAGGCCATGGGTTTCAACACCGACGAAACAGCCATCATTCCGGTCAATCAGGCGCAAAGTCTGCTCAACATATCTTCCCTGTTCCGCATTCTGGTGGAAGCAAAAAGCCGGCCCGCCATCGAGCCTGCAAAACAGGCCATCAAAGACACCCTCAAGCAGCGCCACGAGGGAGAAGAGGACGTGACGATCATTACCCAGGACGCGATACTGGCGACCTTCGACAAGATTTTCCGCGCCCTTACGCTGGCGGTTGGCGGGATCGCCGCCATCAGCCTGGCCGTAGCCGGGATCCTGGTGATGAATGTGATGCTGGTGGCCGTTGCGCAGCGGACCAGCGAAATCGGGCTGCTCAAGGCCCTGGGCGCACAGGCTGCCGACATTCGCCGCCTGTTTTTTACTGAGGCCGCGCTGCTCTCCCTGTTCGGCGCCGCCGGCGGCCTTGTCCTGGGATACGGAGGCAGTGCGATTCTGCGTGGATTCTACCCGACACTGCCGGCCTATCCGCCGCTTTGGGCGGTTGGGGCGGGCGTCGCCACCGCTCTGATCACCGGGGTCTTGTTTGCACTGCTGCCTGCCAACCGGGCTGCACGACTGGACCCGGTTTTTGCACTGGGCCGTAAATGAGCTTCCTCGACAGCATCAAATTTGCCGCAAGATCTCTTGGTGCCCAGCGCTTGCGAACCGCGTTGTCGGCAGCCGGCATTGCGGTCGGTATTGCCGCAGTCATTTTGTTGACTTCGATCGGCTCTGGAATTCAGCAGTTCGTCATTGCCGAGTTTACCCAGTTTGGCACTCACCTGATCGGCATTACCCCGGGCAAAACCCAGGCTCATGGTGCGCAGGTTGGCATGATCGGGACCGTCCGGCCCCTTACCATTGACGATGCCCAGTCCCTGTCCCGACTGGCACTGGTGGAGGCGACCAATCCGGTGGTAACTGGCAACGCGCAGGTAAAGGCCAATGGGCACAGCCGGCGCGTGACACTGTATGGCACCGGCTCCAATTTGCCCCAGGTCCTGAACATGAATGTGGCCGTGGGTCGCTATCTGCCATTGGATAATCCGGATGCCCCCAGGGCCTTCGCCGTGCTGGGCGCCAAGGTGCGCAAGGAATTGTTTGGCGCGCTGAACCCGCTGGGTGAGCGTATCGATGTTGGCGGGCAGCGTTACCGCATTGTTGGCGTGATGGAAGCAAAGGGCCAGGTATTGGGTTTTGATCTGGACGATACGGTGTATATCCCTGTCAGCAAGGCACTCGAACTGTTCAATCGTTCCAGTCTGATGGAAATCGATGTGACCTACAAACCACAGGTGCAATTGGACGAGGTGGTCCAGTCGATGAAAAGACTGCTGATCACCCGGCATGGTCTGGAAGACTTCACCATTACACCTCAGCAACAGATGCTTTCCACCCTGAACACGGTACTGGAAGTGCTGACTTTCGCAGTGGGTGCGCTGGGTGGCATCTCCCTGCTTGTGGGTGCCGTGGGCATCGTCACCCTGATGCATATCGCTGTTACCGAACGAACCAACGAGATCGGCCTGCTCACCGCCCTGGGCGCAACGCGCGCCAGGGTTCGCACCTTGTTCCTGATGGAGGCGATCGCGCTGTCTACCTCCGGCGGACTGCTGGGACTGGCCATAGGCGGCGGGTTTGCCTGGTTGCTGAAAACCTTTCTCCCTGCGCTGCCGGTGGTTACGCCGTGGAATTATGTATTCGGCGCATTGCTCATTTCGGTCTTGATCGGGCTTGTCGCAGGCGTCTATCCGGCTATGCAGGCCGCCAGGCTGGACCCGGTTGAAGCCCTGCACACCGAATAAGCAGGGGTTGCAATGGAAAATGGCAGCTTCGACTATTTTGCGCATGAAGCCGACATGGGGATCATCGGCCGTGGTCCGACACTGGCCAATGCCTTTGAATCAGCCGCATCGGCCATGTTTGCCATCATGGCCGAACCTGCAAAAGTGCAACACCAGATTTCGGTTCAATTTGAATTCGAAGACGCCGACCCGGAATTCGCGCTGGTCACCATGCTCAACCGTCTGCTGGCTGAAGCCCGAATTCGGCGCGCAATATTCTCCAAATTCAATGTGGTCCAGAACGGACTGCTCTGGAAAGTGGAAGCTCGTGGCGAGCCCTGGCGCGAAGAGCTGGAACGAGGTACCGAGGTCAAGGGCGCAACCCTGACCATGCTCTCTGTGAGACACTCGGAATCCGGCTGGGAAGCTCGTTGTGTTGTAGACGTATGAGACCTTAATGGACATTCACGGATTCAAGGAAACCGGACCGCAATGCTGGACTTTGGAGGCCAGCGCCGGCCACGCACCGGTAAAAATGTTCGCCAGCGAAGAATTGCTTGTGGCAATGGACGAGAAAGTGCGCGAACAGATCACCAATGTCGCCGCATTGCCCGGCCTGGTCGGCGCAGCCATGACCATGCCTGATGCGCACTGGGGTTATGGCTTTCCCATCGGTGGGGTGGCGGCTTTTGACGCAGACGCTGGCGGCATTATATCGGCGGGTGGCGTGGGCTTCGACATCTCCTGTGGCATCCGCTGTCTGCGCACCAATCTCTCATCGGACAGTCTTTTCGCCAAAGCGGAGGCGCTGGCCAACCAGCTCTTCCGTGACATCCCTGCCGGGGTCGGTGAAGAGGGTGACATCAAACTGTCCACCCATGAAATTGACCAGGTCATGCTGGGTGGAGCGCAGTGGGCGGCTAAACAGGGTTACGGCACAGCTGAGGATCTGGAGTATGTGGAAGAACACGGCTGCGTGAGAGGAGCCAATCCAGACAGCGTGTCCGATCTGGCGAAAAAAAGGCAACGGGGCGAAATGGGTACGCTTGGCTCCGGCAACCATTATCTTGAAGTGCAAGTCGTTGACACGATTTTTGATACCAACGCCGCTGAAGCGTATGGCCTTGCGCTGGGCCAGATCGTCGTATCGATCCACTGTGGATCCCGTGGCCTGGGACATCAGATTGGCACCGACTATCTGGTGAGCCTAGCCCGTGCTGCTTCCAGACTTGGCATACACCTCCCCGACCGAGAACTTGCCTGTGCACCCATCAATTCGCCTGAGGGGCAGGAATATCTTGGCGCCATGAACGCCGCGATCAATATCGCACTGGCCAATCGACAGATACTGGCGCACCTCACTCGAGACGCCTTTGCGCGGATCTTTCCCCAGGCGTTCCTTACCACCCTGTTTGACGTATCGCACAATACCTGCAAGCTGGAAAAACATTCAGTCGAAGGCCGGGAAAGAATGCTCTACATTCATCGCAAAGGTGCCACCCGGGCATTTCCCCCCGGTCACCCTGATGTGCCCGACCGCTACAAGGCGGTCGGCCAGCCGGTCATCATCGGCGGCAGCATGGGCACCGGCTCCTATGTGCTGGCAGGGCTGCCGGGCAACCCGGCTCTTGCCTCCGCCTCCCATGGTGCCGGCCGCGCACTGAGCCGCCACGCGGCACTGAAGAGATGGAGCGGACGGACCCTGATCGACGAACTCCGGGCAAATGGCATCCTGATCCGCACCCGTTCCATGCACGGTGCTGCGGAAGAGGCCCCTGGCGCCTACAAGGATGTGGATCTGGTTGCACGGGCAACAGAAGAAGCCGGCCTGGCAAAACGGGTGGCATTCCTCAAACCCAAGGTCTGCATCAAGGGCTAAGACTGTTTCAAATCAAGCTCGCCATATCTTCCAAATTCCTGATCACCGGCCTTGCTTGAGGCATGGATCCGCTCCCCGTGCCTGTATCAAGTCTTGCACTCGGTCTCCTGGGGAGCGACACAAAGAATAGAATACGACCATGACAGGATTCGACATTCTGCTGTTTGCGCCCCACCTGCCTGCCCAGGGGAAAAAGGCCCGGGCCCATTTCACTTCATCCCATCTGGAAATTGAAGGACAGGCTGTTGATGCGCCGCTGGAAAGCATTGGCGTGACCCTGGGGGGATTGGATCACAAACAGCTTTATCTGTTCTGGCATCAGGAAGAAGGACGCTGGGCAATCAGCCCGCAAGATACGGAAGCTCAGGAAGCTTTGATCAAGGCTGCGCCTGCCCCAGTGAATACTTTGTTGAAGAACGCATCACGCGATATTCGCCAGCAGGGGCATCGCTTCAGGATGGTGCTCATCCTCCTTGCCCTGGCTGCAATAATTGCCATATTGCTGGCCGGCATCCTCTTTTGGCAATCTGACCGGATCGCAGGCTTGGCTGCCAATCACGTCAGTCTCGAGCAGCAGAAGCGGTTCAGCGAACAACCCTACGACTGGTCCAAGGTCGCGAAACGCGTCTGATGAAACAGATCTACCTTGCCGCCAATCTCCCCGACGCCCAGGTGATGGTGGATGTGCTGGCGACGCAAGGCATCAGGGCACATATTTTCAATGCGCATGCAGTTGGAGGTGTGGGAGAACTTGCGGCGACAAACTTGTGGCCTGAGGTATGGGTCGATGATGAAAGTCAGACTGAGCAGGCATTGAGCCTGATCAGACAGATCAACGAATCGTCAATCAAACCGGAAAAGCGTTGCCCTAACTGCGGCGAGCAGAATCCCGGCAACTTTCTCAGCTGTTGGAATTGTCTTGCAGCGCTGGCGTAGTCGTATTCCCGCCAGTATGCGTTTCGTAATGACGCAGGAAGATGACTTCGAGCTCGTCGATAATTTCCACTGCAGGAATCCCGTGCATTACATGCTTGGTCATCTGCGCGGAAACATCGCTGAAGATCTTGTTCTGATCGAGCATCGGGTAGGTCTCGCGTAATCTGCGAACAGCTTTGATCACGCTCTCGCTTTGCGGACGCGGAATGTCGAGCGGAACCGCGGACACGTTCTCTTTAGGGGAAGCGTCCTCCTTGTTAGCCAGATACTCTGCGAATTCGAGTAGCATGACTTGACGCGCTTCAGACAGGCGGCGGAAATGATCCAGAAGTCTGCGTGCACCCGGATTCATCAACTATCTCACTACCGCTACTCACACGCGTGCTTTGGCCTTGCCTTGCGCACGCCGAATCGGGACCACTTCCACGCTGCACTGTGAGAATTGGGTCTCAATAAAGGAGATGAATGAATCCAGCAACTTGCTGCGGAATTTTTCCGGTGCATGAACCATGGATAACTGTCTGAACAAGGGTGGGTCGAGCCGGACAGCCATTAGATCGCCAAGTTTGACTTCCTTGCTGATGGTTGACGAGGACAGGATGGCAATTCCCAATCCGGCTTCAACGGCACCCTTGATCGCTTCGCGACTGCCGAGTTCCATTTCAATGTGAAGGTCGTCTGGATTGATGCCATTATTGCGAAAGTAGCGGTCGATGACTTCGCGTGTTCCGGATCCCTGCTCACGTGACACATAAGGCTGTTCTGCCAGCTGTTTGGGCGTCACGACACATTTGGCTGCAAGTGGATGAGTGGGCGCACAAATCATCACCAGTTCATCGTCGCAACACGCGTGGGTTGAAAGATTGGGATGGTGAGAAGGTGACTCGATCAGACCCACATCCAGGGTGTGGTCAGCCACCTTGCTTTCGATGGTTTCAGAATTGGCGACAGTCAAGCGTGCCTGCACCTGTGGAAAACGCTTCTTGAATTCGCCCAGGAGTTTCGGCAGCTGATATTCTGCAATGGTCGTCGATGCGCCAATCATCAGTGGGCCCGTCACTTGCCCAGTCATCTCGCCAACCCGCGCATCCATTTCAGCAGACAGGCCCAGAATACGATCTGCATAGCCCATGACCAGTTCGCCCGCAGGAGTAAGCGAAATGCGGCCATGACTGCGTTCAAACAGACGCGTATTGAAATGCTCTTCCAGTTGCTTGATTTGAAAGGTCACTGCAGGCTGTGTCATGTAAAGCATTTCAGCCGCTTTGGTAAAACTTAGCTGTTTGGCTACGGTGTAAAATACTTGAAGTCTGCGGTCTGCCATGGCGCCACCCGATTAACACGAACAAGAAAAGTTTTTTATTGAACCATAAATTTGACATTTAGCCAACCGCCGACTTTTGAATTCCTGACCGGCTCGATAGATTGTGACAGTTTCCCTTACAGGAATCTGGAATCAATTGGATCCTGAAACGCCGAGGAAATAATGATCGAAATTACCGAAACTGTCGGCAGCAAAATGCCCACATTTCTCCGAGCATTTACTTGAACCGCACGTTCTACATCGTACTGGTTGCACAGTTCCTTTCTGCTCTTGCGGATAACGCGTTGCTGTTTGCGGCAATTGGTTTGTTGATGGCAGTCAATGCCCCTGACTGGCATCAGCCGATGCTGCAGGAATCGTTTGTTATCGCATACATCGCATTGGCGCCTTTTGTCGGGCCTTTCGCCGATGCGCTGCCCAAGGGACAAGTCATGTTTCTGGGAAATGCGCTCAAGTTCGTCGGCTGTCTGGCCATGCTGCTGAACCTCCAACCCCTGCTCGCATACTCGGTCGTAGGCGTCGGCGCGGCGATATACTCGCCCGCCAAATACGGCATCTTGACTGAAATCCTGCCGCCAAAGAAGCTGGTCGCGGCAAACGGCTGGATGGAAGGAACGACCGTGGCTGCAATCGTCCTTGGAGCCATAATTGGCGGCTATCTGATCAACCCGGACGTCGCGCAGGCCGGCCTGTCCTGGCTTGCGAACCTTAGCCGGTTCACGGCACCGATGTTCGCTATTCTGGCCATTACCCTGCTTTACCTGTCAGCGGCGATCGTCAATTTGTTGATTCCTCACGTGCCCATCGACCACAAATTGCCGAAGAAGTCACCAGGCTTCATTTTGCATGACTTCTGGCATTCGTTTACGCTGTTGTGGAAAGATCCCCTTGGCCAGGTTTCCCTTGCCGTCACCACATTGTTTTGGGGTGTGGGTGCGACACTTCGACTGATCCTTCTCCCCTGGGCTGCATTCAATTTGGCGCTCGGCCTTGATCGCGCCACTCAGATGACGTCGCTGACGGCACTGGGCATTGCCATCGGTGCAACATTCGCCGGCAAGCTGGTAAGACTGGAGAAATCGGTCAAGGTCATCCCGGCTGGGATTGCCATTGGGTTCCTCCCCATTCTGCTCATATGGATCACCAATGCCTGGGTGGCTGGAGCCATTCTGCTGCTGTCGGGAATCCTTTCGGGATTTTTCGTTGTGCCCATGAATGCCCTGCTCCAGCATCGTGGGCATTTGATCATGGGTGCGGGGCATTCGATTGCTGTACAGAATTTCAACGAGAACATTGGCATTCTGATATTGATCGGCGCCTATGCACTGATGAGTCGATCCGATATGCACATCCATAGCATCATGCTTCTATTTGGCCTGTTCATCAGCATTGTCATGTCGCTGATCTGGATGCGACACCATAACGACGAAGTGCACTAGACCGACGGGCCAGGCTTTTGGGCGATGAGGGTATGAAATTTCTTCAGCGTATTTTCCGGCGCGGGGAATTCATCGTGTTGGGACAGCAGGACTGCCCAGCCTTCAAACGCTTTGGCCAGTTCGTTTTCGCCAAACAGATAAAAGTGTCCGGGCTCGAACATGTCCAGGTAGGTGGTGCCTTCAATCAGCACATTGATGGCGGCAATGCCGCCAGGTTTGGTGTGGGCCTGGATGTCGGCCAGCATGGCGCGGGATTCCTCCTGCGGGAAGAACATCAGCAGGCCAATGGCCACGATGCTGTCGTAATCACCGTCGATCTCGAACTGGCCTAGATCCGCCTGATAGGCTGCCAGACCAAGCCCAAGCCGGTTGGCCGCGTGGTTGGCCCAATCGACCGCTGTGCGGCTGGCGTCGAGCGCCGTAACTTTGCACCCTCGCTTCGCGGCAGCAATCGCCAGATTTCCCATGCCGCAGCCCAGATCGAGGACCCCCCCCGACAGGTGCGGCAGCGCAAGCTGTTCAAACGGATTGAGCGCGAATTCGCCCTTGGCGACCTGCTGCTGGAACTGCTGGTCGAAGAAATGGATCGATTTCATCCGGCTTTGGCTTCGCCCTGCACCTTCACCACGGTCATCGCACTTGCAATCAGGCTGGAAATGTCTGCCATGTTGGATGGCACGATGAGCGTGTTGTTGGTCTTGGCCAGATTGCCGAAGGCATCGACATATTTCTCCGCCACTTTCAGATTGACCGCCTGCATGCCACCGGGGGCCTGAGTGGCTTGTGCCACCATGTAAAGTGCCTTGGCGGTGGCTTCAGCCACCAGCTTCACCGCTTCCGCCTCACCTTGGGCGCGGTTGATGGCCGCCAGTTTTTCACCCTCCGACTCACGCACGGCAGCTTCGCGCTCGCCAGTGGCGATGTTGATCTGTTCCTGCATGCGCCCTTCGGAAGAAGCGATCAGCGCGCGCTTTTCCCGCTCGGCGGTGATCTGTGCCTGCATGGAATGAAGAATCTCCTTGGGCGGGGTCAGGTCCTTGATCTCGTAACGCAGCACTTTCACGCCCCAGTTCAGCGAGGCTTCGTTCAACACTTCCACCACGCCTCGATTGATGTGCTCGCGCTCCTCGAATGTCCTGTCGAGTTCCATGCGGCCGATGATCGAGCGCAAGGTGGTTTGCGCCAGCTGGGTAATCGCCATGATGTAGTCGCTTGAGCCGTACGAGGCCAGACGAGGATCGGTGACCTGGAAGTAAATGACACCATCGACCGCAAGCTGGGTGTTGTCCTTGGTTATGCACACCTGGCTTGGGACATCAAGCGGTATCTCTTTCAGCATGTGCTTGTAGGCGACGCGATCAACAAACGGAATGACCAGATTCAAGCCTGGCGCCATCACCTCATGAAACCGGCCCAGGCGTTCGATCACCCAGGCGTGTTGCTGGGGAACGACGCGAACGCCTTTGGCGATCACGATCAGCACAACGATAAGGATGGCCAGTGCAACGCTTCCCATTTCTTCTCCCCTAGTTACCTACCACCAAAACAGTCCCGCGAATGGCGCGAATGAAAAGCGGACGCGTGCTGTCGACTGCGTCGTTCTCGCCTAGCGCATCCCACAATGCTCCTCGATACATGACCGTGCCCCGGCCCTGTTCCCATGCTTCGGGTTTGACCTGTTGTCCTACATCCAGATCCTGCAGCGCAGAAGAATCGGCGCCCGGGCGCCTCCATTTCTGCAAAATCAGTGTTCCAGCTGTGCCGATGGCTGCAGCGACGACAAGCTGGCCAACCACGCCAGCACCCAGGTAAGCAGCCCCGCCCGCGGCCACCGCTGCAATGCCATAAACAAGCAGGTAGAAGGTTCCGGTCATCAGTTCCGCGCCAACCAGCACGGCCGCAAGAATCCACCAGATTGCATGCTCGCTCATGAGTGATCTCTCTCAACGCCTGATAATCAACGGCCTGTCAGGCAGTTCGTTTGACTTATTCGCTTCGGGCGGAAAATGCCGTTCCAGAAGACGGGTGATGGCTTCAATTCCTGCCAGCGAGCCTTCAAGGAACTCGCCCTTCCTGTAGGCGGTTTGCATCGTCTGCGCAATCGCATCCCATTCATGCTGATCCACCTTATGCATCAGCCCCCTGTCGGCCAGGATTTCCAGTTTGTGTTCGGCCAGCAGCACGTAAATCAGCACACCGATGTTTTCTTCGGTATCCCAGACCTTGAGCTGGCTGAACACCTCGATCGCCTGTTGGTGGCTGGTATGCCCGCGCGCAACGCGATGAACCGGCAGTGCGGTTTCAATGACAAAACGCAATTCGCCGCGATGCCGTGTTTCGGAAGTCTTGATGGCCGACTCGATGGCATCGAGCGTGGCGCGCGGGAAAGCCGAGCTGAGCTGCCAGGGGTGAGAGAAAAGGTGTTTGAAGATCCGGGTTACCATGATCCGGATGCACCTCCTCCACCAAATCCGCCCCCGCCACCACCCCAGCTGCCCCCGCCACCACCCCAGCTGCCCCCTCCACCACCAAAGCCGCCGCCGCCAAACCCGCGTCCACCGAAGCCACCTCCGCCGATCCAGCCTCCTCCCCGGCCAAAGCCACTCAGCATGGAAAGCACAATGAACGCCTCGAAAATTCCCAGCATAAAAACGCCGCTCAACAACCAGCCCGCCAGTCCGGCACCCACCGCACCCAGCAAACTGCCACCTGTACGTCCCATCAGCATTGAAAGGAAGGCGCCGCCGATGACCCCTCCAACCAAACTGAGGATGAAGGCACTGCCGATATTGCCCGAATTCTGACTAGGCCGGGTAGCTGGTGCAGGCAGTGCCTCGCCATTGATCAAGCCGATAAGCTGATCGACACCGGCATCAATGCCGCCTTCAAAATCGCCTGCGCGAAATTTCGGTGTAATGGTTTCGGCAATTACGCGCTTGGCGATGGCATCGGGAATCACGCCTTCAAGGCCATAACCCACCTCGATTCTCATCTTGTGATCATCCTTGGCCACAATCAGGATCGCCCCGTCATCCACTCCCTTGCGGCCGATCTTCCAGTTTTCGGCTACCCGAATGCCAAAGGAAGCAATGTCTTCGCCTTGCAGCGTGGGAATGAGCAACACGGCAATCTGGCTGCCCTTGCGCGTTTCAAGGTCCGCCAGTTTGCTGTCGAGTTGCTGTATGGCTGATGCGCTGAGCGTGTTGGTCAGATCGGTGACGCGGTGGCTCAAGTCAGGCACCGGCACTTCGGCCCGGACGGGCAGGCAAGCCGCAAACCCGATCAGGCAGGCAAGCAATAACCCCAGCCAGCCGGCGCCGACTGCATTGCTTCGCCTGCGGCTCGCAACGACTGTCATCTCGAGGCCCAACGGGCCATGGCGATCCATGAGGCCATCAAACGCAATCAGTGAGCCTGGCCGGTGGCCGGGACCGGCGCTGACGGACCGAACTCCACCTTCGGCGGTGCGCTGATGGCTTTCTCGTTTTCCACGCTGAAGTTGGGCTTGGTCTTGAAGCCAAACATCATGGCGGTGAGGTTGCTCGGGAAGCTCCGAACGGTGACGTTATAGGTCTGCACGGCATCAATATAGCGTTTGCGTGCAACCGCGATGCGGTTTTCCGTGCCCTCCAGTTGCGCCTGAAGATCGCGGAACAGACCATCGGCCTTCAGATTGGGATAGTTCTCTGAAACCGCCATCAGACGGGAGAGCGCCCCGGACAATTCGCCTTGAGCCTGGGTGAACTTCTGAAATGCCGCTTCGTCATTGACCAGCTCAGGGGTTGCCTGAATCTGGCCGACCTTGGCACGCGCATCGGTCACTTCGGTCAGCACCTTCTCCTCGTGCGTGGCGTAGCCCTTGACCACATTTACCAGGTTGGGCACCAGGTCGGCACGGCGCTGATACTGGTTCAGCACTTCAGACCAGGACGCCTTGATCTGTTCATCCGTTGTTTGCAGGGTATTGTAGCCGCATCCGGATAGGCCCAGCGCAAGAAAACCGAATGCCAGCCATTTCTTGACGGCTGCTTCCCAGCCTTTCGGCTTCCCCTCACGAAACTTCACTGTGCTCGTTTTCATTGCCATCCTCCCGTGTATGAGTAGGCATGATTTTAGGGCGAATTGGCGGGAATCAAGCAAGTTGACCGCGATTTAACTTCTGGCACGGGCCATCGTTTCGCGGGCAAAACACAGGTCTTCCCAGGCCTTGGCCTTGTCGGGGAGATTTCTCAGCAGGTAGGCAGGGTGGTAACTGACGATCAATGGCACACCTTGATAATGATGCAACCTGCCACGCAAGCGGCTGATCGCTTCTTCCGTGTTCAACAGCGTCTGTGCGGCAAAGCGACCCAACGCCAGGATCAGCTTTGGTTGAATCAATTGAATCTGGCGTTCCAGATAGGGCAGACAGGCAGTCACTTCTTCCACTGTCGGATTGCGGTTACCCGGCGGACGCGACTTGAGCACATTGGCGATATACACATTTTCGCCGCGTTTCAGGCCAATTGCTGCCAGCATGGCATCCAATAATTTACCGGCCTGGCCAACGAAGGGCTCACCCTGCGCATCTTCATCCGCCCCGGGTGCTTCACCAATAATCAACCAATCGGCATTCTGATCACCCACTCCCAGCACACCCTGGGTGCGGGTGCGATGCAGTTCACATTTTGTGCAATTGCGGACCGCTTCTCTGAGCTGTGACCAGTCCATCTGCATCACGGAGGCCTCACCGGCCAGTTCTTCCTGCGGCTTGTTCGATTTGCCTGATTCCAGGACTTCGTCATCCGGCTGGTGGGATTGGTCCCTGAGCCGCCATACGGGTGCAAGGCCCAGCTCACGAAACATGTCCTCGCGGTTCCGACTCATAACGTGAGCCTCATGACATGGGCATCCTCGCGGCCAGACACGGAAGGATAGTAGTCTCTGCGTATGGCAATTTGCTCGAAGCCGAGATCGAGATAGAGCTTGCGCGCAATGTCATTGGAGGGTCGCACTTCCAGAAAAAGAAGGCGCGCGTGACGATCACGCGAGCCGTCAATGGCGTGCAGGACAAGATTGCGGCCCAGCCCCTGCCCGCGCCAGTCGGGCGATACGGCAACATTCAGCATGTGGGCTTCACCCGGTCCGATCATCAGCACATAGAAACCGCTGACCTGACCGGCGCTTTCGTGCACCCAGCAGCTATAGCCCGCTTGCAGGCAGTCGTGGAAGATGCCCGCAGTCCAGGGAAACTCATAACTGAGTTTATCGATGCGCAGCACAGCCGCGATGTCCCGCTCCCGCATGGGACGTATGACGTGTTCGATTTCGAAGACGGCACTCATGCTCGTTTGCGTTCCGATCGTTCTTCTATGGTCAAGGCCACCTTGTTGCGCAAATAGATGGGCTGGGCTTCGGCCGCATCCCGCCCTTTCCCCATTGCCAGTGCGTTTGCCCCCAGTCGGGCGATGGCCGTTGCCTCAGGGTGAAGCGCTCCATTTACCGACGCAAGATTCAGGCCAAAATGATGAACAAGTGCGCCATCGAGTATGGAAAAACCACTGCCCACGCCGGCCCAGCCGGATTCTCCAAGCGCGGGCGCATCAGAAATCGAGCACAGCACAGGGGCAAACACGGCCTGCCAGACATCGCCGTCACGCCGGTAGTACGCGACATAGATTTCATCCAGACGGGCATCCAACGCGGCGACAACCCGCTCCGACCCGGACAGTTCAGCAAGGGCTTCCAGAGTGCAGACGGGAACAACTGGCAAATCGGCACCCAACGCCAGGCCCTGTACAACAGAACAGGCGATGCGTATGCCCGTAAAGGAACCGGGACCCGCGCCAAAGGCGATGCCATCGAGTTGCTTGAGTGCAAGGCCCGCATCACTGAGAAGCCCGTCGATCATAAGCAGGAGAATGTCGCTGTGCCGCTGGCCGGCCAGTTCTCCACGCCAGAGAATATCGCCACTGCGCCAAACTGCGCATGAGCAGAACTCGGTGGAGGTGTCCAGGGCTAGCAGATTCATGCCCTAATTATACGAGCGGTTGGACCGGTCTTTGGCAGACCGTCTGTCCATTTCTAACGACCTTTGGGAGCATTCTGGCCGATGGGAACCAGTACCTCAAACCGGACGCGTTCCCAGGGATTACGCACTTTCTGCAAACGGGTGATTCGCCCCTGCAAACGCTGGCCCTTGTCCATCAGGCGCGCCACATCGGCATTTTCCCGGCGCGGCACGTAGCCCAGCTTGTGGCCCTGCCAGTCGACACGGATCGCGTTGGCATCGTAGGGATTGTCAGGCTCGCGTGTCAGGGTCAGCGCATCGCCCGTTTTAAGCTGACTCCAGAGCGCCTTGCCCTCATGGTATTGAAACCCGGCCAGAGGAGAGTCCTGCAGCAGAATGTAGGCTTCAGTTTCTGCAAATGTCGCGTTGGAGAACTGCAGGAGACATCCTAGCAGCAGGCTGGCAAGAAGCGATCTAACGAGTGTCATCAAGCCCCTCCAGCTTGCGAAACAGGGTTCTCTCGGAGATGCCCAGAGCAACGGCCTGCTCACCGCGCGAACCCGGAAGTCGGGCAAGCGCCCAGCGGAGATAGCGCTGTTCCATTTGCTCAAGCGGAATGACGTGATCAAAGGGCAGGGTCGATGTCTCACTGACAGGTGTTTCGTCCGGGCGGCCAACCAGCAGGTGATCTGGCAATATTGTTTCACCATCTGCCAGAATGCTGGCGCGCTCGAGCATGTTGCGTAGCTCCCGGATGTTGCCTGGAAACGCATAAGACCCTAGAAACGCCAGCGCTTTTGCTGAAAGCCGCAGCTTCCGCCCCGGCGCGATGCGGCTTAACAAGGACTGCGTCAGCATGGGCAAGTCTTCCCCGCGTTCCTTCAGCGGGGGCAACTGGATGGGAAACGTGTTGATGCGAAAATACAGGTCCTGCCTGAACTGACCGGATTTGACCATCTCGAACAAATCCCGGTGCGTCGCACCGATCAGACGAAAGTCCGCGCGGATCGGCTCAACCCCGCCAACGCGACGAAACAAACCCGTTTCCAGAACGCGCAGCATCTTCACCTGCATGGATAAAGGGATATCACCTATCTCATCCAGGAACAAGGTTCCGCCAGCCGCCGTTTCAATCAGACCAACTTTGCGACTGACCGCACCCGTGAACGCGCCTTTCTCATGGCCGAACAGTTCGCTTTCAAACAGCGTCTCAGGCAGCCCGGCACACTCCACGGTCACAAACGGTTTGTCTGCACGTCTGCTGCGATCGTGAATGGCATGCGCCACCAGTTCCTTGCCTGTGCCCGTTTCTCCCAACAGCAATACCGAGGCAGCCGTTGGCGCAACGCGACCAATCTGGTCGATCATGCGATTGAAACTGCGGGACTGACCGACGAGCCCTTCCGTCGCAGGCTCTGCACTGACGCCACTCACCGGATGAATGGTTTCGATATAGCAAACCAATTTGCCTGTCTTGCCATAGACCGGCAGGGTTTCAATCTCGACATGTTCCTGACCATGGGAGGTTTGATGAACGTGCAGTACTTTCTGTGATCGTCGCCTCTTCCTTGCTTCGCTTATGGGGCACGACTCTCCACACTCATCACATGGCCTGTCGAAACCGTGCGAGACGAAATGACAGGTCTTGCCAATGACTGAACCTTGCGCCGGGAATTGTGTCCGATAGGACTCATTGACTGCCGCAATCGTGTAGTCCGGCAGGACCACCACTCGCGGCACCTTGTCTGCATTGAGCAATGCAAGGAATTCACTGCTCAGATTGGGGATACTGATCTTGGGTGACATTTTTGACGTGGCTGCCATATATGGCGGTTAATTGTGACACACGAAACCTCTTCAATCCAACACCCCGTTTCCATTCAATAAATATGCGATTGTTTATAAAGGTGAAAACTGCATTTCTTCCACTGGCACGACTCCTGCTTTCTGGTGTCTTGTCATTCAAATAGCAGTTGGAAAGTACATGGGCCCCCTGTTCAAACACCCTCTTGCACGTGAAATTGGCGTGATCCTGGTAGTGAAGCTGATTGTGATCTTCGCAATCGCCCACGCCTTTTTCGGCCCTGACACAAAACCCAAGGTCGATGCTGACAGCGTGGCGAAAGCCGTGCTTGATCGCGCGGTCCCTTCTCCAACCCAACACTGATAGCCGGAGCACACATGATTGCCGATAACCTGGTTGACCTTTCGCGGCTGCAATTTGCAGTCACCGCCCTGTATCACTTCCTGTTCGTGCCATTGACCCTTGGGCTGGTCTGGATACTCGTCATCATGGAAGGCACTTATGTGCTGACCGGCCAGAAAATCTACAAGGACATGACCAAGTTCTGGGGCAAGCTGTTCGGCATCAACTTCGCCCTTGGTGTCACCACCGGCATCACCATGGAGTTCCAGTTCGGCACCAACTGGGCCTACTACTCGCACTACGTGGGCGATGTATTCGGCGCGCCGCTGGCGATCGAAGGCCTGATGGCGTTCTTCTTGGAGTCCACCTTCATTGGTCTGTTCTTCTTTGGCTGGGATCGACTGACCAAGGGCAAGCACCTGCTGGTCACCATCCTTATGGCTGTAGGGTCCAACCTTTCTGCCTTGTGGATTCTGATTGCCAATGGCTGGATGCAGCACCCGGTCGGCGCCGAGTTCTCGTGGATCACCATGCGCATGGAACTGAGCAATTTCTACCAGGTGATCTTCAACCCGGATGCCCAGGCCAAGTTCGTGCATACGGTTTCCGCCGGCTATGTCACCGCGTCACTGTTCGTTCTTGGCATTTCGTCCTGGTACCTGCTCAAGGGACGCGACATCGCCTTTGCCCGCCGCTCCTTCCGCATTGCCGCCGCCTTCGGTTTCGCCTCCGCCCTGTCGGTCATCGTGCTGGGCGATGAATCCGGCTATTCCGTGAACGAAGCGCAGAAGACCAAGCTGGCCGCCATCGAAGCCATGTGGAAGACCGAGCCCGCACCTGCAGATTTTGTCGCCTTCGCCATCCCCAATGACAAGCAAATGCGCAATGACTATGAGATCCGCATCCCCTATGCGCTGGGCTTGATTGCCACCCGTTCCACCAGTCAAACGATCCCGGGCATTGCAGAAATCAAGGAAAAGAACCGCGAGCGCATCCTGTCCGGCATCCAGGCGGTGACCGCACTGGAAGAGATGAGGCATGACAGGAGTGACCTCGCGGCCCGGGCCATTTTTGATGAGCACAAGGCCGATCTGGGCTTTGGTCTGCTGCTGAAGAAATATACAGAGAATGTCGCCAGCGCCACGCCGGAGATGATCCAGAAGGCCGTGGACGACACCATCCCGAAAGTGGCTCCCATGTTCTGGAGCTTCCGCGTGATGGTGGCGCTGGGCTTCTCCTTCGCCCTGCTGTTCATGTTCTCCCTCTTCTACTCGATCAAGGGTAATTTCATCGAGAAGAAGTGGCTGCTCCGCTGGGCGCTCTGGTTCATCCCGCTGCCCTGGGTCGCCGCGGAACTAGGCTGGTTTGTTGCCGAGTACGGCCGTCAACCCTGGACCATCTACGGGGTGCTGCCTACCCATCTCTCCGTATCCACGCTCTCCGTTGGCAGCATATACGGCTCGCTGGCCGGCTTCATCGGCTTCTACACCGTGCTCCTGATTGTCGAGCTGTACCTGATGTTCAAGTTTGCCCGCCAGGGTCCCAGCTCCCTTGGCACTGGCCGCTACCACGGCGAACAGGCATCGGGCGGAGTTTTGCCAATTGGCGCACCCACTGAAAAGGCGTAACCACGGAGCACATGATGTTTGATTACGAAATCCTGAAACTGATCTGGTGGGCCTTTGTTGGTGTCCTGTTGCTCGGCTTTGCCATCATGGACGGCCACGACATGGGCGTCGGCACCCTGCTTCCCTTCGTCGGCAGGAACGATGTCGAACGGCGCGTTCTGATCAACACGGTCGGTCCCCATTGGGACGGCAACCAGGTCTGGTTCATTACTGCCGGCGGCGCCATCTTCGCGGCCTGGCCACTTGTGTATGCAACTGCCTTCTCCGGCTTTTACTGGGCCATGCTGGCCGTGCTGTGGGCCCTGTTTTTCCGCCCGGTCGGGTTCGACTACCGCAGCAAGATCGACAACCCAACCTGGCGCAATACATGGGACTGGGGTCTGTTTGTCGGCGGAGCCATTCCGCCGGTGATTTTTGGGGTGGCTTTCGGCAATCTCCTTCAGGGGGTGCCTTTCCATTTCGACGATGTACTGATGTCCACCTACACCGGTACCTTCTGGCAGTTGCTCAATCCATTTGCCCTGCTGGCAGGCGTGCTTAGTTCCGCCATGATCACTGCCCATGGCGCCACGTATCTCATGATTCGTACCGAAGGCGCGCTGTTCGAGCGTTCGCGCAAGGCGGCACTCGTCTTTGCCGCGCTCACCCTGGCAACGTTTGCATTGGCCGGTCTCTGGGTCGGCTCCCTCAAGGGGTTTGCCATCACCAGCCTTGTGGTTCCCAACGGCTTGCCCGATCCGCTGGACAAGACCGTGGTGCAGCAAGCCGGTGCCTGGCTGAACAACTACAGCCTGTATCCCTGGATGAAGTCCATCCCGGCGCTGGGTTTCGCCGCGGGCCTGCTGACATTGCTTGCCGCCCTGCTGCGCAAGGGACGCACGGCATTCGTGACTTCGTCCTTTACCATGCTGGGTGTCATCGCCACGGCAGGGGCGTCCATGTTTCCCTTCATCATGCCGTCGTCCTCCGACCCGCGTTCCAGCCTTACCGTATGGGACAGCGTGTCCAGTCAACTCACCTTGTCCCTGATGTTCTGGGCGACCATTATTTTTCTGCCTATCATCATCTTCTACACATCCTGGGCATACAAGGTGATGTCAGGCAAGGTCACTACCGCCTTCATTCAGGCCAACGACAAGTCCGCTTATTAAAGGAGAGCAGCATGTGGTATTTCAGCTGGATTTTGGGCGTCACCATGGCGGTTCTGCTGGCCGTGGTCAACGCCATGATGTGCGAAGCCAAGGAATGCGCGATCATCCGCAAGGACGGTGACGAGGAATGAAAGTTGCCGTCACCAGCCAGAACCGAAAGACCATCACCGGGCATGCAGGCAAGTGCCGCAAGTTCTGGATCTATGAAATTGAAGATCGCACGATCAAGGGCAAGAGCCTGCTGGAATTGCCCAAGGAACAATCTTTTTATGAGAGCCATGGTGCTCCTCACCCCCTCGACGAAATCAACGTCCTTATCTGGGGCGGCATGGGCAGTGGTCTCACCCAACGCCTGCTTCAGAAAGGGATTGAAGGCTGGGTCACCAGCGAGACTGATCCTGACCAGGCCATAACCGCTTATCTGGAGGGTCGACTGGAAACCCTGCCGCCAGAGGAACATCACGACCATAGCGACCATCAGCATTAAACGCTTCTACACCTTGCCATTTCTGACTGCACTCAGCTTGTCCCCACTCACCGCTCACCCCGCTGACCTGGAAGTGGCGGTGACAGGAGTACGCAACACAGATGGCCCGGTGAAGCTGATGCTGTTCGACCACGCCGACGGCTTCCGCAAGGAGAATAAAGCCCGCCAGGTGCTGGCCCTGCCAGCAAGGGCAGGCTCGGTCCAGGGCGTGTTTCACGACTTGCCGCCTGGTCGCTATGCGGTCATCGCCTATCATGACGAAGATGGCAATGGAAAACTTGACCTGCGTTTTGGCATGTTTCCGACTGAGGGTTATGGGCTGAGCAACAATCGCAAAGTGTCCGGGCCGCCTTCATTCAAGGAAGCTTCCTTTGATCTGACAGACGCTGGACGGCAAATCGATATCGACCTCGATTACTGAATTTGCCTGTTAGCGAATAGCTATTGATCCGTTAATTACAATCAATTGGATTAATTGTCTGACCCCCCGTAGACTGGGTTCATTAGCAATTGCTAATGAACAATCTTTGATTGAATTGAAAGGAAGACCACAATGTCAGAAACCGTCAACAACTGCCCCGTCATGCCCCGCCTGAACGAGCCGGCCCCCAACTTCGAAGCCAAGACCACCCACGGCATCAAGAAGCTGGCCGATTACAAAGGCAAGTGGCTGGTGCTGTTCTCCCACCCCGCCGACTTCACCCCGGTTTGCACCACTGAATTCATGGGCTTCGCCAAGCACTACCCTGAGTTTCAGAAACTCAACTGCGAGTTGATCGGTCTGTCCATCGACAGCTACTACGCCCACGTGGCTTGGGTGCGCAACATCAAGGAGAAATTCGGGGTCGACATCCCCTTCCCCATCATTGAGGACCTGTCGATGAAAGTGGCCAAGGACTATGGCATGATCCAGCCGGGCGCGTCCGACACCTCGGCGGTGCGTGCGACCTTCATTATCGATGACAAGGGCATCCTGCGTGCCATGGTGTACTACCCGATGACCAATGGCCGCTCCATCCCCGAGTTCGTGCGCCTGGTGGCCGCACTGCAGACCTCGGACAAGAACAAGGTGGCCACGCCCGAGGGCTGGCAGCCCGGCGACAAAGTCATTGTGCCCCCGCCCGGCGACGTGAATGCCGCCGAGAAGCGGATGGGAGAAGGCTACGAGTGCACAGACTGGTACTTCTGCAAAAAATCGCTGTAATTCAACTGTCTCGCGCCCGCCCCAGGAGGGGTGGGCTTCTCGATCAAGGAGATCACAATGTTCAACCCTGTCACCATTCCTTTTGGCAGCAAAATGCTGTTCAACGCGGTCAAGCTCAAGCCCGGCATCACGGCCAATGATATCGAACTCGCCCTCGGTGAGATGTGCCATGTAGTGAAGGAAACCTATGGCTCCGAGTCCGGCGGTTTCATTGCCGGGCAGGTGTTCGCCTACGCCGGTTTCATCAGTCAGGAAGGTTCCGTGAACTCGGTAAGAGAGCCCGACTACGACGTCGCCATCGTCACCTATTGGGCCTCGTTCGAGCAACACGAGAAGTCGCATGCGGACAAGACCTTTAATGACAAGTTCAGCGCCTTGGCCGAGATGTGCAGCGACACGTTTGAGCTGGGTTTCGACATGCTGTGGCAGGGCGTACCCGGAGAATAAAAACCCGTGTTTCTGGCCATCGTGTTCAGTCTGCTGGGCAGCGTCGGTGCCATGAGCGGTGCGGCGCTGTTACTGGCTTTTCCGGACACGGTGCGCAACCGGCTGCTTCCCTCGCTACTCGCTTACGCCACGGGTACGCTGCTGGGTGCGGCCTTTCTCGGCATGCTGCCCAAAGCCATGGGCCAGGCGCCCGTTTTCGCTGTCAGCGCAACCGTGCTGGCGGGACTGATCGCTTTCTTTCTTTTGGAAAAGCTGGTGCTTTGGCGCCATTGCCACGACAAAGCATGCGAGGTTCACAGCAATCAGGGCGGTAAATTGATTTTGGTGGGCGACACCTTCCACAACTTCGTCGATGGAGTGGTCATCGCCGCCGCTTTTCTCACCTCCCCGGTTCTCGGCGTGGCAACAGCGCTCGCCGTCATCGCACATGAAATTCCCCAGGAGCTGGGCGATTTCGCCATCCTCTTGCATAGCGGCTTGAGCAAGTCGCGCGCCTTCTCTTACAACCTGCTGTCATCGCTGGCTACCCTGCCCGGCACCCTCATCGGCTGGTTCTGGCTGGCCGAGGTGCGCCAAGCCATTCCCTATGTGCTGGCCGTCTCCGCTGCCAGTTTCATCTATATCGCCGTAGCGGATCTGGTGCCGGGTTTGCATCAGCAAACGGGCGCAAAAGCGGCATTCAAGCAGGTCACCTTGATGCTGGCTGGCATCGCCACCATCGCATTTTTCCGTTTTGGGGACTAAGAGCTAGACGTGACCAGCACAATCGAAAAGGGAGGTGGCACATTCAGGGGCATCAAGCTGCTGTTGTGCGAGAATCCGCTGCCACCCATAGACGAGGCCATTGAAGCAGCGAAAACCGAACTTCCCAAAAGCAACTATTACACGGAGCCATACTCCGAGCCTCTGCGTCAACTTATCGCAAGGCAGCTGGGTGTTCCTGAACGCCTGATCCATATCAATGCCGGCTCCGAACTCATTCTGCGCCAGCTATTCCAGCGTCTGGGGCGGCAGGTGCATTTGCTCACCCCGACATATGTTCTGTTTCCGGAAATCGCCCAGTCCTACACCGAATCGCGGCTACTGCCCGAGCAAAAATTCGCCTCTGACCTGAGCCAGCTGCAAATTCCTGAGGGCACGACCCTGGTGGTGATTGTCAATCCGAACAATCCCAACGGCGGCACGTTTGACATGGCCCCATTGCCTGATCTGCTAGAACGATACCGCGACACCTATTTCCTCGTGGATGAAGCATTCATCGGCATGGCAGGCCAGAGCGTGGCCCACTGGGTGCCTCGATTTCCCAATTTGATTGTTACCCGCACGCTCTCCAAGGCGCACAGCCTGGCAGGCTTCCGGGTTGGATATGCCATCGTGCCTGAACCATTGGCCGATGATCTGAATCGCAACAACGACGCGTATCCTCTTGCGCGGGCAAGCCAGGCTGCCGCCATCGCGACCTTGATGAACGACGACAAGATCCACAAGCGCGCGTCCCAGCTCAGAACCTGGGCTGCAACGCTGGCAAACGATCTCGAACACCTGGGTGTAAAAACCTTTCCTTCGGAAACCTACTTCTTCCTGGCTGACTTTGCTCCCATGGATGCAGCGGTCCTTGCTGAAAAACTCAAGTCAAGAAACATCCTGATCAAACCCTTGAACGATCCGGCACTTGGTCCGGGCTACATGCGCGTGACCACGGCACTGCCCGCCGACAATATGCGCTTCCTGAATGTGCTGAAGGAACTGCTGTGACCTGCAGCCGGCCCGGGAATCTTTTTCAAATTCGCAAGCTATCCGTTTAAGGAGGAACACCATGTCTTTTCCCACCCGCATTGCCATTCTGGGTGCCGGCTTCGCCGCTCTCACAGCCGCCAAGGAGTTGCGTCGGCGCATGCCGGACGCAGAGATTACCCTGATTACACCCGCAGCGGAGTTCGTCTATTACCCCGGCCTGATCTGGGTGCCATCGGGGTTGCGCCGTGGCGGGGACCTGCGTGTGGATCTGCATGGCTGGCTGGTCAAGCAGCGCATCCAGTTGTGGCAGGGCCGGGTCACCGGCCTGTCGGATGGCGGCCGCAAGGTGCTGACCGACAAGGGCGAAATCGCGAACGATGCCTTGCTGATTGCCAGCGGCGGACGATTCCTCAAGGCGCTGCCCGGCATCGAACATGCCATCACGATTTGCGAAGGCATTTCTGCCGCCGAAACGATGCGCGATCGCCTGGCCGCCATGGAGGGCGGCACGATTGCACTCGGCTTTGGCACCAATCCGAAAGAACCGGCTGCCATGCGCGGCGGCCCCATGTTCGAACTGCTGTTCGGTCTCGATACCCTGTTGAGACAACAGGGCCGGCGCGACAAATTCTGCCTGGTGTTCTTCAACCCCGCACCCGAACCCGGCAAACGGCTGGGTGACAAGGCCGTCAAAGGCCTGCTGCGCGAAATGGCCCAGCGCAATATCGACACCCACCTTGGGTGCAAGATCCTGGGCTTTGAAGCCGACAAGGTAAAGACCGAAGGCGGCGAAATTCCTGCCGACATGATTCTTTTCATGCCGGGCATGACCGGGCCGGACTGGCTCGCCAATGCCGACCTGCCGAAATCCGCAGGCGGCTTTGTCGTGGCGGATGCGCATTGCCAGGTCAAAGGACTGGACAAGGTCTATGTCGCGGGCGATGCAGGCAGCTACCCCGGCCCGGACTGGATGCCCAAACAGGCCCACATGGCGGATCTGCAGGCCAAGGCCGCGGTCGAGAATCTGGTCAATGGCCTGCAGGGCAAGCCGGCGACGGCCAGATTCAGGGCGGAGTTGATCTGCATCGTCGACACCCTGGACAAGGGCATCCTGGTTTATCGCGACGAGAGGCGTGCCATCGTACTGCCGCCACTGCGCCTGATGCACTGGGCAAAACGCGTCTATGAATGGCTTTACCTGCGTCCATTGCGGAATCCCTGAACATGAATGGCAAGGTCGTGCGATGGATTTCGCTGTTCAGTGCCAGCGCGCTGGCCCTGGTCATCCTGATCTATCCCATTGCCCTGAGCAGGAATGGTGAGGCACCTTCCCACGGCCCGCTCACCCTGCTGATGCTGGGCATCTGCGCGGGCTTCGTTCACGGGGTGGGGTTTGTACCGCAATCCACCCTGCTGCAAAAAGTGTTCAGTCCCTTTGTCGCGTGGCCACTGATGCTGGCAGGCATTTTGATGATGCTTGTCTAAGGAAACGCCGATTCATTCGATAAACCAGTGATTGGGAGCGATTCGGCATTTGGCTGCGAGTCCGGAGGCCATGGCGCGTCGCAATGCATTTTTGAAACGAATCAGAACAGTACTGGATTGATTCGTCTTTGCACTCCTCGCACAGACGAATCAATCAGCGTCTGCCTGAAGCCGGGCAGTTACATTTCGACCATTTCTTTCGCCTGCGGCACCCGCTTGAAGAAAGCTCGCACCACCTCCAGCCTGCGGGTGCGCGTCATGGGCGGGAGCGAGGCCAGCAGCCGCTTGCCGTAGGCCTTGGTCACCAGCCGCGGGTCACACAGCATCAGCACCCCGCGATCGGTCTCGGTGCGGATCAAGCGCCCGGCTCCCTGCTTGAGCGCAATCGCCGCTGCGGGCAACTGAAACTCCATGAAGCCGTTGCCGCCACTGGCCTCCACATGGCGGATGCGGGCGGCAATCACCGGGTCATCGGGAGGGGCAAAGGGCAGCTTGTCGATGACCACGACCGACAGCGCATCGCCCGGCACATCCACGCCCTCCCAGAAACTGTAGGCACCCAGCAGCACCCCATTGCCGGCAGCGCGGAATGCATCCAGCAGTTTGTTCTTGGGCGCATCGCCCTGGATTAGCAGCGGAAAATCCCAGCCGCGCTGCTTGAAGGCCGCTTCGATCCGTGCACGTGCACGCTCAAGCGCGCGAAAGCTGGTAAACAGCAAGAAGGTTCTGCCGCCGCTGGCCTCAATCACCGGCAGCGCGGCATCCACCACGGCGTCGGTATGTTCCGGCCGGTTGGGCTCGGGCAGGTTTTCCGGCACATAGAGCACACCCTGGCGCGGATAATCGAACGGGCTGTCCACGGCAAGCGTCTCCGCGCCTTCCAGGCCAAGGCGGGAAAGCAGATGACTGAAATCACCCCCCACCGAGAGCGTGGCCGAAGTCAGCACCCAGGCACGCGCGTCATCTTTAACCTGCCGGCCAAACAACTCCGCCACCGACAAGGGCGTGCTGTGCAGCAGCACGGCACGCTGCGTAGTTTCAAGCCAGCGCACCTGGTCAACGCTGTCTTCGTCCTTCCATCGCGCCAGCATGGCCTGCAACTCGATGGTGCGGCTGCGGCACTTCGCCAGTTCCTGTGCCCGTTCGGCCTGCTGTTCCAGTGCATTGGCAAGGGTGTTGAGCGCGCCATCCAGCGCCGCCAGCGCGTCGCCCAGGCCCGCCTGCTCCAACACCTCGTCCCTTGGCCGCTTGAGTGGCATGCTCGGGAACACCAGGCGCACATCGCGTGCGGCCTTCTCCAGTGCATTGCAAAGCTGCACCAGTTCCGGACTGTCGCCCGCATGCGCCCGGGCGGCGCGTTCCGCATCCTGCGCCAGTTCAACACAGGGACCGGTGGAAAACGTCTCGCCAAAAAAAACCGTGGCGGTGTCTTCCAGTTGATGCGCCTCATCCAGAATCACCATGTTGGACGCAGGCAGCAGCTCAGACACCCCTTCATCCTTCAGCCACAGGTCGGCAAAGAAGAGATGATGATTGACCACCACCAGCTCGGCTTCCAGCGCCTGCTTGCGCGCCTCCATGACAAAGCAGGTCTTGTACTGCGGGCAGTCACCGCCCAGGCAGCTTTCCCGGCTGGACACTGCTTTTTGCCAGACCGGATGCGACTCGGGCACGGCAACGCACTCGCCCTTGTCGCCACTTTTCGACGTGTCGGCAAAGCGGGAAATCTTGACCAGGTAGGTATGGTCCTCGCGGCGCTCGAAGCGCCCTGAGGCAAGATGGCGTTCCAGGTGATAACGGCACACATAATTGGCGCGGCCCTTCAGGCGCACTGCCTGGATCGGCGCGCCGATGACTTGCCGGGCGAGCGGAATGTCCTTCTCGAACAGCTGGTCCTGCAACGCCTTGGTTGCGGTGGACACGATCACCTTGCCACCGTGTGACAGCGCCGGCAGCAGATAGGCCAGCGTCTTGCCCGTGCCGGTTCCCGCCTCGGCAATCAATACGCCGCTCTCGGACAGCGTTGCCGCAACGCGCTCCGCCATCGCCATCTGCTGTGGCCGCGGCGAATAGCCTTTCAAGCGCGCGGCCAGGGGCCCGCCTGGAGCAAACAGGGCGTTCATCGGATCGACCGGCATCAATGACTCGCCTTTCTCAAGCATCCAGGGGGCTAACCACGCCGCGCCCGCCCTTGTTCAGCCTATGCGTGTAGATCATGGTTGTCGCCACGTCCTTGTGGCCCAACAATTCCTGCACCGTGCGAATGTCATAGCCAGCCTGAAGCAAATGCGTGGCAAAGGAATGCCGCAATACGTGCGGCGTCACCGGCTTGTGAATGTTCGAAAGTCTTGCCGCCTCGCGGACTGCCCGCTGCACGCTGGCTTCGTAAATATGATGTCGTCGCTCCTTGCCCGATCGGGGGTCAACCGACCTGACTGGCGAAGGGAACACATACTGCCAACCCCAGGTCCTGGCGGCATTGGGATATTTCACTGCCAGCGCATCCGGCAAATAGACCTCGCCGAAGCCCGCTTCAAGATCTCGATCATGTAAAACCTTCACCTTTACCAGATGCGCTTTCAATGGAAGAAACAGATCTTCCGGCAACACCGTCACCCGGTCCCTGTTGCCCTTGCCCTCGCGCACGATGATCTCGCGACGGGTGAACTCCACATCCTTCACCCGCAAACGCAAGCCTTCCAGCAAGCGCATCCCCGTGCCGTACAACAAGCTGACGATCAACCCCATGGTGCCCGAAGTTGAATCCAGCAAGGGCCGCGCCTCGGTTTGCGTCATTACCACCGGCAAACGTCTTGCCGGTTTGGCGGCAATCACCTCGTCCAGCCAGGGCAATTCAAGTTGCAACACCTCACGGTACAAGAACAGTAAAGCAGACTTGGCCTGATTCTGGGTGGAAGCCGCCACATTGCGTTCCGTCGCCAGATGCGTGAGAAACGCAGTCACCTCTGCGGGCTCCATATCCTTGGGGTGACGCTTGCCATGAAACAGGGTGAAGCGGCGTGTCCAGTCGACATAGGTTTCTTCCGTACGAATGCTGTAGTGGCGCAGACGGATTTGTGCCCGCAACCGGTCCAGCAATTTAGGAGAATCTGGAGAAATGACTTTAACATCCATCCGTGAAATTTTAGGTTCCCCTAAAAGGGGATGCAACACAAAAACATATTACTGAAGCTATAGTTACCTAAGTTTCACTTGATTTAGCCAACTGGTGTCGCTAGATTGGATGTCGTCTAAATTACGTTAGCAACTGTGTTGTAAGTCAACAGGAGGATTCCAAGGGGTACGATGCTTAAGCATGGAATTCATGATGACCAACAGCTTCCGCATGCAGGCGGTCAGGGCCACTTTGGCCGGCTT
>JBAUMF010000069.1:0-2741 GCA_049578545.1 Thiobacillaceae bacterium
TCTGTGTTGCAGGGCAGACGATTCTAGAGATCCCTGAAGTACACGCTGAAGGTTCTGGCATTGGTGGATGCGCAGATACCCCACGACTGCGAAATCCTGCTGCAGGCGAGGAGTTGTTGTGCCTTGCTGCCAGTGGCCAGGTCGTTTTGCGAGTCGAAGAACCAGTGCAGGTTGCCCGGTTGCGCCATGCTTCTGGGGTCATACTTCCTTCTCAAGTCGACAAGAAGATTCCCGACAGTGGACGGCATCAGCAGGGGCAAATGCAGGCTCTGGTCCAGCCTGGATAAGAAACCATGTAGAGGTGTACGTGCCCGTTCCGCGACTGCGGACTCATTCTCCCCTTCTGCACTCAGATTGGACAGGGGCGCAGTCTTCGGAACGCCGTAGTCTCGCCGGGGGATCCGGGTGACGATAAGAGACTTGCCGGTGAAAGTCCGGTTGTCGGCGCCAGGCTCTGAGCGCATTCCCTCTTGTGCAGTATCCAGATTGATCTTGCCAGCATCCGCCAACCGCACCGATGCGTTGGTCGGCACCGTTCTGGCAGGCGTAACGAAATCAGCAGACGCCTCCTGCGCGGCTGCAGGCCGTGTGCACACGGCCAGCGCCGAGAGCACTGCCAAAACCGAGATGATCCTTACAGCGGAGACGCACATTTCTGCCAGTTTTCTCCCCGGTTTGCTACGTGGCTGGGCGCGGAGCGTCTTGCCTCAACACCACTGCAGCAATCAACGTGCCATCATCTTGAATCGGTGCAATGCCAGGTCATGCCCATTCATACTCCCCTTTTTCCCATAGGGTAGAAGGTTTTCAAGAAGAGGTGGGTAAGGCTTTCTTTAAGCGGAGAAAGAAGAACCATCGACCTGATTTGCCAACCAGCCAAAACGGCTGTATTTGGGGCGTTCTAGACAGGGTGGTGCGAACGTGGGAGGTGGCGTCCACAATCGGGAAAAAGGAATGGAAACGTGGCCCACGCTGCGTGGCGGGGCACGTGTTCCCGGAGGGCTTTAATTCATCTTGTAAAAATCAGCCAGGCCCTGCAGAACCTCCTGCAGTTCCGTGCCGGCCACCTTGGCCGCCTCCATCTGCTTGATGCCCAGGTGCCGTGCTTCATCCGCGGGGTCCGAGATGCCGACAACAATCCTTCCCGACTTGCCCGGCTTTCCGCCTACAGCCTTACCCTTGGCATCCACTCGATACACGGCAAAGCGGCAGGGGACGATAAGGGTGATATTCGGGTCTTCCTTGATGGCCTGGGCCAGGTACTGGGACTTGCAGGCGTAAATCACCTTGTTCTGGATGTCCATGTGGTAGTTTTCCTTGAGGCCCTTGTCGATATCCTGGACCTTGAGCACTTCCCAGTTCTTGCTCTGGATTTCGCTCTGCAGACGGTCCACTACTTTGGCGAAATCGACCGTGGCCGGCAAGTAGATGTAATATGCGCCCCCGTGTTTGTGTATATCGCCTGCCGAGGCCGGCGCAGCCAGCACCAGCGACAATCCAAGAAGGCACGTTTGAAGCATTAAGAACAGGTATCTCATGACATCTCCTTTCGTGAAGTCTTATTTCTAGCATATCTTTCAGCAGTCCGCCGCAGGAGATACAAGCTTATTTGACAGTGTTACGCGAATCCTCCGCCGCTCCACGTTGAAGCCGAGGAGGACGGGCACCCAATCCATGCATGGGCAGTTGCATGAGTAGGGTGACGGGATAGTGAAGGATTGCGTGGAAGCGGTTCACCGGTATCGAAGGGCGGCCGAGCAGGTGCCCCAATGGTATTGGTTGCGCTCTCTCATAACTCCACTTCAGAGGGAGCCCTTCCACCACCGGCCTGTGGCTGACTCGCGCCCTCCATCGTTGTGGCACGCTTAACAGCTGTATTGTAGAAACCTGAGATTCGCCTGCCGAGCCTGAAGAGGTCTTTGACCTTCAAGCTTGTAACTGTCTTCTTCGCCGCGTGCGACAAATGGACATTCAGGAACGACTGGTTCCAACGATGTCAAAGTGGTGCTCTCGACAAGCCGTCGGTCCTCAAAATACTGCAATACAGGTAAGCGCCTAAGCAATCCTTCATCGTTAGATCTGGATTCACCTGCTAATGTAATCAAAGTTGCACACACTTAAAGAATAATCAGGGAAGAAGAGCTTGGCTGTAAATGGCGTTTCATGAACAGAACCGGGCTGGATTCAGATCAAACTCCCAGAGCACAACTATCTTTTTTTGGAGACGATGATGAGCGCCAACAAGCAGCACATGGAAGCACGGCACAAGGCCGGCACAGCCCCACTGGCTGATGCTGAGGCAGCAGAGCTGCATCAGCAAGTTGCCGCGCTGGCCTACCTCAAGGCAGAAGTCCGCAGATTCCTGCCCGGCCACGAACTGGATGACTGGCTGGAGGCAGAGATGGAACTCAGCAACCCGACCAGCCACACCCCAACGCACTGAGCTTGAGAAGTAGCTTGAAGGACCAGCACATGCTTGCTGCTTCACGTCATGCCCCGGCACGCAAAACCGTGTCGAGCCAGCCTGACCTGGCCCCCCTGTTTCTGAATGATGACGGACTGATCGAGGATTGCAGTTCCGCCTGTGAAGCCGTGTTCGGCTATCCGAAACAGCAGTTGCGTGGCCATCATGTCTCCCTGCTGCTGCCCAAGCTGGAAGGAATCGAACTGGTCAATCAGGGACAGGTCAAGCCGCGGCTGAAATTCCTTTGTCACTGCGCCGTCCCCTTCATGGCAACGCG
>JBAUMF010000070.1:0-9461 GCA_049578545.1 Thiobacillaceae bacterium
ACCACCGGGTCCTGACTGCGGAGGCGGTGGCCAGGCACACTCTATTCAGGCAGGAAACCCGGTGGCCCGGTTACTATTATCGTGCCGATCATCCGAAGCTGGATGACGCCGAATGGCATGTTTTCACGGCATCTGAGTACGATGTGAAGACGGGTGAGTGGCGCCTGACCAAGCTTCCTGTGCATCACATCATATCGTGAGCGCTGTGATTTGATGTAAGAGCGCTTGGGTGAAACCGCTTAGCGATGAGGGGCCATGGACTGCTTCGCTCGCGCACTTCTTGGCTTGACATTGATCGGTGCGACCCTGGGTTGGACCGTCGTGTTGGGTTGGGAGGGCGTGGTGCCGCTGGGCACCGCAGTATTCAGGTTTTGCCCGCTTTACGCATTGCTGGGGTCAATTGCTGCCGTGTCTTCCCAAGCCATACAAGATTCGTGGTTAACGGGCGTGAAATGGGGTTTTTGGGGTGACGGGCCCTCTTCCATCTTCTATAAATAGTGTGTGAGATCCTAATGATCGGAAGGAGACAACAATGATGAACTCTACCGCGAAGAGCCACCACGAAACAAGCGTCGACGTCGCCAATCTGGCTTTCCCCCATGCGCCATTGGACTGGTCACCGGGCAAGGCCGAGGAAGTTGCAAGGGCAGAAGGACTCACCCTCACCGAGGATCATTGGGAGGTCATTCAAGGTTTGCAAGAGTATTTCGTCAGGCATGGGGATGCTCCAATCATCCACATGCGCGAGTTGCACGACGCCTTGGACGAACACTTTCATGCAAGGGGAGGGATAAAGGCACTTTACGTGCTCTTTCCGGGCGGGCCCATAGCCCAGGGTTGCCGTGTCGCCGGCTTGAAGGCGCCGTACCTCGCGACGGATACCAGCTACGGCAGCGTTGCCTGACTAACCGTCGTTGCTGCCAGTTGCACGCAGGTACAGTATCACAGGATGCTTCCGGGCAAGTCTGTCACTGACTGGTGTTGCCATTCTGAAACTGCCGTTGAGACATCAGCGCATCCGATTCCAGTGACTACCTCTGGAAAAAATATGAGTTGGCGCTTGTCTGGTTGGCGTGGTCTTGTCGGCCCTCCTTTGCAACATTCCTGACCCTGCAGTGCCTGAGCAAGCGGGTCCGCTTGGCACCTCAGGGCCCTCAAGGTGCAGCGTTCCAAGTGAGCTTCAAGAATGATGTCCTTGCCATCCGTCATGCCAGCTATCTATGCCGCATGCAGCAGGGCATCGATCGCCGGCTGTTTCTGGGGATCGAGACGCATCACCAAAACCAGCTGCACGCCTTAGGCGGTTTCATGAATGTCTCGAAAAAATTGCACGATTTTGATCAAAGCCTCCTGGTCTATGATTTAGATATACGATTTGAATTTCCATTAAGAAGAAGGATTTCTTTTATTTTGCAGGAGATAATGATCATGCAGCTTAAGACACGAATAAATGGCGGTGAAGCCTCATTTCAAGAAGTAGCAGATGCTTGGAAGAAAGAAGACCACAACTACCCTTGGAGTACATTAGAATCGGACAAGCGGACAGTTGAGTTTATCAAGAGGCTAAAAGAGTTGCGACGGAATGCGGAGCCCCCGACGCCGGACCCACGAAATATTCATGAAGATTAGAGCGGATATTGTGGAAAGAGCTAAGTGGTGTAGACAGCACTGCATTTGAAAGGTCTCTATCTCAGTCCGCTAACCCGCCCATACTCACCCGACTATAGGCAAGCGGATAAGCATAGGCACAATCGCGGCTTGTCTCCCATGAGTTACACGTTGATGTTTACCGAGCCGGCGGGATCATATACAACTCACCCGCGCAGCACGCCAGAACTCAGCACGTCGCATGGTCGCCACCCTTCCTGGGAGTGGGTGTGGATGTTCTGTCATCGAGGTGGTGGCGGTTTGCGTTGCGCGAGGACCACTGGCTATCAACGGCGAGCCCGCAGGTTTTGGGGGCACACGAAGCATTGTCCCGTTCGGACAAGGTGCTGCAACCCGGCAACGCGAGCAGCCTGGTGGGGATGCCTTCTGAGCGCCAATCATGTCGTTTTGCTCAAACACGGGCAGCTCAGACTATTTCGGAATGATCCTGACCTCCGCCGCCGAGGCAGTCGGATGGAGGACAGCCCGTTCACTTTCCTTTGTCTTCACGACTAACAGGGGATATTCTGCTATCCCTCGTTGCTCGTTAGGTTGCTTTGGCAAGCCCTGGTTCGAGTCGAGGCAGATCTTCGTTCAGAAACCGCGCATCAGCTGAAAAGAGGTCGTAGTGCCCAAGGTCGGACAATGGGACCAGCCGCAACCGACTGATTTCGGGGGAGCGAGGTTTGCGTTGTCCGGAAGCCAGGTCTTGTCTCAAAGCCGCGAAGCCTTGGCCCGGTGTGCAGCGAAAGTAAAAATCCAGCCGATAGGGCCCCGGTTCCTCACTGACGTAGGGGATGGCGTCGACCCGAAGCAGGCGAATCGCCGTAAGTTCGACGCCCAATTCCTCCCACACCTCGCGCCGCAGGGCGGACTCGAGAACGTCATCTGGGGAAGACTCATTGCGTGGCCTGGCTGGATCACCCGGGATCGAATCCAAGGAACCGCCGGGAAGCCCCCATGCCCCTTTGTGCCGGTAACTGTGTTCAACCAGCAACACCTCAGGCGGTGAGGTGTCCTCGTCAACCATCACCGCAACTGCGCCCACGACCCAGCTCCTGGCGAACAGCCCCTTTAGCAACCCGGCTAGCCGCGGTGGGAAATGCCGCCAGATGCCAAGAGACCAACGATGGAAGGCGGGATGGCGCTCAATGAAGCGTGCTAACCAAACCAGCATTTCGGCTTATTCTGCTGCAATTGGTAGCCCCCTGACTGCGAGACTGCGCACCTCTTTCGTCCCGGGTGGCAGTATTGCTTGTTCGCTCTTGCGGGAACGGGGCGCTGTTGCCACCCTTCGTGGGCAATCCGCTTGTAAGCTGTTTCGACGCGAACCCAGCTTGGATCAGACACCAATGTGGCCCGGTCAATCCGAATGCTCGCGCCCGCGCTACGGGCTTTGGCAACATAAGCGACTGGTGGCCCCGCAAGCCCGTGTGGTTGATCTTGCACGGGGCAGGACCGGGTCACGAGCCGCGGGGCTCGATGACCATGCCGGTTTGCGTTCCCGTGACGCTTTCCAGATACGCGCCTGCCACGGTGGCCGCCCGAAGCCCGGGCGCCGGATCCATGCCCAGCTTCGTCAGCGTTTCGCTCACCCATGGAGGACTTACGGCATTGACACGGATTCCCCGCGGCGCTTCCAGCGCGGCTGCGCGTATGAATCCTTCGAGCGCCGCGTTGACCAGGCTGATGGCTGCGCTGCCGACCATCGGCGAGCGCGCCAGGATTCCGCTTGTCACTGTGATGGAGCCACCATCGCGCAGGTGTTCGAAGGCGAGGCGGACCAGATTCACCTGGCCAAGCAGCTTGTTGGCGATCGAAAAGCGGAAGTCCTCGTCGCTCAATTGTGCCAGCGGGGCGAACCTTGCGTCGCCGGCAGCGCTTACCACGGCATCGACGATACCGACCTGCTGGTACATGGCTGCGATGGACGATGGATCCGCCATATCCAGCGTGATCGGGGTGCTCCGGCGACTGACCGGCACCACTTCGTGCACCGGCTTGAACACATCGACCACAGCACGACCGATTGTTCCGGTGGCACCGATGACAAGTATGCGCATTTCAGACCCCTCCTATATTATGGCTTGTGCCCTTCCGGCGAGTTCGCGCGGCTTGCCGCATCGCATTGAACGTGCCGAAACTGCATGCCGCCGTCGCAAGTGTTTCCCATGGTCTCCGCAACCGCAGCACTCAGGCAGCGCTCAAGGCAGGCGCAGCAACTTGAAGGCATGCGTCCATTCGTTGCGCAGCAGGCCCGGAATGCACCACAGCATGCATAGCGGCTCGATGGCCCGCGCGGCCTCGGCCTTGCCCATGTCCACGACCTCCCAGCCGAACTGGTCGAGGATTTCGCCAACCGTTTGCTTGGCCGCTTCGTCGTTGCCGCAGATGAACATGGTCGGTCGGCCGCCTGGAAACTTCGGGTTGACCATGAAGGCGTTGCCGACCGAATTGAACGCCTTCACCAGGCGCGCATCGGGAAACTCGCGCTGCAGCCGCTCCATCTGCTACTCGTCCAGGCTGGTGAAAAAGGCGCAGCAAACCGCTCACGGGAGGCACGTCAGCGATCGGGTTGGTCGCGTCGATGACGACCTTGCCTGACAGATTCTCCGCGCCTGCCAGGTGGAGCGCATCGAGCGCGGCTGTGCCCTTTACCGCAAGCACCACCAGTTCGCCAGATCGTGACGTTTCCGCAATATCGCCAAGACGAACCCCAGAATGCTTTCCCGCCCGGTCTGCCGGCCTGGACGAATCACGCGTGCCCAGCATGCCTTCATGGCCGTGCCTGAGTAAACCTGCACCCAATGCCTGCGCCACCACCCCGGATCCGATGACTCCGACTTTCATCTCCGTCTCCTTGCAGCCTGACTGCCGGCAATCATGGTTGATGATCCCGTCGAGCTATCTTTTTAGCACATGCACTGGCGCTCGAATTCTTGCGCACCAGAGGACTCATGACGTCGGGTCGTTACGCGTTGCGGTGTCTGCGGCCGCGTCCGCGCGGAAATGCACGACACGACGCAGCCTTTGCCAGGCTCCTTTGTTCGCATCGGAAAAGCTTCTCCGGCTGTGCGCGACGCCCCGCGTCGGGGCCCTGCACGCGGCGAAAGATGGCTACAGGCCGCCGGTGTCGGGACGGGACCCAGGGGGATTTCGTCGAGCGGGATATCCGGCTGGTCGATGTGGTTTCCTCAAGCGGGAATTTTTGCATCCCTGCGCACTCCTAGGAGAACTCATAACGGCGCACGTGCCGGGAGAAATCAGCAGGAGCTGGATCCGGCCGCTCGACCCTGTCCTTTGGCGGAGGAGCGATTCATTACCGTGCACGAGACCGGGTGGGCAGACTTACAAACGGAGGAATAGCATGGATGGAATATTTCGCGCCGTTGTCGTTCTCACGGCCGCTTTGAGCCTCTGGGTGCCAGTCGCCAGTGCCGGCGAAACCTTTGCCGGTGGAGATGCGCAGCAGCTTGGCTACCAGGCATTGTATGCACAGCTGGAAAGGACGGATGCAGTGCAGGAAGGTGCGAAGGTGGCGAAGCATGTCCTCTTTGTATTCTTCGACGCCAATTGCCTTTATTGCCACCTCACCTGGAAGGCCTTGCAGCCATACGAGAAAGTGGGCCTGCAGGTTCGCTGGGTGCCGGTCGCCTATCAGCAACCAAGCTCCACGGGCCGCGCAGCGGCAATCATGCAGGCACCAGACCGCGTTGCCGCGTTGCGGGAGAATGAAGCCGGCTACCACCCAGGACAGTTCACAGGCGGGATCGCACCGCTGGACAGGGTCCCCGGCACCCTCATGGCCCAGCTGAGAGCCAACACGCAACTCATGCAGGAGTTCGGCGCACCTGGAACGCCCGCACTGGTATGGAAGGATCGCGTCGGCCAGGTTCGGTTCAAACTAGGCGTGCCGCGCCTCTCGGAACTGCCTCGCATCACGCAGCTGTCCGCGCAACATATCGATGACCCGGAACTGGCACGATTCCGCTGACTGAGTGCGGCTGCCGTGCCCGTGACATCGACCGGGAAGATTCTTGGGGCCCCTGTCCCCACAGAAGTGGCCAGCACACGCCACCAGCCGAATTTGCTGCCTTGAGCGGCTATGTGTCACCGAGAGAGTGCAAGCGATGAAAGGAGAAGTCCTTTAACCATGTAACGGGATTTGCGGTCCGTCATCTGGTAACGCTGAAACGGGCGGGTCGCTACGTCTGGTTGAATGCGTTGCGGAATCGATCTCACTGGCATCCAGTCGCCGGTGCAGCGCATGCGTGATCGCATCCGCTATCTGATCATGCTTATACTGGAACTGGCTGGCATTGGGCGGGAGCGTTGATGACCCAGAGCGGAGAACCTGAAGAAGAACTTGTCCGGGAGAAGGGCTTGAGGCTCGCCCGTGTTGCAACTGCCCGCCGGCCGGGTTTGTTCGACCCCAGCGGCGTGCGCGGGCGCCTGCTTTCCCATGTGCTTAACAATGTTGATCTGCGCACCCGATTGTTCCGTTTCGTGGATGTCTTGCCCCAGCTCGCCGATGATCACGCTGTGGCCGGTCACTTCCGCGCCTATCTCGACAACTGCGAACTGGGCGGGCTGTGGGGAAGGGCGCTCCGCCTCGGCGAGCAACCGTGGGCGGCGTTTGCCGTGCGCCGCAGCGTGCAGCGTCTGGCCCGTCAATTCATCGCACAAGAGACGCCCTGGTTCCTGGCACGGCTGCTGGACAGGCTGCGCAGCCTGCCGGCCACGGTAAGCCTGGATGCGGTCGGAGAGGCGGTGCTCACCGAGGCTGAAGCAGATGCCTATCGTGATCGGATCCTGAATCTGGTCGATGTATTGGCAGGTGAGCCGGGTGCGGAGATCTCCGTCAAGCTGTCCGGGCTAACCCCGCGCTTCGACCCGATTGACACCGAGGGTTCCGCTTCCCGCGTCTGGACACGGCTTGGCCCGATTGCCGAAGCAGCCCGGATGCAGGGCGTGGCGCTGACAGTGGACATGGAGCAAGTGGAACTGAAGCCACTCATCCAGGCTGTTTTCCTGCAACTCGCCGTGGAATATCCGCAACCCGATTTTCGGGTGGGGATCGCGTTGCAGGGTTATCTGAAAGACGCCGGGCGGGATCTTGAGTCGATACTGGCTTTTGTGCTGGAGCATCGCCGTCCCATTGCCATCCGCCTGGTGAAGGGGGCGTACTGGGACACGGAGCAGGCGTGGGCCGCACAGCGCGACTGGCCTATTCCGGTCCTGCTCGACAAGGCCGAGGTCGACCGTCAATACGAACAACTCACCCGGCGCCTGATGGAACATGCGGATCGGATCTATCCCATGGTCGCCAGCCACAACTTGCGTAGCCAAGCCTACGCCCTGGCCGTGGCCCACAATCTCGGGTTGCCAGCCAAGGCTTGGGAAGCACAGGTGCTCTACGGCATGGCCGAGCCCTTGACCGAGGCATTGATCGCGGAGAACGTGAATTTGCGAGTATATGTGCCTGCCGGTGATCTGGTCGCGGGCATTGCGTATCTGATCCGACGTCTGCTGGAAAATACCGCCGGTACGTCCATCCTGCGCCAGGCTTATGCAGACGGCCGGTCGATCGAAGAGTTGCTGGCGCAACCTCAACCCGCACCGCGCAGTGGCGACGGCATGAGCCAGAGCCTTCCAAGCCATTCCACGCGTGCTTTCGAAAATGTTTCCTTGTCCGACTTCAGCCAGGAGTCTGTGCGCGATGCCTTTCGGCGCGCGCTGACCCAGGTGCGCGGCGACATGGGAAGGCAATATGCGGTGACGGTTGGAGAAAACTGGCTTATCTCCAGCAACCCGGCCCATCCTGCAGAAGAGGTCGGGCGGGTGCAGACAGTTGGGCCCGAAGACGTGGGGGAAGTCGTCGCGGCGGCCGTAAAGGGGTTCGGCCTGTGGCGCGCAGTGCCCGTTGCAGAGCGGGTAGAGAGACTGCGTACCGCCGCTCGCCTCATTGATGCACGTCGCGCCCGTTTTGCTGGCTGGGAAGTACTGGAGGCGGGCAAGAACTGGCGCGAGGCCGACGCCGATGTGGCCGAGGCAGTGGACGTGCTCAATTACTACGCCGCCCAAATGGAAACCCTGGAAGGCTGGCGGGTGAACCGTCGCTACCCTGGCGAACGCAACGACAGTTGTTACGAGGCGGTGGGGCCGACAGCCGTCATCGCGCCATGGAACTTTCCCCTTGCCATTCTGGCTGGCATGAGCGCAGCGGCTTTGGCTGCCGGCTGCTCTGTCATTCTCAAGCCCGCCAGCCTCACCCCAGTGGTCGCCTGGCATTACCGTCAGGCTCTGCTGGAGGCCGGATTGCCTGAACAGGCTGTGCAATGGCTGCCGGGCGCCGGGGGCGCAGTGGGCAGGCAACTTGTCGCCCATCCGGAGGTGGCTGCCATCGCTTTCACCGGCTCGCGCGAGGTTGGGCTGGCCATACTGGAACTGGCCCACACCCGGACGCCACTGCAGAAACGGATCAAGCGCGTAGTGTGCGAAATGGGCGGCAAGAACGCCATCATCGTCGACGAGGATGCCGATCTGGATGAAGCAGTGCAGGGCATCCTGGCTTCCTCCTTTGGCTACCAGGGCCAGAAGTGTTCGGCGGCATCCAGGGTCGTTGCAGTCGGCAAGGTGCATGACAAGCTCGTTCATCGCCTGGCTGCCGCGCTGGACGCTTACGAGTACGGCCCCCCTGAGGACCCCCGCTATGTGCTCGGCCCGCTCATAGACGGCGCTGCGGTGGACAAAGCCCAGCGCTATCTCGAAATCGGCAGGCAGGAGGGGCGGCTGGCCTACCGGGGGAGGGTTCCGGAGGACGGCCACTATTTCGCCCCCGCCATCTTCACAGGCATTCAGGCCAACCACCGTCTCGCGCGGGAAGAGATTTTTGCACCCATCCTGGCGGTGCTGAACGCCCCTGACTTCAAGGCGGCCATTAGCCTTGCAATGGAAAGCGATTATGCTTTGACCGGCGGCGTTTTCAGCCGCTTGCCGGAACACCTGGAACAGGCGCGCAGACATTACCGCGTGGGCAACCTTTACCTGAACCGCCGCATCACGGGTGCCAAGGTCGGGGTTCAGCCGTTTGGCGGGGTCGCGCTTTCAGGCAGCGGCATCCAGGCGGGTGGACCGGAATACCTCAAGCAGTTTCTATGGACGCGTACCGTTTCGGAGAATACGCTGCGTCATGGGTTTGTGCCTTGATTGCGTTGGCTGGGATCACCCCCCGCGGCAACCACGGCCTCATGGAGACAGGCAAGCCTGCTTTTGTTCTCAGGCTTTGATTGGCTTGCGCTGGTTTTCCAGCTCCCGGGCCTTTTTCAGCATCGCCGCAATACCTTTTTGATCCTTGCATTTGTGGCCGCCGAAAATCTCGAACGGGTTCAGGCGCTTGGCCTTCAACAGTCCAATCGCAACATTCTTCATCTCCAGGCCCTTCTTGATGCCCTGGCCAATGTTGATCTTGCCTTCCGCATCCTTGAAATACAGGCCCATGGTCAGCTTGAGTTCATTGACGCGGCCGGTGTGGATGCAGTTGTTCCAGAACAGCTTGGAGAAGGCGCGGGTCGGCTGGTTCTTTGGCGCCACTCCCAGACGGTGAGCGTAGTTGGCCAGGCCGTGCATGATGTGGGTGATGGGGATCTTGCGCGGGCAGCGCACGATGCAGTTGTAGCAGGACGTGCACATCCACATGGATTCCGATTTCAAGACTTCATCCCGCTTGCCGGCCCGGATCATCATGAAGATTTCCTGCGGCGGATGATCCCAGCCCGGATGGAAATTGGTCGGGCAGGAGCCAGAGCACACGC